>NC_008268.1:3982000-4286000 GCF_000014565.1 Rhodococcus jostii RHA1 | reverse complement strand
CTGCTCGGAGGTGGTGTCCTACCGGGTGATCTGCGCCGGCGACACCCCCGATCACGTGACGATCTCACGGTTCCGCAAGGACAACCACACCGCCTGCGAGGCCCTGTTCACGCAGGTCCTGATCCTGGCCGCACGGTTGGGTCTGGGCCGACTCGAGACGATCGCGTTGGACGGGGTGAAGATCGCCTCGAACGCATCGAAGGACGCCAACCGCACCGAGGACGGGCTGCGCCGGGCAGCCGAGGCCGAGGCCGCGCGGATCGCCGCCGCCGCGGTGGCCGCGCACGCCGCCACCGATGACGCCGAGGACGACCTCTACGGCGAGGACGATTCGGGCCCGGGACAGGTGCCGGCGGAGTTGGCCGATCCCAGCACCCGCTCGGCCCGGATCGCCGAGGCATTGGCCCAGCTCGACGCGGAGAAGGACGCCGAACAGTGCGAGCGGGAGGGGAAAGCACAGGACTATCTGGCCCGGCTCGACGCGGGCCAGACGGTGATGGGCCGGGTGCCGGTCGGGGCCGAGGTCGCCGCCGCCGAGCGGCGTCTGGCCGAGGCGGTCGCCGCCCAGCAGGCGGTGATCGAGCGGTTCCAGGGTGGCACCGCGGCCGGGGGCGGGGGCACCCGGTTCGCACCGAAGCCGGTCGACGAGCACCACCTGGTCCGGCGCCGGCGCACCGAACTCGACACCGCCCTCCGCAAACAGGGTGAGCGCGCCGCCGCCGCCGGGCAGCGGCGCCGCAACACCACCGACCCCGACTCGCGGTTGCAGCCGCTGCGCGGCGGCGGCTGGGTGCAGGGCTACAACTGCCAGGCCTTCACCAGCGAGGACGGGTTGATCCTGGCCACCGGGGTCGGGACCGGCCCGGCGGACTACGACTATTTCCCCGAGATGGTCGACAAGGCCGGGGCGGCCGCGCACCTGATCGACGCCACCCGACGTGGGAAGGAACCGACCGGCACGAGCCCGGAGGAGCTGATCGGGGTGATGCTCTTCGACGCCGGCTACTGCTCCCGCGAGAACCTCACCGCGCCGGGCCCGGACCGGTTGATCGCCACCGGCAAATCCCGTCACCTCGAGGCCGCCGCCACCGCTGATCCGGTCACCGGACCGCCACCGCCGCAAGCGGATCCGATCCAGGCCATGACCCACCGGCTGCGCACCGAGGCCGGTATCGCCACCTACCGCAAACGCTCACCCATCGCCGAAACCGTGTTCGGGCACGCCAAACACAACCTCGGATTCCGCCGCTTCACCAGCCGCGGCCTCGACCGCGCCCGCAGCGAATGGGCGTTCCACGCCACCGTGCACAACCTCGGCAAGATCCTCACCCACCTGACCGGAGGCACCCCGCTCCCGGCCACCCCCTGACCCGGCGGGGGCCACCCCGCACCGGCACCCACCGCGGCACGAGACACCCGCACCCGGACCGCCCTCACTCAATTCCGCAACAGCCCCCCGGGCGTTGACAAGTACTCACGGGTGGCGGAGCCGCAATCGCCTAACATCGTTCTGTGCCGTCCCAACCCCCGCCGCCTGACCTTCGGACCATCCGCACTTCCCGGCTCATCGCGATCGTCACCGGCCTGATCGGGTTCGTGCTCGCGCTGGCCACCCCGTTCCTCCCGGTGAAGCAGGATGCCGCGTCGATCGACTGGCCGCAGGACGGCACCCTGAACAGCGTCGAGGCGCCACTGGTCTCGTACACACCGCTGGACATGCAGGTGACCGTGCCGTGCTCGGTGTTCACGCAACTCGGACCCGACGGCGGCACCGTCGTCTCCACCCTCCCGAATCGCGCGCCCGACTTCGAGAAGAACGGCCTCGTAGTGAAGGGCGGTGCCGGCGGCACGGTCGACGTCACGATTCGCGGCATCTCCCTGATCTCGGCGGACGCCGCGGATCTCCAGGGCTGCACCGCCCTGTCGGTCACGTCCGACCACCGGCGGACGTCGGCGGAGATCACGGGCACCGCCGAACCGCTCGCCGGTTCCGTCGAGGGCGACCAGCGCCCGCAGATGGTCGGCCTGTTCACCGACCTGCAGGGTGCGGCGCCGGCAGGGTTGAACGTGCACGTCCACCCGGATTCCCGATTCTCGTCCAGCCCCACCCTGCTCAAACTGCTGGCGATGATCGTGTGCGTCCTCGCGACGCTGACGTCGCTGTACGCATTGCACCGTGTGGACGGCATCGACGGTCGCCGCGCGCGCCGCTTCCTGCCCGCGCACTGGTGGAAGTTCACCGGTGTCGACGCCGTCGTGATCGGGACGCTGCTGCTGTGGCACGTGGTCGGCGCCAACACCTCCGACGACGGCTACCTCCTCGGCATGGCGCGGGTGTCGGAGCATTCCGGCTACATGGCCAACTACTTCCGCTGGTTCGGTGTCCCCGAGGCGCCGTTCGGATGGTCGTACGAACTCCTCGCGGCGCTGGCGAAGGTGAGCACCGCGAGCATGTGGATGCGACTGCCGACACTCCTCGCCGCCCTGCTCTGCTGGATGGTGATCAGCCGGGAGGTCATCCCCCGCCTCGGTGTGGCCGTGCGGCGCAACAGAACTGCCCTCTGGACCGGCGGACTGGTTTTCCTGGCCTTCTGGTTGCCGTACGACAACGGGCTGCGTCCCGAACCGGTCATCGCTCTCGGCGCCCTCCTCACGTGGTGTTCGATCGAGCGCGCCATCGCCACCGGACGACTGCTCCCCGGTGCCGTCGCCGTGCTCATCGCCGCGTTCTCGCTCGCGGCCGGGCCGTCGGGCCTGATCTGCATCGCCGCCCTGATCGCCGGCGCGCGGCCGATCCTGCAGATCGTCATCGCGCGGGGCCACCGGGTGGGATTCGCGTCCCAGATCCTGCCGATCCTCGCCGCGGGAACCGTCGTGATGGTGGCCGTCTTCGCAGATCAGACATTGGCGACGGTGCTCGAGTCGACGCGCGTCCGCACCGCCCTCGGCCCCAACGTGGCCTGGTTCGACGAGCGGCTGCGCTGGGATTCGCTCATGGGGATCTCGCCGGACGGCTCGCTGGCCCGCCGATTCGGCGTGTTCGTGATGCTGCTGTGCGTCGTGGTCTGCGTGATGCTGATCCTCCGCAAGGGGAAGGTGCCCGGCACCGCGATCGGACCGTCCCGCCGCATCCTCGGCATCGTGTTCGCGTCCCTGCTGCTGATGATGTTCACGCCCACCAAATGGACGCACCACTTCGGTGTGTACGCGGGTCTCGCCGGCTCCGTCGCGGTGCTCGCCGCGGTCGGGGTGGGGGCCGCGAGCATTCGCTCCAAACGGAACCGCACTCTGTTCGCCGCAGGTGTCCTGTTCATCCTCGCGGTCGCGTTCACCAGCTCCAACGGTTGGTGGTACGTGTCCAGCTACGGCGTTCCGTGGTGGGACAAGCCGCCGATGATCGCGGGCAAGGGCTTCTCCACGCTGTTCCTGGGCCTCACGGTCCTCACGCTGCTCCTCGCTGCCTGGTACCACGTCCGCGAACCGTACGAGAACGGCAAGAAGCCCAACGGTAAACGTGCCCGGATGCTGGCGCCGTCGCCGCTGACCGTCGCGGCCGGTGCCGTCGTCCTGTTCGAGGTGCTGTCGCTGCTGAAGGGGGCTGTCGCGCAGTACCCCGGTTACTCCATCGCGAAGGCCAACATCGAGTCGGTGACCGGCAACTCGTGCGCGCTCGCCGACGAAGTCCTCGTCGAGACCGACCCCACCGCCGCCCTCCTCCAGCCGCTCACCCCGGTCACCGACCCGAACGGCGCAGGCGCGTTCGGCACGACGTCCGCGGAGGGCTTCACCCCCAACGGCATCGCCGACGACCTCACCGCCGACTCCGAGAAGATCGCCACCGGCGGCGCCAACACCGTCGACACCGAGACCGACGAGACGACGACGGGCACCAGCTCCGGCACCGGTGGCGGCACCGAGGCCACCGCCGGCGTCAACGGCAGCACCGTGACGCTGCCGTTCGGCCTCGACCCCGCCCGGACCCCGGTCCTCGGCAGCTACCAGCCGGGCGGGGAGCAGAAACCCGCCTCCCTCACCACCGGCTGGTACGGGCTGCCCGACCGCAGCGACGACGCCCCGATCCTCACCATCTCGGCCGCCGGACGCATCCGGTCGGTCGACGCGGACGGCGTCGTCACCCCCGGTCAGAGTCTGAAGGTCGAGTACGGGGTCACCGGCCCCGACGGTTCCGTCACCGCGCTCGGCACCGTCGACCCGATCGACATCGGACCGTCCCCGTCGTGGCGCAACCTGCGCGTGCCGCTCGACCAGCTGCCCGCCGAGGCGAACACGGTCCGACTTGTCGCGGACGACCCGGACACCGACCCCGGCCAGTGGCTGGCGGTCACACCGCCCCGGGTGCCGACGATGCAGACCCTGCAGACCGTCGTCGGCTCCAGCGACCCCGTGCTCCTCGACTGGGCCGTCGGGCTCGCTTTCCCCTGCCAGCGGCCCTTCGACCACCGCTACGGCGTCGCCGAGGTCCCGCAGTGGCGTGTCCTCCCCGACCGCATCGGCGCCGAGTCCACCAATGCCTGGCAGGACAAGTTCGGCGGCGGCCCGCTGGGCTGGACCGACCAGCTGTTGTCGGCGAGCACGCTGGCCACCTACCTGTCGAACGACTGGGACCGCGACTGGGGCTCGCTCGAGCGGTACACACCGCTCGACGAGTCGGCGACGCCCGCGCAGGTCGAATCCGAACAGGTGACCAGGTCGGGCACCTGGTCGGCCGGACCGGTGCGTTACTACTAGAAGTGTCCCTACCCTCTGGTAGGCGGCAATATGCCTACTCAGGTTCCTGACATACCATCGACAACCGTGCCCGACGCTCTGACAACTTCCGTCTCCGACGCCGAACCCACTTCGCCGCCTGCTCGCCAGGACCGGCGGAGTGAGTACCGGACCGCTCGTCTGATCGCCATCGTCACCGGACTCATCGGGTTCGTGCTGGCAGTGGCCACTCCGTTCATGCCGGTGCAGCAGACCACCGCAGCGGTGAACTGGCCGGAGAACGGCGTCGTCGGCGACCTCGAGGCACCGCTGATGTCGCAGGTCCCGGTCGATCTGTCGGCCGCGATCCCGTGTTCCGCCGTGGCCGGGCTCCCCCCGCAGGGCGGAATCCTGCTGGCCACCGCCCCCGCACAGGGCGAGGGTGCGGCATTGAATGCGATGTTCGTGCGGGTATCGGACAAGTCCGTCGACGTGCTCGACCGCAACGTCACCATCGCGACGGCGCCGCGCGAACAGGTGCAGTCGGGCGCCTGCACCGAGATCCGTATCACGTCGAACATCGACGCGACGTCCGCCGAGTTCGTGGGTCTGACCACTCCGACCGGTGACCCGATTGCCGGTTCCCTCACCGGTGACCTCCGCCCGCAGGTGGTGGGCGTGTTCAGCGACCTCCGCGACGGGGCGGCGCCGGCAGGCCTGTCGTTCACGATGAACGTCGACTCCCGGTTCTCGTCGAGCCCCACGCTGATCAAGCTCGTCGCCATGATCGTGGCCCTCCTCGCCACGGCCGTCGCCCTGGTCGCTCTCGGCCGCCTCGACGGCACGGACGGGCGCGGGCACCGCAACTTCCTTCCGTCGCACTGGTGGAAGTTCACCGGACTCGACACGATCGTCGTGGGCACGCTGGTGCTGTGGCACTTCATCGGCGCCAACACGTCCGACGACGGCTACCTCCTCACCATGGCCCGAGTCTCCGACCACGCCGGTTACATGGCCAACTACTTCCGCTGGTTCGGTGTCCCCGAGGCGCCGTTCGGCTGGTACTACGACGTCCTGGCCGCGATGGCGAAGATCTCGACGGCCAGCCCGTTCATGCGACTGCCCGCCCTCGTCGCCGGCATCCTGTGCTGGATGGTGATCAGCCGGGAGGTCGCTCCGCGCCTCGGCCGGTCCGTCCGGCGCAACAAGGTCGCGCTGTGGACCGGCGGACTCGTCTTCCTCGCGTTCTGGCTGCCCTACAACAACGGCCTGCGGCCCGAGCCCATCGTGGCGCTCGGCGCCCTGCTCACGTGGTGCTCCATCGAGCGTTCCATCGCGACCGGACGCCTCCTCCCCGCGGCTGTCGCCGTCCTGATCGGCGCGTTCACGCTCGCGGCCGCCCCGACGGGACTGATGTGTGTGGCCGCCCTGCTCGCCGGCGCCCGTCCGCTCGTCCGGATCGTCGTCAAGCGCCACCGCCAGGTGGGGACGCTGCCGCTGCTGGCTCCGATCGCAGCCGCGGGCACGATCGTCCTGGTGGTGGTGTTCGCCGACCAGACCGTCGCCGCGGTGATGGAGGCCACCCGGGTCCGCACCCTGATCGGCCCGAACCTCGAGTGGTACAAGGACTTCCTGCGCTACTACTACCTCTTCGTCCCGACCGTCGACGGTTCCGTGGCTCGCCGCTTCGCGTTCCTGACGATGATCCTGTGCCTGCTGACGACGCTGTTCATCCTGCTGCGCCGCAAGCGGATCCCCGGCGCCGCCACCGGACCGTCGTGGCGTCTGCTCGGTGTCGTGTTCGGCACGATCTTCTTCATGATGTTCAACCCCACCAAGTGGACCCACCACTTCGGGGCGTACGCGGGCATCGCCGGCTCCCTGGCCGCACTCACCGCCGTCGCCGTGTCGGCGTCCGCGCTGCGGTCGCGCCGCAACCGCACGATCTTCCTCGCCGGCTTGCTCCTCATGCTGGCCCTGACGTTCGCGGGAATCAACGGCTACTGGTACGTCTCGAGCTACGGCGTGCCGTGGTTCGACAAGACGGTCTCCATCGGCGGCCGCCAGTCCAACACGTTCTTCCTCGTCCTGTTCGGGCTGGCCGTGGCACTGGCCGCCTGGCAGTACCTGCGTGAGGGATTCGCCGCGCCACCTGCCCGCGCCAACACCGAGAAGGGCAGGCGGATCAGGAAATTTGCGGCCGCCCCGCTCACCGTCATCGCCGGCATCATGGTGCTGTTCGAAGTCCTCTCACTCCTCAAGGGCGCCGTCTCCCAGTACCCGGCGTACTCGCTGGCACGGTCGAACTTCGACTCCCTCACCGGGCAGACGTGCGGACTCGCCGAGGACGTGCTCGTCGAAGGCGACACCAACGGCGGAAACCTCACGCCCATCAACGATCCCGCGCAGCCGCTGGCGAACCCCGCCGACCCGCTCGGCGGAGCCGATCCCGTCGGCTTCTCCCCCAACGGGGTGCCGTCCGACCTGACCGCCGACTACGTCGAGGTCAAGCAGGGCATGGGCAACACCGACAACCAGAGCGTCGGGCCCAGCTTCGAGACCGGATCGAGCGCCGGAACCAGCGGCGGCACCGGCAACGTCGGCGTCAACGGCAGCACCGCCAAGCTGCCGTTCGGACTCGACCCCGGCACCACACCCGTCATGGGCAGCTACCAGGAAGGCGTGCAGGAACCGGCGACGCTGTCGTCCAGCTGGTACGCACTCCCCGAGCGCAGCGACGACGCCCCGCTGATCGTCATGTCCGCCGCAGGACGCATCTGGTCGGTCGACTCGACCGGCGCCCTCACCTATGGTCAGTCACTGCTCCTCGAATACGGCAAGCGTCAGCCCGACGGCACCGTGCAGGCCCAGGGCACCTACCTGCCCAAGGACATCGGACCCGCACCGTCGTGGCGCAACCTGCGCGTCCCGATCAGCGAACTGTCCCCCGACGCCGACTCCGTGCGGATCGTCGCGAACGATCCCAACCTCACCGGCGACCAGTGGCTGGCCTTCACCCCGCCGCGGGTTCCCAAGCTCGAGACCCTCAACTCGACGATCGGCAGCTCACAGCCGGTTCTGCTGGACTGGGCCGTCGGACTGCAGTTCCCGTGCCAGCGTCCGTTCGACCACCAGTACGGTGTCGCGGAGATGCCGAACTACCGCATCCTCCCCGACCGCCCGCTGGCCGTCAGCTCCACCGACACCTGGCAATCCCCGGAAAACGGTGGCCCCCTCGGCTTCACCGAACTGCTCGCCAGCGCCACGGCCATCCCCACCTACATGCGGGACGACTGGGGCCGCGACTGGGGCTCCCTCGAGCGCTTCGACCGGTACTACCCGGACGCCACCGCGGCCACGGTCGACACCGAGACCGCCACCCGATCCGGACTGTGGAAGCCGGGCACCCTGCGGGTGTACAGCAGCCCGTAAGCCTGCCCGCTTGCGCCTGCTCTCTTGTGCCTGCCCTGCTTGCGTCGCCCGATGTCACACGCGTTCCGTCTGACTGAACGAATGTCACATCGGGCGCCGCGCCGGGCGGTCCGACACGGCGAAACAGCTCCGCCACCCGCGGAGTTGTCCACAGCCTTCCGTCCATCCACAGGGCAATTTCCGACGTGGGCTTTCCGGCGACGGTCCGATTCGCCCGCGGCATGCTCTGACCCATGCGACGAGGAACCTGGGCCGAAGATCTCTCTGCGATAGCCGCCGTCAGCCGCGACGGTGTGGTCCGCGCGGCCACCCCGGAACGGCTGGGTGTCGCGAAGGGCACCATCTCCTCACGCTGCGCCGACGGCGGTCCCTGGCAGCGGATCCTTCCCGGCGTGGTCCTGCTGCACAACGGGCCGCCGACGACGCTGCAGCGCAATCTGGCGGCGCTCGAATACGGCGGTCCGGACGCGCTGCTGTCGGGTCACGCCGCGCTCGCCGCGTTCGGCTACACCTCGTCGGCGGCCCGGAACGACGTGCTGCTGCTCATCCCGTCCACCCGGCACCGACGGGACTGGGCATACGTGAAGGTCGAGCGGACGTGGCGCATGCCCACACCGGTCCACCGGGGGCTCCTGCGCCTCGCTCCCCCGGCGCGCAGCCTCCTGGACGCGGGACGCCGCACGCTTCAGGCCGACAGCTGCCGGGCGCTCCTCGCCGGCGGCATCCAGCGCGGCGACGTGACCGTCGACGAACTCGTTCGTGAACTCGCGCACGGCAGCGACCGCGGAAGCCGCCTGCCCCGCGCGGTCCTGCGTGAACTGAGCGCCGACGCGCATTCCGTCGCCGAGGTGCACGCGCAGAAGGTGTATGCGATGAGCGGTCTTCCGCCGATGCGGCACAACGTGGACGTCCTGTCCGCTGCCGGGCTGTGGATCGCCCGTCCCGACGGCTGGCTGGACGATGTCGCCGTCGCCTGGGAGATCGACTCGCTGAAGTACCACTTCTCGCCAGAACTCCACGAGGCGACGATGAGGCGGCGGGCGCGCATGCAGCGCGAGGGCATCATCGTCGTGACGCACCTGCCGAAGCAGATCCAGGCCGACCCGGCGACGGTGCTCGCGGATCTCCGCACGGCACACACGCTGGCGGCGTCGCGCCCCCGGCCACCGGTGTTCGTCCACACCGAACCGAAGCTGCGGTCGGCATGAGTCACCTACAGAGGCATCAGATCGTGCTTGCGCGGGTTGCGCTGCACCTTCTTGTCGCGCAGCATCGTCAGCGCCTTGCGGATCTCGAGCCGGGTGGTGGCGGGCTCGATGACGGCGTCGATGTAGCCACGCTCCGCCGCGATGTACGGCGTCGCGATGTTCTCGTTGTAGAAGTTGATCAGCTGCCTGCGGACGGCGGGAGCGTTCTCACCCGCGGCCTCGATCTGCCTGCGCCCGATGAGGTCGACAGCACCCTCCGCGCCCATCACCGCGATGCGGGCGGTCGGCCACGCGAAGTTGATGTCGGCGCCCAGCTGCTTCGAGCCCATGACGGCGTACGCGCCGCCGTACGCCTTGCGGATCACGACGGTCACCTTCGGGACCGTCGCCGTCACGAACGCGAAGATGAACCGGCCGCCACGCTTGATGACACCGATCCGCTCCTGTTCGAGGCCGGGGAGGAACCCGGGCGTGTCGACCGCGAATACCAGCGGGATGTCGAAGGCGTCGCAGATGCGGATGAAATGCGCGGCCTTGTCCGAGGCCTGGGCGTCCAGCGCGCCGGCCGCGACCAGCGGCTGGTTGGCGATCACGCCGACCGTGCGCCCGTCCACGCGGGCGAAGCCGGTGATGATGTTCAGCGCCACCTGCCCACCGATCTCGTGGAACTCACCGTCGTCGAAGATCCGCAGCAGGATGTCGTGCATGTCGTAGCCGGCGTTGTCGGCATCCGGGATGAACGTGTCGAGGTCGCGGTCGGAGTCCGTGATGTCCGGTTCGAGACCCGGGTTGACCACCGGCGGCTTCTCCATGCAACTCGACGGCAGGAAGCTGAGGTATTTGCGCACCCACTCGAACGCAGCCTTTTCGTCGGCCGCCACATGGTGCAGGTTGCCGTACTGGGCCTGGTTCCGGGCGCCGCCGAGTTCTTCGAGGCTGACGTCCTCACCGGTGATCTTCCGGACCACGTCGGGTCCGGTGACGAACATGTACGACTCCTCGGTGGCCACCAAGACGTCGGTGTTGATCGGCGCGTACACCGCACCGCCCGCGCACTTGCCGAGGATCATCGAGATCTGCGGGCACATACCCGACAGCGGTTCCTGCCGACGGCCGAGCTCCGCGTACCAGGCCAGCGACGTCACCGCGTCCTGCACACGCGCTCCACCGGAGTCGTTGATGCCGACGCAGGGGCAGCCGATCTTGGCGGCGAACTCCATGATCGCGGCGACCTTGCGGCCGAACATCTCGCCGACGGAACCGCCGAACACGGTCTGATCGTGCGAGAACACCGCGACCGGGCGTCCCTCGACGGTCCCGTGGCCGGTGACGACGCCGTCGCTGTACAGGGCACCCGGATCACCGGGCTGGCGCATCAGGCCGCCGACCTCGATGAAACTTCCCGGGTCGAGCAGCATGTCGATGCGTTCGCGCGCACTCGGAATGCCCTTCTTCGCGCGCTTGGCGATAGCCTGTTCGCCCGCGGGTTCCTTTGCCGTTTCGAGCTTTTCGCGCAGTTCGGCAAGCTTCTCTGCGGTCGTGGTTGTCACTGATGCGCTCCGGTTCCGGCGGCCTGGATCGCCGCCAGCTTCTTGGTGAGGTCGGCACCGACCTTCGCGATGTACGGCTCGTCGACGATCTGGATGTGATCGCCGCCCACGTGGATGATCTCCAGGTTCTTCACCGCGTCGCCCCAGCCGCCGTCCGGCTTCCTGGTCTTGAACGCGGGCTCCAGGTTCATCACGTCGTCGTGGTAGCGGTCGGCCATGTACAGGACGACGTCGCCGTCGTACTGCGCGAGCTCGGCGGTCTGGATGGCCCGGTTGTCGAGCCACGACGTGCGCTGGTGCTCGATGATTCCACCCGGAATCTTCGTGCCACTCAGTTTGAGCAGTTCCGTCAGGATCTTGATCTGCTCTTCGTCGCTCTCCGCCGCGGCGAGCTTGTCGTACGGCAGCGGGTAGTCCACGTTGTACGTCTTCTTCGCGAACGCGGCGTACCGCTGCCAGCGCTTACGGATCTCGTCCGGGGTGTCCTCGACCTTCTCACCGGCCATGACCGTGTCGATCAGGCCGACGATGCGAACGTCCGCGCCCGACTCACGCAGCAGCTTCGCCACCGCGTAGGCCAGCACACCGCCCAGCGACCAGCCGTACAGCACGTACGGTCCGTCACCCTGAATCTCGCGGATCAGCGGCAGGTACTCCGCCGCCCGGACCTCGATCGGACCCTCGGTGCGTTCGAACCCGTACATCGGCGTGCCCTCGGGCAGACGCTTCAGCAGCGGCTCGTACGCGACGGTCGAACCACCGGCCGGGTGGAACACGAACACGGGGACGGCGTCGGATCCTTCCGGGCGAGGCCGCAACGCGCGGACCAGCCCGTCGATCTTGCCGGAATCCTCGAGGAATCCACGCACCACGTTGGCGAGTTCCTCGATGGTGGTGGAGTCGAGGACGTCGTCGAACGTGATCTCACCGTTCGCGCGTTCCGACAACCGCACCGCCAGCTTCTCAGCCGTCTCGTCGTTCAGGATCGGCAGCGTGTTGAAGATGCCCTTGGCGGACTCGCCGGTGACGACGGCCCACGTGGCGAACGTCAGGCGCTCGGCGGCGTCGCGCGGCGGAACGTCGGAACCGGTCGCGTCGGCGAACGCTTCCTTGCTGTCCACGGCGGCCGCCTCGGGAGCCGCGGCCGTCTCCGGCACCGGGGTGGCCGCGAGGATCGCCTCGGCCTCGGCCTCCACGGACGTGTCCTCGGCGTCGAGCGGGGACGCATCGAATTCGGAGTCACGAGCGGCCTCTGCGTCACGGTCGGCCTCTGCGTCACGGTCGGCCTCCGCGGCCTCCTCCGCTTCCTTCTCGGCCTTCTGCTTGTCGGCCAGCGCCTGCACCTCTTCGCGGTTCTCGACCGCGTAGCGCAGGTACTTGCCGACCTCCATCAGATTCGCGTCCCGGACCGCCTGCAGCTGCAGCTGCGGGATGTCGAACTCGTACTCGACGCGGTTCTTGATGCGGACGGCCATCAGCGAGTCGAGGCCCAGCTCGATGAGCGGGATCTCGGCGGGCAGGTCTTCCGGGGCGTAGCCCATGGACTCGGCGACGATCAGCGCCAGACGATCCTCGAGGGTCTGCGAACCGTTCGGGTCCCACTTCTCACCGATGTCCTCGACGACCTCGGGCAGCTCCTCCACCGGGGAGGTCGACTGCACCGGCGGCGCGACGACGGGTTCGGGAAGCGCCGCACCGGACGTGACGGCGGCATCGAACAGCAGCGTGAAACTCGGGCCGCTCTTCGCGTGCACCTGCAGCGACGCGCCACCCGGATGCGGGTTGAGCGTGGTGGTGAGCGTGCCCTCCGCCGGAGTGTGGGCGTGCAGAACGGACGCGGCGAGCGTCACGTCCGACAGCACCTGCGACGCGGCGGCGGTGACCAGTGCGGGCAGGTCGGTGACCGCGCCTGCCTGGACCTCCCACACGTGGCGGCCGTCGGGCAGCGACACGTGCGCACCGGGGACGCGGGTGTTGCCGCTGGAATCGATGCGGGTCTCCACCCAGTACGGCTTGCGGATCCACGCGGTCCGCGGAACGGACGCGAAGTCGCCCTCGGGGAGCAGCGACGACAGGTCGACGGCGTGCCCGTGCACGTACAGCTGCGCGAGCGCTGCGAGAACACCGAGCGGCTCGTCCTCCTTGCGCTTGAGCGTCTGGATGAGCTGCATGTCGTGCAGACCGGCGTCGAACGCGGTGGCGGCGACGGACATCAGGGCTACCGGGTTGGGCGCCAGCTCCACGAACGTGGTGTGCCCGCTGCCCACGGCGAGGCGGACGGCGTTGGTGAAGTACACGCTGTGGCGCAGACCCTTGGTCCAGTACTCCTCGCGGTGGATCGGCTCGTGGCCGGCGCGGTAGTACGTGTCCTGGTCGACCGACGAGTACACGCCCAGCTTCAACTTGGTCGGCTCGATGCCCGCCAGTTCCGCGGCCAGCTCGCCCAGCAGCGGATCGACCTGGGAGGTGTGGCTGGCGCCCTTCGTCTTGAGGACGCGGGCCATCTTCTCCTCGCCCTCGGCGCGCGCGACGATGGCGTTGACCTCGGGCTCGGGGCCACCGATCACGGTGTGCGTCGGCGCCGCGTACACGCAGACCTCGAGGTGCGGGAAGTCGGTGAGAACGGTCTCGATCTCGGACGCGCTGTACTCGACGAGCGCCATCAGACGGATGTCGTCGCCCTCCAGCGTGGCCTCGGCCTCTCCCATGAGGCGGGACCGGGCGCAGATCACCCGCACCGCGTCCTCGAGCGGCAGACCACCCGAGATGTACGCGGCGGCAGCCTCACCCATCGAGTGTCCGACCACGGCCTCGGGCTGGGCGCCGTGGTGACGCAGCAGGGCCGCCAGACCGATCTGGATGGTGAAGATGCCGACCTGGGAGGTCTCGACGTCGTAGTCGATCGCGTCGTCGAGGAACTTCTCCTTCATGGAGTAGCCGGCCTCGTCCTCGATCAGCGCGTCGACCTCGTCGATGGCGGCCGCGAAGACCGGGTTCTCCAGGTAGAGCTGCTTGGCCATCTTGCGGTGCTGCGAACCGAAGCCCGACAGGACCCAGACGGCGCCCTTCGACGACGGCGAATCCGCCGAGAACACACCCTGCCCCGGCTTTCCGGCGGCGATGGCGCGGAGCCCGGTCACGGCCTCGGAGCGGGTCTTCGCCAGGACGACGGCACGCGAGCGGCCGTGGTTGCGGCGGGCGAGCGAGCGCGCGACGTCGGCGAGCGGAGTGGTGCTGCCCTCTTCGGTCTCCAGCCAGTCGGCCAAATCGGCGGCGGCACGGCGACGACGCGACGGCAGCGCACCCGACACGGCGAGAACGACCGTCGGCTCGACGGCCTCGGCCACCGATTCCTCGGCGGGAACAGCGGGCTCGGTGATCTCGGCCGCGTCATCCGCGGCAGGTCCGGTGTACTCGCGCACGACGACGTGCGCGTTGGTGCCACCGAAACCGAAGCCGGACACACCGGCGACGGCCGTGCCCGTGTAGCGCGGCCACGCCGCACCCTCGGGAATGACCTGCAGGTGCGCCTTGTCGAACGCGATGTACGGGTTGGGTCCGGCGAAGTTCAGCGTCGGCGGCAGGGTGTCTTCCTGCATCGACAGCACGACCTTGATCAGGCCCGCGGCGCCCGCGGCGGCTTCGAGGTGACCGAAGTTGGTCTTGGCCGAGCCGAGCAACGCGGGCTTGTCGTCGGCGCGTCCACGCCCGACGACGCGTCCGAGCGCGTCGGCCTCGATGGGGTCGCCGAGGATGGTGCCGGTGCCGTGCGCCTCGATGTAGTCGACGCCGGCGGGGTTGATGCCCGCGTCCCGGTAGGCGTGGCGCAGGACGTCGGCCTGCGCATCCGGGTTCGGGGCCGCGAGACCGTTGGAGCGGCCGTCCTGGTTGACGGCGCTGCCGGCGATGACGGCGAGGATCTCGTCGCCGTCACGCTCGGCGTCCTCGAGACGCTTGAGGACCACGAGACCGCCGCCCTCGGCGCGGATCATGCCGTCGGCGTCGGAGGAGAACGCCTTGATGCGGCCGTCGGGGGCCATCAC
Organism: Rhodococcus jostii RHA1; assembly: GCF_000014565.1. Classification (NCBI taxonomy): domain Bacteria; kingdom Bacillati; phylum Actinomycetota; class Actinomycetes; order Mycobacteriales; family Nocardiaceae; genus Rhodococcus; species Rhodococcus jostii. Next base: position 4,271,060 of record NC_008268.1, on the reverse strand, counting down.
ACCCAGCTGGTCGAAGCCCAGCGTGGCGGGGGGCGCCACGAGCATGTTGACGCCGCCGGCGAGCGCGAGATCCGACTCACCGGACCGCAGCGAGCGGACCGCCTGGTGCACCGCGACGAGCGACGACGAGCACGCCGTGTCGAGGGCGATCGACGGCCCGCGGAAGTCGTAGAAGTACGAAACCCGGTTGGCGACGATGGACGTCGACGTACCGGTCAGCGCATACGGGTGCGCGTGGACGGGGTCGCTGACCGCGAGCAACTGGTAGTCGTTGGCCGAGCTGCCGATGAACACACCGACCTGCTCACCCTTGAGGTCGCTGGCCGGGATGCGAGCGTGCTCGAGTGCCTCCCACGTCAGTTCCATCGCGAGGCGTTGCTGCGGGTCGACGTTCGCGACCTCCAGCGGAGACATCGCGAAGAACTCCGCATCGAAGGTCTTCACGTCGTCGAGGTAGCCGCCCTGCGTGTTGGCCTTCTCGACGGCCGCCTTGATCTGCGGGTCGGAGGTGAACTCCTCCCAGCGACCCTCGGGCAGGTCGGAGATGCCGTCGCGGCCCTCCGCGAGCATCTGCCACATCTCGGCAGGAGTCTTACCCGCACCGGGGAAACGGGAAGCCAGACCCACGATCGCGATGTCGTGCGCATCCGACGTCGGCGCCGACGCGTAGTACGCGGCGTCGGCCGAGTCGTCGAGCTGCTCGGGTTCGCCCTCGATGATGCGGGTGGCCAGCGACGCGATGGTGGGGTGCTGGTAGGCGACGGTCGCGGTGAGCGTGACGCCGACCAGTTCCTCGATCTCGCCACTGAGCGCGACTGCGTCGCGAGACGACAGACCGAACTCTTCCATCGGGCGGTCGTCGGTGATCTGACCGACCGGTTGCCCTGTTGCGTCGGCAATCCAGTTACGCAGCCACTCGCGTAGCTGCGCGACCGTCATGTCACCTGTGCTGCCGGTGACATTCCCCGTCGCTTCGCTCGCCCCGACCTGGTCATCATCTTTTTCAGCCATCAACTCACCAAGCTACCCGTCAGGAAGTGGACTATTCGGAAACGCTATCGGGGAAGGCCGTCTGCGTGTATCCGCCGCGCAGGGTGCCTTCGATGTAGCTCGCCTTGCACGCGCGGCGGGCGATCTTGCCGCTCGACGTACGAGGAATCGAGCCCGCGGGCACCAGCAGGATGTCGCGCGCGGTGACCCCGTGCCTGCTCGACAACGCCGCCCGCACCGTGTCGGCGATCGGCTGGGGGTCGGCCTTGCCCGCACCCGGTGCACGCTCGGCGACGATCACGAGCTGCTCGGAGGAGTCGCCCGCGTCGTAGTTCAGACCCGAATGTGTGTTCTCGAACACGACGGCGGGCAGCTGGTTGGCCGGGACCGCGAACGCGGCGACGAAGCCGGGGCGGAGCGCGGTGCTCGCCTCCTGCGCCGAGTACTCGAGGTCCTGCGGGTAGTGGTTGCGGCCGTCGACGATCACGAGGTCCTTGACGCGGCCCGTGATGAACAGCTCGCCGTCGATGTAGACGCCGTAGTCGCCGGTCCGCATCCAGTTGGCGTCCTCGGGCGTGCCCTCCGCGTGGCTGCCCTCCGCGAGCCGGTTGGTCAGCTTGTTTTGGAAGGTCTCGGCGGTCTCGTCGGTGCGACCCCAGTAGCCGATGCCGATGTTCTCGCCGTGCAGCCAGATCTCTCCGACCCGGTCGTCGGGCTGCTCGATCCGCGACTCCGGGTCGACGATGGCGGCCCACTGGCTGCGCGCGACGTAGCCGCAGGACACCTGCGGGATGGCGTTCTCGGCGTCCTGGTCCACCTTCACGACACGACCGGCGTTGAGCTCGTCGCGGTCGACGTAGATGACGCGGGCCTCGTCCGAGTGCCGGGTGGACGACACGAACAGGGTGGCCTCGGCCATGCCGTACGAGGGCTTGATCGCCGTCTTCGGCAGGCCGTACGGCGCGAACGCCTCGTTGAACTTGCGCATCGACGACGTGGTGACCGGCTCGCTGCCGTTGATGAGACCGATCACGTTGCTCAGATCGAGGCTCTCACCGTTCTTCGGCAGACCGCGGGCGGCCGCGTGCTCGAACGCGAAGTTGGGTGCGGCCGCGAACGTGCCCGCACCGTCGGAGACCGCTGCCAGTTCCTTGATCCACCGGTACGGCCGCTGCACGAACGCGCGCGGGCTCATGATGGTGATGTACTTGCCGCCCAGGGCGGGCAGGATGACGGTCAGCAGACCCATGTCGTGGAACAGCGGCAGCCACGTGACGCCGCGCGAGTTCTCGTTGAGCTCGATGGAGTCGACCATCTGCAGCGCGTTGGTGCCGACGGCGCGGTGCGTGATCTCCACACCGGCGGGCACACGGGTGGAACCGGACGTGTACTGCAGGTACGCGATGTCGTCGAGATCGATCTCGGGGCGCACCCAGGACTCGCCGACGCTGTCGGGGATGGCGTCGACGGCGATGATGCGGGGGCGCTGGGCGGCGGGGAGGGACCGGAAGAACTGTCGAACACCCGCGGCGGAGGAGGTGGCCGTGAGGATGGCGGCAGGCGTGCAGTCACTGAGGACGGCGTGCAGACGGTCGGTATGGCCGGGTTCGTCGGGGTCGAACAGCGGCACCGAAATCGTTCCGGCGTGGATGGCGGCGAAGAAGGAGATGACGTAGTCGAGACCCTGCGGCGCCAGGACTGCGACACGGTCGCCGGGCTTGGTGACCTGCTGGAGGCGAGCCGCGACGGCGCGCAGGCGGTGGCCGAACTGTTCCCAGGTCAGCTCCTGTGCTTCGCCGTCTCTGTCCCGCGAATAGTCGATGTAGCGGTATGCCAGCTCGTCCGAGTTCTCCCGGGTGTGCCGCTGGACGTAGTCGACCAGCGTGCTTCCCGAGTCGAGCCTGATATGGCCCTTCTCGTCGATAAAATCATCGAACTTCGCGTTCATTCCATCTCCTCCGAAGCGATCACACAGGCATGCCACCGGCATGACTGCGCCCCAGACTTCCTTCGCCGAATCGGATCTTGTACAACTCGTGGGGAACGACGTAACACGCCACTCACCCGAATAAGTTCATCGATTCCAAACCATCGATATGTTACAGATTGGCATCGCCGCCCTCGGTACGCTGCGTCTACTCGCCCTTCAGTTGCGAGATGATCGGCGCGAACGCATCCATCTGTGTGGGGAACACACCGACGTAAGACATTGTCGTCTTTTCTCGCACCATACGTATCTGATCGGCGATCTCCTCGAAGCTTCCGATCGCGAGATACGGCGAGCTCAGGATGTCTTCGACGGACAGCTTGGTGTCGACCTCGATGTTCGGCGGGAAGCCCTGATCGAGTGCGGCCAGCGCCATCTCGGCGGTCTGCTCACGGTCGTCGGTGATGACGATGGTGGTGATCGTCCAGTTCAGTTCGATGTCGTCGAACCGGTCACCGGCAGCTTCCCGGATCCGGTCGACGCGCTCCATCGTCTTCTCGAGCGTGACACCCGAGAGCAGGAGCTTGCCTTCCTTGCTGGTCGGCGTCGCCACGGAGATGATGTCGGCGTACTTGGCCGCGAGCGCCAGCATCTTGGGGCCGCCGCCGCCGACGGCGATCGGGGGACGCGGGCCCTGCCGCGGTCGCGGGCTGCCGGTCAGGCCCTTGATCTGGTAGTACTTGCCGTCGAAGTTGCACTCCTGGCCGCGCAGCAGCACGTCGAGGATCTGCAGGGTTTCCTCGAGCTTGGCGATCCGGACGCCCGGGCGCTCGTAGTCGATGCCGCCCTTGTCGAACTCTTCCTTCATCCAGCCGGCGCCGATGCCGAGTTCGAGGCGGCCACCCGACAGGACGTCGATGGTGGCGGCGTCCTTGGCGAGGATCGCCGGGTGCCGGAAGCCGTTGGCCAGGACGGCGGTGCCGAGCCGGATCTTGTCCGTGGCGATCGCGAGTGCACCGAGAGCGGCGATCGGTCCCACCTGGTTCCCCAGGTGGTCGGGGATCATGAAGCTGTCGAACCCGAGTTCCTCGGCCTTCTGCGCAAGCTTGACGAACCGACGCGCGCCGCCCTCGTCCGCGTTGCCCTCTCCGCCTGCTGCGAATCGGAACTTACGCAACGAGCTGGCGTCGGAACTCATGAATAGCTTCTCCTGTGGTGAAACGCCCGCGTTTCAGGACGTGAACATCGGTGGGGTCGGGCACCGGTGATGCCGCAACAGTGCAGCACTCTACCGGTGCCGAGAAACGCACACTACCGGCCAGTACGCGTCTCGCCTATCTGTTTGGGACGTTTCACGGCTCACCGACCACGGTGAACCCATCCGCCACAAAATCAACTGTGTGCCGGGGTCGGGGCGGCCTCGATCTTCTCGGCAGCCCATCCGGCGATCCACTGCGTGGCCGTCGTGCCGGAGTCGTCGACGACGTACGAGTTGTACATCGCGTGGACGGGGTTGTTGTTGTACTCGAGCAGACGCAGACCGCTTCCGATCCAGTTGCTCGGTTTCAACGCCTGCGCCGGGGCGTCGCAGATTCCGTCCGACGGGGCGCAGATCTCGACCGCCCGGTCGGTGAGATCACCGAAACCGCCGGGGCGGGGACCGGTCATCGTGATTCCCGGGATCTGCAGACCGGCCAGCGACAGTTCGGCTCCGACACCGGCGACCGGCTGCCCGATATTCGTGGCGGCGGCCGGGTCGCGGCGACCGTCGGCGATGAGCCCGACACCCAGTACGAGATCCGCCGGAACAGGACCGTCACCTGCGCCGATACTCGACGCGACGTCGCCGGCGATGACCGCGCCCTGCGAGAAGCCGGTGAGCAGGAAGCTGGTCAGCGGGCACTCGGCGTGACGACGGATCAGGATGTCGTTGGTGGCGGCCGTGCCCGCGCCGCGGCTGTTGTTGTACGACTGCTGCCCGTCCGGCGGGAAGGCGACCGGGTTGGAGAACTGTGCGACGTACGGAACCGTGTACACGTCGGCGCGCGACGGCTCGAACTGCTCCTGCAGCGGCCGCGACACGTTGAGCATCAGCGACGCCGGGTTGGCCGTCGGGTTGTACGGGTCGTCGGCGGCGCTGGACTCCCACGTGCCCGGGACGACCACCACCTGGACGTCGGGACAGCTGGCCGGCTGGGCGTTGGGACGCTCGGGACCGGGCGGGGTCGGGATCGGCTTGGGCAGCCGCCCTGCGAGGAGATACCAGAGCGCGATCACTGCGACGAGAATCACCAGCAGGATCACGATCAGCACCATCAGCTTGCGCAGGAGGCTGCTCTTCTTCTTCCGCGTTCCGGTCAACGACATCGGCGTCTACTTGCAGTAGGTCGCGTGGGCGACATCCATGTAGGTCTGGGCGTTGGCCGTCGCCTGCTCCTGGGTCAGTTCCTGACCCGCAGCCGACGCCTCGGTGCCGACCATCGCTGTGACGAACACCATCGCTTCGGCGTCGCTCTTGCCTTCGGCCTTGGCCTGGCAGATGAAGTCGGCGGTGCTCACGGCCATGGTGCCGTCAGCGGCCGGCTCGATGCCCTTGCTCTTCAGCGCGTCGAGGAACTTCTGGCCTTCGGCGCTGACCGGGACCTCGGCGGGGCCGGGAAAATCACCCGGAACTTCCTCGGGCTGCTGCGGCGGCGCGGTCGCCGCCTCACCCGGGCTCGTCACCGGCGCGGAGGCCGAAGCCGAGGCGCTCGCGCTGGGCGCGGCGGACGCCGAACTCTCGGCGGAACTGGACGCCGCAGCCGACGTCGCGGCGCTGGTGGACGGGTTCGACGTCGCCGTGGAATCGTCGCTGCCGCACCCGACCAACAATCCGCTTGCTGCGACGGCGAGCGCGCCTACGGCGATCGCCCGTCGGAAGGTGGTGCTGATACGTGAGTGCTGCGGCATCTATTTCCGTCCTTGCTTTCCAAGTCGTTGTCTCTCGACAGGGTACAGACGCAGATCGGGCGGAAGCCTGGTCCGCCGGACCCGGCCCCGCCCGCTGCGCGTGAGATTTCTAGTGCGGTCCGGCCATCAGTGAATCTCGGCCTTGTTGTCGATCACTGTGACGTAACCGGTCTGGAAGTTCTGCTGAACTCCGCCGGGGATGGCGAATTTGTCGCTGATCGGGAAGCCGAGTCGGCCACCCTCGTAGCCGGCGCTCTTCCAGGCGTCGAAGATCGGTCCGTTCTCCACGGCCCACGCACCCGACAGCGGGCTCCAGTAGATGTTGCCGCCCTCGAACTGGTTGAACCGGCCGCCGTCCTTGACCGCGATCTCGCTGGTCTTCGGGAATCCGAGCCACCCGCCCTCGTAACCGAGTTCGGCGTACTTGCCCATGATCATTCCCTGCACGCGGTGGGTGCCGTTCGCCGGACTGAAGTACATGGCGCCGATCTCGAAGCCCTGCACCGCGCCGTCCTTGCCGGGCGTGGGAACTTCCTCGGCCACCGGGTATCCGAGCGGTCCGGCTTCCCAGCCCTGACGTGCCCACTCGTCGCGGATCGCGCCGCGAACGGCGTGTGCCCCGGTCTGCGGCGACCAGTACACGGACCCGCGCTCGAAGTGGTTGAAGCGACCGCGACCGTCGGGGGTGGCCAGTTCGGGCGTCGTCGGGTAGCCGAGCGGCCCACCCGGACCACCGGTCGCCTGGTAGACGCCGCCGATGGCGCCGGCCACCGGCTGCGCGCCGGTGTCGGACTTGGCGAAGATCCGGCCGTTGCGGAAGTCCTGGACCGTGCCGCCAGCGAGGCTGTACTCGGGGGTGAGGCAGTCGCCGATCCACGGGTTCGCGCCGGCCACCCCGGCGATGGAACCGCCTGTGGCGCATACCGGCTTGTCGGGTTCGACGTCGACGGCGCTGGCGAGCTGCGGCCACAGCTGGTGGAGCTCGAACTGCCAGTACGGCCACGAGTGCGTGCCGGACGGCCGGTAGTTGACCTGGGCCGGGATGCCCAGCTTGTTCAGCTTGGTCGCGAAGGTCTGGGACGTGAGCCGCGACAGGATCTCAAGGCCCATACCCGCGTAATTGGTGCTGACGCCGGGGATTCCGGACGGCTGGTCGTACGGGCCCGTGGTTCCGCTACCGCTGGAGATGTACAGGCTGACGCCCTTGAGCTTGTCGGCCAGCAGGTAGGGGTCGTGTTCCTCCCACGCCGCGCTGGTCGGGGGACCCCACATCGCGTCCGCGTCGAATCCGCCCGCGTCGCTCATCGCGTACGCAACGGCCTGCGGCATGCCGAGCGCGGTGGTGGTGAGCATGCCCGACAGCGACGCGGCGAATTTGAAGAATCCCTGGTTGCGAGCCGCGAGGAACATCGCGGACGTGCCGCCCATCGAGAGTCCGATGACGCCGCGTGTCTGCGTGGTGCGCCAGTCGCTTTCGAGGATCGGGGGCAGTTCCTTCGTGAGGAACGTCTCCCACTGGTAGTTCTGACCGTTGTCCTGGGCCACCCAGTCGGAGTAGAAGCTGGACTGGCCGCCGACCGGGAGGACGACGTTGATGTTCTTGTCGGCGAAGAACGATTCGGCGTCGGTCTCGAGCGTCCAGCCGTTCTCGTTGTCCTGCGCGCGGAGACCGTCGAGCATGTAGACGGACGGGAACTTCTCGGTGGGCTTCGAGTTCCAGTCCCGTGCAAGCAGCATCTGCACCTGGATGGGCACACCCATCGACGGAGAGTTGATCCAGATCGCCACGCGACGGTCGGTGAGCCAGTCGACGTGATGGATCGTCGCGGCGCCCGGGGCCTGCGTGGCCACCGGAGCCTGTGCGGCGACGGGCGCAGCCGAGACGGTGGCGGTCTGGGCGAACCCGACCGCCACCGGCACCACGAGCACAGCGGCAAGCGAGGCCAGCGTCCGCCTTCGAACATTTCCGGCCGACGAACGCTGACGTTCTGCCTTGAACAGGCCTACTCGCATGACGTTCACTCTCTCTCTGCGCGTCGAGGCCAACACGGAGCACGGCCTCGCGTTCCGGTTCTTTCTACACGCAAACGACAGACGAGTGGGAGTGCCGCGCTGTTACAGCTGGTGCAATTGTTACTTCCGAGCTACCCGATCGTGTTGCCGAGGTCGCCGGCCAGATCGTGGATCTGCTGCTGCCAGTAACGCCACGTGTGGATGCCGCGGGGCGGGAAGCTGTAGGTGACGTTCTTCGCGCCGAGGGTCGCCATCTTGACCTGGAAGGCACGGGTGTTCGCCAGCGACAGTGCCTCGAGGCTCGCACCGGTGCTGGCGTTGAAGACGTCCATGAATCCGGTCGGTGCGGCTCCGCCGGGGGCGGGGATGCCGTTGGCCGCCGACACCCACAGGCGGGTGTTGTTGTCGCGAAGCTTGTTCGCGAACACGAACGGGTCGTTGCGCAGCCACGCCGGGTTCCACGGCGGGCCCCACATCGCGTCGACGTTGTAGCGGCCGGCGTCGAGCATCGCGATGCGGATCGCCTCACGCATGCCGGGAGCCGAGATGTTCAGGTAACCGGACAGCGAGCCCGCGTAGTTGAACTGCTCGGGGTGGTAGGCAGCGAGGGTCAGGGCGGCGCTGCCACCCATCGACAGGCCGATGACGCCGTTACGGGTGGACTGGAACCCGAGGCGGTTCGCCAGTGCGTCGCGCAGTTCCTGAGTGAGGAACGTCTCCCACTTGTACGGCGTCTTCTGGCCGTTGAGGTTCGAGTTCGAAATCCAGTCGGAGTAGAAGCTGGACTGCCCGCCGACCGGCTGGACGACGTTGATGTTCTGCGAGGCGAGGAACGGGCCCGCGTCGGTGTTGACCTCCCAGCCGCTCAGGTCGTCCTGCGCGCGCAGACCGTCGAGCAGGTAGACGACCCGGTTGGTGTTGCCGTCGGCGGCACGCCAGATGCGGCTCTTGATCGGTCCCATGGCGGAATCGACCCAGAAGTCCTGTGCGGCGGGGTCGAAGGCTGCGGATGCCGTTGCGCCGCCGCCCACCATGGTCACGCCCAGTGGCAGTGCGACCGCCAGAGCAATTGCGGCGGCGGTACGCCTGGCCCATCCGCTTGTTCTCGTCGAACCCCCAACTCGCATGAACTCGTCTTCCCTCCGCTTGATCCGTCTCGCGCCGCGGCCGCGGCAACCTCTCGATAACTCTCGTGAAAATCTCACGTACAGACGCCACCCGCGCAGCGCTCGCTGCGCGGGTGGCGTCTCGACGGGATCACCTTACTGACAAAACGTTCCGTTGTGCACTCCCGGGGAAGGGAATCCTGGGTTTTCCCTCACGTACCCGGCCGGGGCGCGGGCACCCCGGAGCGCACGAGTGCCGCCCCGCCGGATCGGCGGGGCGGCATTCGTCACGGGAGTGGTGTCAGATCACCAGGCGCCCAGTGTGTCCAGAATCTGGCCGCGGGCCTTCCACAGCTCGGCACCCCAGTACGGCCACGAGTGCGTGCCGTTGGCGGGGAAGTCGAAGGTGGCCGGGACACCGAGGGTGGCCAGACGCACCTGGAAGGCGCGGGTGTTGGCCAGGGCGAGAGCCTCGAGGCCCATGCCGTTCGCGGTGTTGTAGTAGTCGATCGGAGCGCGCGGGTGGTCGAACTCGCCGGGCAGACCGCTGGCAGCCGAGATGAACATCGACAGACCGTTCAGGCGCGGGGCGAACACGAACGGGTCGTTACGCAGCCACGCCGGGTTCCACGGCGGGCCCCACATCGCGTCGACGTTGTAGCGGCCGGCGTCGATCATCGCGACGCGGATCGCCTCACGCATGCCGGGAGCCGAGATGTTCAGGTAACCGGACAGCGAACCGGCGAACTTGAACTGGTCGCGGTGGTACGCGGCGAGGGTCAGGGCGGCACTGCCACCCATCGACAGGCCGAGGACGGCGTTGTTGGTGCGCGAGACGCCGTAGTTGGCGAGGAAGTCGGGCAGTTCCTTGGTCAGGAACGTCTCCCACTTGTACGTGACGGGCTGACCGTTGAAGTTGCTCGCCGAGTACCAGTCGGAGTAGAAGCTGGACTCGCCACCGACGGGCATGACCAGGGTCACGTTGTCGTTGCGGTACTGGTCGAACGCGTTGGTCTCGAAGCTCCACGCGTTGCGGTCGTTGCGGGCGCGCAGTCCGTCGAGCAGGTACAGCGCGGCGCTACCGCCGCGGGCTGCCCACTGGACCTGGACCTTGATCGGTCCCATGGAAGAGGGAACCCACAGTTCCTCGTAGCCACCGGCCGGCGCGGTCTTGGCGGGACCCGCGTGCGTCGGTGCTGCTGCGGCGACGGCTCCACCAGCGATTCCTGCGCCCACAGGCAGTACCAGTGCGACGGCACCGATGGCCATCGCACGCTGCTTGAGGCGCTGAGACAACCTCGGTCTGGCAAAACGCATGAATACTGCTCACTCTCTTCGTCTGCGGACTCCGCCACTGGGCGGCTCCGGCGGATTCCGTCGGGGAACAGGCGACCTGCCGGCCCGGGCGTTGAAACCGGGTCGGCAGCGGACCTCTTCCAAGTCACACTGCGCTTGGTGGACTGTATGTCACACGAACTTCCCTGACAAACGCTCACGGAGCGTTTTTCAGGGAACTTCCAGACCACCGTCACCGATGACTCATCATCGACGTACATCGTCGCCGACAGTTCCAGCGTTACACAAACGAGATCTGATGTTCCGACATCGAGATCTGCCCGGGACGCCCCGGTGACACACGCACCGCCCGGTTCGCCCTATTTGGCCGGTTCCGGGAACGGTGGCTCGAGATTGCACCGCTGAATTTCATATGCGGGCACTCGCTCGAATCGATAACTTGCGAAATGCAGCGCATCCTTGAAATTCTGCTTGAATCGCGGCCACGTCAGTTCGGACCGGTACGACGTCAGCAGGTCCTGTGTCTCGGGGCACGTGAGCGCGACCCGCGCCTCGGTCACCCATTCCTCGTCGAGGAATCCGGGCATCCACGGGTGCTTGTCGATCATTCCCGTGTCCACCACGACCCAGTCGGGGTAGAGGGCCTTGTCGTGCCCGATACGGCCGTCATCCAACCGCTCGGTGTGCGCCGCAAGCGGGTAGGCGAGACCCATCTGGTCCAGCACCCGCACGTCGAGGCCGACGTTCATGCTCGTCATGCCGAGGTTCAGGAAGTACACGGTGTGGCCTGCGCCGCCGTCCGGGATCGGAAGGGGCGGAGGAACGACGAACCAGTACGTGTAATCGGCGGACGGGATGAGCAGGCCGCCGTCGGGGGTGTCCGAGATGGTCTGGACCATGGCGCGCATCCGCGGGTAGTCCAGATAATCGTCCGCGCGAATCGGGTGCGCATGACCGGTGTTGAGAACGTAGAAGGCGCGTTCGTCGACAATTCCGGACCGTCCGATAACGACACCCTCCGGCATTCCCGTCGTGTTCGACGCGAAAAATGCCCACACGACGGTGCCGACCCACAGCGAAGCCATTGCGAGGAAAATCGACGATTCCCTATTACGCCCCCACGCGGCCCGGTCCGGAATTCGCACCGGAATTACGGCGACGGGAACGATGAAACAGAACAGAACGGGGAGAAGAACGCGGCCGTGCATGAAGTCGCCGCCGACGCGCAACGAGTACAGACCGAGGATCAGCCCGCTCGCGAGAATGAAGACGACGACGGCATTCTGCGTCCGCAGCCATCCGCGCAGGCGCGTCAGCCGATTCCCCTCGGTGTGACGAACACCATCTCCGATGGACTTGTCCCGGCCCCGCCAGGCGATCACGGCGCCGGCGAAAAGGAAGACCAGCGGCAGCCACAGGAGGTACGGGCCGAGCAGATTCCAGAGGTAGGCGAAACCCTGCGACCACTTGGCGCCGCCGGCGTCCTTCGACACCGCGGTGTTGGGGTACGGGAGGGCGTAGTAGCCCATGCGCCAGATCTGGTAGCCCACCGGAACGATGCCGGCTACGAACACCATCGCCACACGCACCCCCCAGGTGAGACCGGGCGCGAGGAAGATCATGGCCAGCGACAGCACACCCAGGATCGCCAGTTCGGGGCGCACGAGGGGCCCCATGCCCGCGACGAACGAGAGCACGAGCACCGAAGTGGTGGACGGGGTGGTCGCCTGACTCCATCGGACCAGCAGCAGCCAGAGCAGCGCGATCCAGAAGATGACGAGGCAGCTTTCGAGACCCGACGTCGCGAAGTCGCGGGCCGGGGGCACCGCGATGTAGACGAGCACACCGGCGGGCATCAGGAACAGCGTGCCGCCGCCGGCGAAGGACCCACCGCGGTACAGGCGCGCGGTGCCGAACATGGCGAGCACGATCGCCGCCGTGGACAGGATCAGCGCGATCGTCAGGACGACGTATTCGAGCCGGGCCTGGGAGAACCAGCTGAACGCGTAGACGATGTACGTCCACGCAGTGCTGGTGTTGGCCTCGACACGCTCGCCCGAGTTGAAGACGGGACCGTTGCCTGCGAGGAGGTTACGGACCGTGCGCAGCACGATCAGGCCGTCGTCGGCAATCCATCGCCGTTCCCAGGCACCCCAGAACATCAGGAGAGCCGAGACGGCCACACCCCCGAGGAAGACCACCCTCGAGAGGATGGCCTTCCGGTGGCGTTCGGTGGTCCGCTCCGCGGCGGCGTCCGAGTCCTCGGCGCCTCCTACCAAGTCAGACGAGGTAGACAGCGACACCCACCACTCCGATCCAGGCAATCGCGAGGAGTTGGAGCACGCGGTCGCCCAGCGCAATCTCCTCGGGCTCCCCCGCCTCGCCGCCGTCGACGTCCACGGCGTAACGCAGGATCGCGATGGTGAACGGCACCATGGAGATGGCGTACCAGTTGGTGGCCTTCAGGTCGTCCTGCTGGAACGCCCACAGTCCGTAGCAGAGCACGACCGCGGTGGCGCTGAGCGTCCAGACGAAACGCAGGTACGTCGTGGTGTAGTTCTCGAGGGACTTGCGGATCTTCGCGCCGGTGCGCTCGGCGAGCTGCAGTTCGGCGTACCGCTTACCGGCCGCCATGAACAGCGAACCGAATGCCATGACCAGCAGGAACCATTGCGACAGTGCGATCTCGGCGGCGACACCGCCTGCGATGGCGCGCAGCAGGAACCCGGACGAGACGATGCAGATGTCGAGGACGGCCTGGTGTTTGAGACCGAAGCAGTACGCGAGCTGGATGCCGATGTAGACGGCCATCACCACCGCCAGCTGCCAATTGGCGAGGAACGACAGGGCGATCGACGCACCGAGCAGCACGACCGCCATGCCGTAGGCCAGGTTGACGGGCAGCACACCGGCCGCGATGGGGCGGAATCGCTTGGTGGGGTGCGCGCGGTCGGCCTCGACATCCATCGCGTCGTTGACGAGGTAGATGCCGGACGCTGCCATGCAGAACACCACGAAGGCGAGTGCGACGGGAAGCAGGACGTCGGATTCCGTCGCCGTGCCCGCGGCGACGGGAGCTGCGAGGACCAGGACGTTCTTGACCCACTGACGCGGGCGAACGGCCTTGACGATGCCTGCCGCCAGGGATGTCGGGGGTCCGGTGACGACGGCCGGTTCCTCGCTCATTTCTCTCCAAACTTCTGCTCGGCCTTCAGCACCGCGACCGCAGAGGCGGCCCCCAGGGCAGATCCGGCGAGCACATCGGTCGGGTAGTGCACTCCCAGAACGAGCCGGGAGAGCAGCATCGGCGGTACCAACAACGCAGGCAAGGGTAGCCCGGTGAGGCGGCCGAGCAGCACGGCAGCTGCTGTCGTGGACGTCGCGTGCGACGACGGGAAGCTCAATTTGCTGGGCGTCGACACGTTGACCTGGATCGACGGGTCGTTCGGCCGGGGGCGGCGGACGATGCGTTTGATCACGATCGACGCGGCGTGGGCGCCGACGGCACCCACCGCGACTCCCGCCCATTGCCGGCGACGAGGCTTGTCGAGTGCCGCGCCGATGCCGGCAACGGCCACCCACCCGAGGGCGTGCTCACCGAAATGGGACATACCCCGTGCCGTCGAGACGACGCCGGGACGGCTCGCGATGGTCGACTGGACGGCCTGCAGGATCTGGACCTCACTTGATGCCGAAGACACGTTCCCACCTCTCCTTGCTGGTCAGGGCAGGAACGGCGTCCTGGTACTCGCGCTTGAGTTCGGGGAACCGCTGGGCCAGTTCGCGGCGCAGCCGGATCGCTTCCTTCAGCAGCGCGAGCGCCAGCTTGGGGTTGCGCTTGCGGTAGACGACTCCCCGCCCGTCCGCGGTGGTGACGGTGACGCCGTCCACCTGGGACAGCAGGAACCACCGCGCGTCGATGGTGGGCACGTTGAGCTGGGGACGCTCGTGGTGCTGCTCGTGCGCGGGCTTGACGTTGTGGATCAGGCCCTTGCCGAGGCGCACGATCTTCGCGAGCGGGTTCGTGGGCAGGCCGACCGCACCGACTTCCTCACCCGAGGGCAGCGGCAGGCTCGTCGACGACGGCAGGACCACCGCGTCCGGGTACTCCTTGCGCATCGCGTGGACGTTGCCGAGCGCGGTGGGGAGCAGTTCGAAGATGTGCTCGGGGCCCTGCAGGAAGTCGGCGATGGCCTGGTTCTGGATCGCGACGGTCGAGTATTCGAGGCACAGCAGGTGCTTGATCGTGGCCTTGACCGTGTTGATCACGAGGCCGCGGCCGTTGCCCGGCATGTGCAGGGACGCGACGACGAGCCGGTTCCGCAGGTGGAAGTACGCCTGCCAGTCGATGGCGTCGTCCTTGTCGCTCCACGCCATGTGCCAGATCGCGGCGCCGGGCATGGTGACGGTCGGGTAACCGGCATCGCGGGCACGCAGGCCGTATTCGGCGTCGTCCCATTTGATGAACAGCGGCAGTGGCTGACCGAGTTCCTCGGCGGCCTGCCGTGGGATCATGCACATCCACCAGCCGTTGTAGTCGACGTCGATCCGGCGGTGCAGCAGACGCGAGTTCTCGCGGTCGCTGAGCGGGTAGCGGGAGAAGTCGTGGTCGTACTCGACGTTCGGGGCGGCCGTCCACATGAAGATGGACCGGTCGACGACCTCGCCCATCGAGTGCAGGTGACTGCGCTCCTGGAGGTTCAGCATCTGCCCGCCGACGAGCATCGGCGTCTTCGCGAACCGCGACATCGCCAGCGCGCGCAGGATCGAGTCGGGCTCGATCTCGATGTCGTCGTCCATGAACAGGATGTGCTGGCAGTCGGTGGTCTTCAGCGCCTCGTACATGATCCGGCTGTAGCCGCCGGACCCGCCGAGATTCGCCTGGTCGTGGATGGCCAGCCGGTCGCCGAGCGCTTCGGCGGCCTCTGTGAAGCCGGGTTCGTCCTTGACCTTGCGGGTGCCCTGGTCCGGGATGATGACGGCCTTGACGACGTCCATGACGAGTTCGTCGGACGCCAGCGCCGTCAATGCCTTGACGCAGTCGGTGGGCCGGTTGAACGTGGGGATGCCGACGGCGACGGTGGCCTCACCGGGGGCGTCGACCGGTGCGTACCAGCCGGCGCTCTCCAGGACGACCTCGGTGTCGGTGGTGATGTCAAACCAGATCCAGCCGCCGTCCTCGAACGGGGCGAGTTCGATCTCGAACTCCAGCGCGGCGTCACCGTCCTGGAACTCGCGGCCCTCGACGTGGATCCGCGACGAGTCGGCCTTCGAGCGGTACACGTCGATGCGGCAGTGCCCCGACAGCTCGAGACGCAGCACCACCGAGTTCAGGGTGCTCCACCGCCGCCAGTAGCTGGCCGGGAACGCGTTGAAGTAGGTGCAGAACGACGCCTCCGCCTCGGCGCCGACCGACAGCGAGGTGCGCGACAGCGAATGCGCGCGGCGGCTGTTGGTCTTCGCCTCCTCCAGGTAGAGGGTGCGGACGTCGAGCGGCTCACCGGCGCGCGGCAGGATCACCCGCTGCAGCAGCGACTTGCCGAGTAACGGGGCGTCCTCGGTGACCTTCTCGGATTCGAGCAGATGTCGGGCGCTCATTCGGCATCCCCCACGAGGGCCGCACCGGATTCGAAGTGCGGACGCAGGGAGTTGTCGAACATCGACAGCGCGCTGGCGATCGCCATGTGCATGTCCAGGTACTGGTAGGTGCCGAGGCGGCCACCGAACAGAACCTTGTTCGACGCCATCTCCTCCTTCGCGCGGTCGCGGTAGGCGGCGAGCATCGCGCGGTCGTCTGGGGTGTTGATCGGGTAGTACGGCTCGTCCTTGCTCTCCGCGAACCGCGAGAACTCCCGCATGATGACCGTCTTGTCCTTCGGGTAGTCCCGCTCCGGGTGGAAGTGGCGGAACTCGTGGATCCGGGTGAAGGGCACGTCGGCGTCGTTGTAGTTCATGACCGGGGTTCCCTGGAAGTCACCGGTCTCCAGCACCTCGGTCTCGAAGTCGAGGGTGCGCCAGCCCAGCTCGCCCTCGGAGTAGTCGAAGTAGCGGTCGAGGGGGCCGGTGTAGACGACGGGGGCGTCGGGGCTCTCGGCGCGGAGGTCGTCGCGGACGTCGAACCAGTCGGTCTCGAGCCGGACCTCGATCTTCGGGTCCTTCGCCATGTTCTCGAGCCACGCGGTGTAGCCGTCGACGGGCAGGCCCTCGTACGTGTCGTTGAAGTAGCGGTTGTCGAACGTGTACCGCACCGGCAGGCGGGTGATGTTGCCCGCGGGCAGGTTCTTGGGGTCCGTCTGCCACTGTTTGGCGGTGTAGTCGCGCACGAACGCCTCGTACAGCGGCCGCCCGATCAGGGAGATCGCCTTCTCCTCCAGGTTTGACGCAGATGCGGAGTCGATCTCGCTGGACTGCTCGGCGATCAGCTTCCGCGCCTCGTCCGGGGTGAAGTAGCGCCCGAAGAACTGCGACACCAGGCCCAGCCCCATCGGGAACTGGTACGCCTGCCCCTTGTGCAGCGCGAACACCCGGTGCTGGTAGTTCGTGAATTCGGTGAACTGGGTGACGTAGTCCCACACCCTCTTGTTCGAGGTGTGGAACAGGTGCGCACCGTACTTGTGGATCTCGATGCCGGTCTCGGGCTCGGCCTCCGAATAGGCGTTTCCGCCCAGGTGATGACGACGGTCGAGCACCAGCACACGCTTACCCAGCTGTGTTGCTGCACGCTCGGCGACGGTCAGTCCGAAAAATCCGGAGCCGACGACGATGAGGTCGTACCGGCCAGGGGCGGTTGTCTCTGGGGTTGCAGCGGTCACGATGAACCAGGGTAAGCGACTCCGCCGCCCGTGCGCGGCCAAGGGGGGCAAGCACCCCCTCGGCACGCACGAGGAGTTCTCCCTGTATTCACCGGTTCTGCAGACCTCGTTGTTCCCGCCGACGCGGCGATCGCGCTTGATGAGCGGGTGCGCATCGTCCAGCTGGCGAACTTCTACGGACCGCGGTCCGGTGGGCTCCGCACTGCCCTCCACAACTGGGGTCAGGGCTACGTCGAACGCGGACACGAGGTGATCCTCGTCGTCCCAGGTCAGCGCGACTGCGAGGAGCTGCTGCCGAGCGGGGTCCTGCGGATCACCCGGTCGGCTCCCACCATCCCCGCGACCGGGGGTTATCGCGTGGTCAATCCGCGGCGGGTGGCCGACGTGGTCAGCGGTCTGCGACCCGACGTCCTGGAGGTGTCCGACCGGCTCACACTGCGCGGTTTCGGGGGCTGGGCCCGCGCCCGCGGGGTGCGCAGTGTGGTCGTCTCACACGAACGCCTCGACCGGCTGCTCGGCCAAGTCGCTCCGCGCCGCGTGGCCCGCGGCTGGGCCGATGTCGCGAACCGCCGGATGGCCCGCAACTACGACGCCGTCGTCTGCACGACGGACTTCGCGAGCGAGGAGTTCACCCGCATCGGGGCTCCCAACCTGCACCGCGTGCCGCTCGGTGTGGACCTGACGATGTTCCACCCCGGCAAACACGACCAGGTGATGCGCGACTCGTTCGCCGACCCGGCGCAGCGTTTCCTTCTGCACTGCGGCCGGCTGTCGGTGGAGAAGCAGGTGGAACGGAGCATCGACGCCGTCCGGCTGTTGCGGCGGCAGGGTCACGACGCCCGGCTGGTCATCGCCGGGGACGGTCCGCGGCGCGAGGCGCTGCAGTACCGGGCCCGGGGGCTCCCCGTGCACTTCACCGGGTTCATCAGCGACAAGGGCCGCCTGGCGTCGCTGTTCGCGTCGGCGGACGTGTCGCTGGCGCCCGGACCGCACGAGACGTTCTGCCTGTCGGCGCTCGAGTCGCTGGCGGCGGGGACCCCGGTGGTCGCGTCACAGTCGTCGGCGCTCGCCGAGATCATCACACCCGGCTGCGGCGCCCTGGCCCGGGACCGCGGTCCCGCGTTCGCCGAAGCGGTCAGCGGCATTCTCGCGATCCCCTCGCGTACGCGCCGGGCGTCGGCGCGCAGGCGGGCCGAGGACTTCGGCTGGGGCGAGTCCGTCGACGGGATGCTCGCGGTGCTCGAGGGAACCGGTCCTCGCTGCCCGGCCTAACTGCCGCCCGTCGGTAACCACTCGCGCAGCACGCTGGCGTCGATCACCTGTGCACCCAGCTTCTTGGTCCAGATGATGGTTCCGTTGGTGTACATCCGGAACTTCCCCGCCTCCGACGGCAGCATCAACTCGGGACCGATCGGCGCTCCCAGCGTGCTGTTGACGCCGCCGAGTTCCTTGTACTTCTCGGCGATCGGCGAACCCTCGGTGGTGCCGACGGTGTCCTCGTCCTCACCCGCGGACGCGAGGGTGGACTCGGGTTCGGGAGCGGCGGGGGGCGCGGGGACGCCGAGCCCCTCACCGACCGTGAACCAGTCGGACTTGAGCTTCAGCTTCGACCGCGCCTCGGCGCCCGTCGCCTCGGCCGTGCCCGACGATCCGACCACCTTCACACCGGTGACGCGCCCGCCGTCGACCCCGAAGTTGTTGCGGGTGACCACCTCGAACGATTCGAGGTCTCCGACGTTGAATGCGGACGCGATGTCGCCCGCGGTGAGGGTCACCGTCCAGTCGTGGTTCGGTGACACGGTGTCGCCCTGGTCCTCGACGGCCGGGAACTCGCCGCCCGCGGTGTATCCGCCTGTGGACGACGAGAATTCGGCGGCGACGGGCTTGTTGTCCTTCGTCAGGATCATGCCCTTGGTGGAACGGACGGCGTCGGTGGTCCGCGGGTCTTCCTTCGCAGAACCCCCGTACACCTGGCAGCTCTGGGTGTCGCAGGTCTTCGCCCACTCTTCCCGGTTCTCGGCGGCGGCGTAGGAGCGGGCCGCGACGGCCTGCGCCCGAAGCGCTTCGGCCCCACCGGTGTCGGCCCAGCCGGCCTTCGCCTCGGCGGGCACGACACCGAGGAGGTAGTCGTCCATGTCGAGGACGTTGACGGTGCGCACGGCGGCACCGTCGAGCGCGACCCCGAGGGCGCCGCGGTAGGGGGTGTCACCGGCGCACAGCTTGAGGTGCTCGTTGGCGGGACGGTCCGGGGCGAGGTCGACCGGGTCCACCCACGGGTGGTCGGTGGCGTCCTGCCACAGGACCTCGCCGGCACATCCGCGGGTGACCACGACGTTGGCGCCGCCGTCGGCGGTCGGCGTGAGGTGGACGGCCTCCCCCGGTCCGACGGGTTTGCCGGCGACGACGGCGCCGGCGTCCGAGTAGACGTCGAGCGGCTGATCGTCACGTGCCTGCAGCCGGACGCTGATCTGTGCGTCGGCGAGGGTCCCGAGCGTGGTGCCGCCGTAGTAGTGGCCGAGGATGCGCTCGGCCGCCCACCCCTGATCCTTCGCGTATCCGTAGGCGCCCCACTGGCCCATCCCGCGGCCGTGGCCGTTGCCGTGCCCGGAGAGCGTGAACGGCGTGTCGGAGGCGACGGTTTCCCGGACGTCCTGGCCGGAGGAGCGCAGTTGCACGACGACGCCGGTGACGGCGCCGATGACGAGGACGGGTGCGATGCCGAGCGCCGACGCGCGCAGAAGCTTGGCCCTGAATCCGCGCGGGGTGGGAGGGCCCGCGATGTACCGCCTCCTGCGGGTCCAGGCAGGTCTACCTGCACGAACCCCGAATTCGGTCTTCGCCATCACTGCACTCCTCATCGCTGAACAACGAGCGCCGAGACGGGGCGTGCACCTCGTCTCAGCGGGTCCGAGAAATTCGGGATAAAGTCTCAATGTAAGGTTGAGCGTTATGGACCTGTGTGACTAGTGTGGCAAGAGTGGTTGGAGTTAGCAACAACAGTCTCTTCAGTCACACGAGCATCACGAGTTGCAGACACGCGAGGTCGCTCGCAGGAAACTACAACTGAGGAGAGTCCCCCTTGCCGCACCGTCGACCGAAGCCCTCGATTGTCCTCGGGGCTGTCGCCGCTCTGGCTGTCGCAAGTCCCGTTGCGGTCTACGGCATCAGTAGCGCACCCTCCGACGTCAAATCCACGAACGAAACCTCCAACTCCGCAGTGTCCACCGAGATCGCGCAGGTCGTGCTGTCGCAGATCCCGGACATCGTGATTCCGCTGAAGGAACTGACCGGGCTGAACCTGCCCGACGTCAACATCGGCGACCTGCGGAACCTGAAGATCCCGCCGTACCTCCACATCCCCAGCAATGTGCAGCTCCCCGGCGGAATCCAGATCCCGAACCTGCAGATCCCGCTGAAACTCCCCGCCCCGGGCGACGTCTCCGACCCCGCGATCCTGCCCCCGGCCGATCAGCAGCCCGGCGCGATCGTCAAGGAACTGTCCCGCGACACCCCGTTCAGCATGGTGGCTCTCACCTCCGAGACCCTCGCGTCCGCGGAGTCGAAGGTCCGCGCGCTGCAGGCCGACGGAACGTGGGGACAGTGGGTGTCCCCCGACATGATCGACACGCGGCGCACGGACAAGACGGCGTCGGACGGCAAGGTCGCCACCGAACCCGTCTACGTCGGGCTGACGAAGGCGATCCAGATCCTGACGCCCACCTCGACGCCCGCTGCGGCCGGTGCACCCGCTGCAGTTCCCGCTCCCGCACCGGCACCCGAAGCCCCCGCTCCCGCACCGGCACCCGCCGCCGGAGGTGCCGCACCGCTCGGTTACACCCCCGCCGCCGTCAACACGCCGTTGCGGCAGCAGCCGGCACGCGCCGGCGCCGACGACGTCACGGCCGTCCTCATCGAACCGGGCAGCGGCCCCGGCGACGCGACGCTCGGCGACATCGCGAGCCCGCTCGACAGCGGCGGCCCCAAGGTCATCAGCCGCCAGCAGTGGGGTGCCGACGAGTCCATCCGGTGCCAGGACCCCGACTACGACGACTTCATCGGCGGTGCCACCGTGCACCACACCGCGGGGGCCAACGACTACTCGAAGGCCGAATCGGCGGAGATCGTCCGCGCGATCTACGCCTACCACGCGCAGACGCTGGGCTGGTGCGACATCGGATACAACGCACTGGTCGACAAGTACGGCCAGATCTTCGAGGGTCGCGCAGGCGGTCTCGACCGTCCGGTCCAGGGCGCGCACGCCGGCGGGTTCAACGAGAACACCACCGGAGTCGCGATGATGGGTGACTTCTCGTCCGAGGATCCGCCGCAGGCTACCCTCGACGCCGTCGGCAAGTTCCTGGGCTGGAAGCTCGGCAAGGCCGGACTCGACCCACTCGGTGAGACGACGATGTACTCCGAGGGCACCGAATTCACTCCCTACGCGGAGGGTGAGGCTGTCGATCTTCCAGTGATCTTCGCGCACCGCGACGTCGGCAACACGTCCTGCCCGGGAGACGCGGCGTACTCACACATGGACGAGATCCGGCAGATCGCGGCGGCCAGCCTCGGCGGCGGCAACGCCTCGTTGGCCTCGGACGCACCCGCGGGTGAGGCTCCGGCGCCGTCCGGCGGACCCGGCACGGACGCCAGCGCCAGTCTCGGCGCCGGAATCCCCGCCCTGGTCAACGAGCTGCTGCGGCTCACCGACCCGTCGCCGGTCGCCCAGAAGTGGGTGGCGGAAGGCGGCGACACCGGCCGGCTCGGCCAGGCCCTCACCGGACTGCTGCAGGCCAAGGCCGGTAACTCGGGCGCACAGTTCGCCAACGGCGCCATCTTCACCTCACCCAACGGCGGTGTGTGGGCGGTCCTCGGCCAGATCTTCAAGACGTGGCAGAACCTCGGAGCCGACAACGGCGAACTGGGCCTGCCGACCAGTGACGAGTACCCGATCCCGGGCGGTCTGCGCACCGACTTCGAGAACGGTTCTCTGATCTTCAACGAGATCACCGGCATCGTCACCAAGGTGCTGAAGACCTACAACGACACGTACGCGGAGGCCTACAAGAACGGTGCCCCGGTCGATGCCGCGGCCCCCGTCGCACCGCCGGCGGATCCGGCGCAGGTTCCGCCGGCCCCGGTAGAGCCGGCTCCGGCACCGGCTCCGGCACCCGAACCGGCTCCCGCACCCGCTCCCGTCGAGCCGGCACCGGTTCCGGCCGGCTGATCGGGTTTCACCCTCTCGGGCGCTGGTGGTCTCAGGACCACCAGCGCTCGAGCACTTTCGCGACCCCGTCGTCCCAGTTGGTGGCCGTCACCTCGTCGGCGGCGGCCTTGGCGTCGGGGTGCGCGTTCTCGACGGCGACACCCCGGCCCGCGAGGTTCAGCATCGGAATGTCGTTGGGCATGTCACCGAAGGCCACGATGTGCGACGCCGTCACGCCGAGCCGTTCCGCCACCAGCGCGAGACCCGACGCCTTCGTGATTCCCGACGCCGACAGTTCGATCAGCCCGTTGTCGGTGGAGAACGTGACATCCGCCCGGCGACCGATGCGCGGAGCCAGCGCGTCGACCATCGCCTGACTGGACATTTCCGGCACCCGGATCAGCAGCTTCACCGCGGGAGCCGCGACGACCTCGTTCTCGGACATCTCGGTGTTGTCGGGGTTGAGCCAGGCGTGCTGGTAACCGGGAGAGCTCACGAACTGCGGTGTCGCGGCGTCGTGGGCGCTGACCCCGACACGCTCGGCCGCGAGCCCGGCGCCGGGCAGCACGCGGAGCGCGATCTCCGACAGCCACGTGAGGGTGTCGACGTCGAGGGTCGCGGCGCTGAGCACGCGGTCGCTGTCGCTGTCGTAGATGACGGCGCCGTTCGCGCAGACGGCGAGCGGCGCGTAGCCGAGGCCCTCGACGACGGGATGGATCCAGCGCGGGGGCCGGCCGGTGGCCAGCACGAAGGGGGTTCCCGACGCGACCACCGACGCGACGGCGTCGCGGGTGCGGGCACTGATGCGCTCGTCTTCCCCGATCAGGGTGCCGTCGACATCGGACGCTACAAGGCTCGGTCGGTCTGGGCTCACCCAGCCATTCTGCCTGCCGAGTCTGCGGCGCCACCGGGCGGCCGTTACCGGGCCCGCCGTTCCTCGGCTTCGCGGCGGTCCATCTCGGTGGCCTCCTCGATGGTCGGCGCGCTGCCGCCGAGTCGCCGGGGCACCCAGTACGCGCCCGCCGGATGGTCGAAGCCGTCCTGCACCCGGCGCAGGATCGCGTCCATCTCCGTGTGCAGGGTCGCGGTGAGGGCCTCCGCCGGTTCCCGCGGCTCGATCGGCCTGCCGACCTCGACGGTGACCGGGAACCGATGCCGCCCAAGTTGTCTCGGTCTGCCCTTCGTCGCTATCCGCTGGGCTCCCCACACGATGACGGGCACGAGCGGCACCCGGGCGTCGATCGCCATGCGCGCCGCACCGGACTTCAGTTCCTTGATCTCGAAGCTCCGGCTGATGGTCGCCTCCGGGTATACACCCACCAGTTCGCCCTCGCGCAGCCGCTCCACCGCAGCGAGGTACGCGCCCGCGCCTGCGGTCCGGTCGACCGGGATGACCCCGCACCCACGCATCAGGAACGCCATCACCCTGTTGTTCGCGAGTTCGGCCTTGGCCATGAGCCGCAGTTTGCGGTCCACCGCACCGACCGCCAGTGCCAGTTGGACGAAATCCAGGTAGCCGGTGTGATTGACCGCGAGTACCGCACCACCCTCGGTGGGGATGTTGTCCAGGCCGACTCGCGTCATCCTCAACCCCTGGAACAGGGACAACGCCTTGGCCGTCGCCTCGACAGCCGCGTAGACAGGCTCCACCGCCACCTTCTCTAGCTGCCGGTCTCCCGGGCCCGACGGGACTGCGCCTTCGCCTCGGCGTCGGCGGCGTCCATCTTGTTCGCTTCGTCGAGCGTCGGCGCACTGCCCCCGAGGCGCGCGGGCACCCAGTACTCGCCCGCCGGGTGGTCGTAGCCCTGCTGGAGGTCGGCGAGCATCGTCGTCATCGTGGCGTGCAGCTTCGCGGTCAGCTCGGATGCGGGTTCGAACGGCTGGATCGGCTCGCCGACGGCGATCGAGATGGGAGTGTTCGTGCGGCCCAGCCGCTTCGGGAACCCCTTGGTCCACACCCGCTGCGCACCCCAGATGACCACCGGGATGATCGGCACATTCGCCTCGATCGCCATGCGCGCGGCACCCGATTTGAATTCCTTGATCTCGAAGCTCCGGCTGATGGTGGCCTCCGGGTAGACGCCCACCAGTTCGCCGCGGCGCAGGAAGTCGACGGCCGCCTTGTACGAATCCGCGCCGGCGGCCCGGTCGACCGGAATGTGCTTGAGCGCGCGCATGATCGGGCCCGAGATCTTGTTGTCGAACACTTCCTTCTTCGCCATGAAGCGGACGTACCGCTTTACCCTGCGGGCCGGAAGTCCGGCGTAGGTGAAGTCCATGTAGCCGGTGTGATTGATCGCGATCACCGCCCCACCCGTCGACGGAATGTGCTGATCGCCCTCGACCGTGAACTTCAGCCCCTCGAGGGCGAATACGGTGCGGGCGATGCCGATGACGGTTCGGTAGACGGGTTCCACAATCGGCTAGCGTAGCCGGGTATCCGCGATCTGGCCCGCCGTCGGGGACGGACATTCGGTTGGGAGTTGAGAGAAAGGGCGCGCTGGAGATGGCTGGCAGGGGCAGGAGGGCGCTCATCGCGCCGGTCGTCGCGGTGATCCTCGGCGCGGGGGTGGCGTGCGATTCGCAGTCCGGCATCCCGACGGAGGAGCCTCCGGCCGACACCGTTTCCGCGCCGACGTCCGCGGCCGAGCCCACGACCACCGTGCCGCCCGCCCCGGTGCCTCAGGTGATCGTCGGCGAGGTGCCCGGCAACCCCGCAGCGGTCGACGCCGTCCGCGCCTGGGCCACCGACCTTGTCACCCGGCCCGGCACCGTCCCCGCGAAGTGCTGGACGCTGCCGCCCGCCCAGGCCGCCGGCCAGTATGCCGACACGTCCGCGATCCTCGGGGCGCTCGCCGGGCCCGGCGTCGACGGACAGTTCACGGTCTCGTGGACCGGCGGCGGCACCACGGTGTCCGTCAAACGCAGCGAGATCGCCTCCGGCTACGCCTGCCCGCACGTCCACCCCGCCGGGACCGTCGACTTCTACACCCCCGCCGACGCCGAGTACGCCGTCACCCGTTTCCTGTCGCGGGAGTCGGGCGCGCCGGTGAACAGGGCGGACACCGAAGCCGCCTACCCGCTGATCTGCCCCGGATTCAGCCCCTGGGACCCGTCCGGCACCGGCAACGGGGGCCGGCCGCCACTCCAGCTCGACCCCGACGTCCTGGCCGGGACCACGGCGTTCGCCGCCGACGCGATGACCGCCACCCCGGTCCGCGGCGACTACCTGGAAGTGTCCGTTCCGGTCACCGACGTGTCCGGTGTGACGAACACAAGGCAGGTCACGCTGTCCATCGGCCCCGACGGCTACTGCCTGGGCGAAGTGACCTGACCGCACGTGAGTGGCATGGTGTGCTGGAGCGCGCATTGCCACTCACCTGGGGGGAACGCCTACTCTGGAACAGTCGCTCAGCTCCCAGGAGGCATACCAGTGCAGGTCACCAGCGTCGGACACGCCGGATTCCATATCCAGACCGAGGCAGGCTCGATCCTGTGCGACCCCTGGGTGAACCCCGCGTACTTCGGGTCCTGGTTCCCGTTCCCGGACAACACCCAGCTCGACTGGGACGCCCTGGGCAACTGCGACTACCTGTACGTGTCGCACCTGCACAAGGACCACTTCGATCCGGAGAACCTGAGCAAGCACGTCAACAAGGACGCGACGGTGCTGCTCCCCGACTACCCGGTGCCGGACCTCAGGCGTGAACTCGAGGCGCTGGGCTTCCACAAGTTCTTCGAGACCGAGGATTCGGTCAAACACAAGGTCACCGGCCCCAAGGGTGACCTCGACATCATGATCATCGCGCTGCGCGCCCCCGCGGACGGTCCGATCGGCGACTCGGGTCTCGTGGTGTCCGACGGCGAGACCACGTGTTTCAACATGAACGACGCACGCCCCGTCGACATGGACGTTCTACACGACGAGTTCGGCAAGATCGACATCCATCTGCTGCAGTACTCGGGCGCCATCTGGTACCCGATGGTCTACGACATCCCCACCAAGACGAAGGCCAACTTCGGCAAGCAGAAGCGTCAGCGCGGCATGGACCGCTGCCGCAGCTACATCGAGCAGGTCGCGGCCACGTGGGTGGTGCCGTCCGCCGGACCGCCGGTGTTCCTCGACGACGCACTGCGCTACCTGAACGACGACCGGGGTGACGAGGGCAACATCTTCCCCGACCAGATCACGTTCCTCGAGCAGATGCGGATCCACGGCAACGACGGCGGCGTCCTGATGATCCCGGGGTCGACCGCGGACCTGAAGGGCGGCGAGCTGACGCTCACGCACCCGATCCCGGACGCCGAGGTCGACAAGATCTTCTCCGACAAGGCCGCGTACATCGAGGACATGGCGAAGCGCATGGCGCCGGTCCTCGCTGCCGAGAAGGCCACGTGGGCCCCCGCCGAGGGTGAGCCGCTCCTCGAGGCGCTCAAGGCGAAGTTCGAGCCGATCATGAAGCAGTCCGACCTGATCTGCGACGGCATCGGCTACCCCGTCGGCCTGGTGATGGGCGACGAGACCGTCGTCCTCGACTTCCCGCAGCGCACCGTCCGCCCCCGCGGCGAGAAGGACGGAAAGTACCGGTACGGCTTCCGCATCGCCCCCGAACTGGTGCGCACGGTGCTACGCGACGACGAGCCCGACTGGGTGAACACCATCTTCCTGTCCACCCGCTTCGAGGCGTGGCGCGTCGGCGGATACAACGAATTCCTCTACACGTTCTTCAAGTGCCTCACCGACGAGCGCATCGCCTACGCCGACGGCTGGTTCGCCGAAGCCCACGACGACTCCGCGTCGATCGAACTCGGCGGGTACGAGATCCAGCGCCGCTGCCCGCACCTGAAGGCCGACCTGTCGAAGTTCGGCGTCGTCGACGGCACCAACCTCACCTGCAACCTGCACGGCTGGCAGTGGGACCTCGAATCGGGGCGCTGCAAGACGTCCAAGGGCCACGAACTGCGGTCCACGAAGCTCTGACCCCGGCGGGCGAACGTACCCTTCGGCGCACCTGAGGCGTCGAACGGTACGTTCACCCGGCAGAGGGGGCGTCGGCTCGGACGGGCGGCAGCCACCGACGCACCAGGACCGCCGACAGCAGCACCGGAACGGCGAGTGCCGCGACGAGCGTCGTGACCGACAGCCACAGTGATCCGACGGCGATGCCCGCGTAGATCAGCACCGCGGCCACCTCACCGAGCAATCCGGCCACCGATGTGACGGTGGCGCGTGCGGGACCGGTGATCGCATCCTGCACGCGCGCTTCCGACACGATCATCGCGTTGCCGAGGATGCCGTAGCCGACGCCGAGTGCGAGGAATCCGGGGACACCGCTGAGCAGCGCTCCCCCGCCGAGCAGGATCGCGGCGAGGGCGACGGCCCGCCCCATCGTGAGGGCACGCATCGTCGCCGTGCGTCCGGCGAGGGCTGTGCCGACGACCTGACCGCTCACCGTGATCGCGACGAGCAGCGGAACGGACGCCGTCGATGTCCCGCCGTCGCGCGCGAGCAGCCCGAAGTATTCGTCGAACGCCAGGAACGCGATCAGCACCGCCGACAGCAGCACTCCGCGCCGGACCACCGCCTCGCGGGTCACCTCGCCGAGGCCGGCCCGAAGCATCGTGGCGTACCGGGCCGCGAGTCCCCGTCGTTCGTCCGCGGCTTCGAGAGTCTCGTCCGCCTCCTCGACCCTGGGTGCCGCGGGCAGCAGCAGGGCGAAGCTTCCGTGGACCACGGTCGCGCCGACGCTGACCCACCCGACCAGCGGATATCCGCCGATGATGTAGAGCGGCGCCGCCGTCAGCGTCGCGAGAAGGTTGCACACCATGGCGCCGGAGTAGGCGTAGCCGAGCAACTTCGCGAAGTCACCGGCAGCGCCGCGCGCCACGAGTTCGTCGTACAGCAGCGCCTCGAACGTGCCCGACTGGATGGCGCCGCTGATGCCCCACAACATGAATCCGGCGGCGAATCCCGCGTACGACGGCTCGAGGATCCACACGGTGAATCCGGCCGTGTACAGCACGGACGCGAACACGAGGAGGCCACGTCGAGACACGGTGTCGGCCCACGCGCCGGACGGCACCTCCGCGACGAAGGACACAACCGACCAGATGACGAACACGGACGAGATCTGACCGACACTCAGTCCGTGGTCGGCGAAGAATAGGTCGTACAGACCGTAGAGCGGGATGAGGTCGCGCGTGGACACGTAGCCGACCACGCGGACGGCGAGAGAACGCTGCGAACTGGGTCAAGGCTGGGCGGCGGGATATCTCACGCGCCCAGTTTCGCACTCCGCGCCGGGGGTGTCACCCCGTTTTCGACCTATCCGACGGTCGGCGGCTGATCGACGAGCTGGGCCATGTAGAGCTGGTCGCCCATCTTGTCCATCAATTCGATCTGAGTCTCCAGGTAGTCGATGTGATCCTCTTCTTCCTTGAGGATCGTCTCGAGCAGTTTCGCCGACGTGGCATCGCCCTTGTCGCGGCACATCTGGATTCCCGGACGCAGTCGCTCGACGACCTCGACTTCGATGGCGAGGTCGGAATGGAACTGCTCGCGCAGGTCCTGCCCGATCCGCAGCGGCAGCAGCTTCTGATAATTCGGAAGCGCCTCGAGGAAAAGGATCCGGTCGGTGAGGATCTCGGCGTGGTTCATCTCCTCGATGGACTCGGCCCGAGTCTTGTCGGCCAGTTTGGTGAAGCCCCAGTTGGCTTGCATCTTGGAGTGCAGGAAGTACTGGTTGATCGCAGTCAGCTCACTGGTCAACTGCTCGTTGAGAAGAGCAATTACTTCGTCGTCGCCGCGCATGACTTCTCCGTTCGCCCTGGTTGAGGCGAACGTACCACCGGCAGTAACCGCGATGTCGAAGATCGCGGGATTCAGTTGTGCTGCGGTAGCGTCACGCGGCCACGCTGTTCGCGGCCGACCGCTCCAGAATCTCCTTCAACCGATCGACGCAGGTCCCGCATCCCCATCCGGCGCCGCAACGCTCCCCGATGGCATCGGCACTGTCAGCTCCGGCGGCGCAGTGCTCGTGCACTTCGTCTTCCGTCACTGCCTTGCAGATGCACACGAACATGTGGAGCTCCTTACCGACTCGATTAGGTAAGGGTTACATCATTTCGGAATTCGCGCAAGGGTAGCCTTCCCAAAACCCTGGGCCTGCTTTTATGGCTTCAGGACATCCGTCCCCACGAACGGCACGAGTGCCTCGGGCACCCGGACGGTGCCGTCGGACTGCTGGTGGTTCTCCAGGATGGCGACGATCCACCGGGTGGTGGCGAGGGTGCCGTTGAGGGTCGCGGCCGTCTGCGGCTTCCCGTTCTCGTCGCGGTACCGGACACCGAGACGACGCGCCTGGAACGTCGTGCAGTTGGACGTCGAGGTGAGCTCGCGGTACGCCTGCTGCGTGGGCACCCAGGCCTCGCAGTCGAATTTGCGGGCCGCCGACGACCCCAGGTCGCCGCCGGCCACGTCGATCACCCGGTAGGGCACGTCGATGGCGGCGAGCATCTCGCGCTCCCACGCGAGCAGTCGCTGGTGCTCGGCGTCGGCGTCCTCGGGCTTGCAGTACGTGAACATCTCCACCTTGTCGAACTGGTGGACCCGGATGATGCCGCGGGTGTCCTTGCCGTAGCTGCCGGCCTCGCGGCGGAAGCACGTCGACCAGCCTGCGTACCGCTTGGGGCCGTCGGCGAGGTCGAGGATCTCGCCCGAGTGGTACCCGGCGAGCGGGACCTCGGACGTGCCGACGAGGTACAGGTCGTCGTCGGCGAGGTGGTAGACCTCGTCCGCGTGGGCGCCGAGGAACCCGGTTCCCGCCATGATCTCCGGCCGTACCAGCACCGGTGGGATCATCATCTGGAAGCCGTTGGCCATCGCCTTCTGCGCGGCCAGCTGCAACATTCCCAGCTGCAACATCGCGCCGAAGCCGGTGAGGAAGTAGAAGCGGGCGCCGGAAACCTTCGCGCCGCGCTCCATGTCGATCAGCCCCAGCGACTCACCCAGCTCGAGGTGGTCCTTGGGTTCGAAGTCGAACGCGGGAATGTCGCCGACCGTCTCGAGGGTGACGAAGTCGTCCTCGCCGCCCGCGGGTGCGCCCTCCTGGACGACGTTGGAGATCGCCCGGTGCGCGGCGTCGAGCGCGGCCTGCGCCTCGTGCTGCTCGGCCTCGGCCTGCTTGACCTTGGCCGCTAGTTCCTTGGAGCCCTCGAGCAGCGCCGGACGTTCCTCCGGGGACGCCTGCCCGACCTTCTTGCCGAACGCCTTCTGCTCGGCACGCAGGTTGTCGCCGGCGAGAACGGCGGCGCGCCGGGACGCGTCGGCCTCGAGCAATGCGTCGACCAGGGCGGGATCTTCGCCACGGGTGCGCTGCGACTCGCGGACGGCGTCGGGGTTCTCGCGGAGGAACTTCAGGTCAATCACGGCTTCAAACCCTACCGGGCGCCGCTGAGCGGCTCACTCCGGTTTCGGTTCGAGCAGGCTCAGAAGGTCCTCGCGGCCGAACATGCGGGCGGCGTCGACGGCGGTCGGGTGGCCGGCCGTGGCGTCGGCGCCACCGGCGACGAGGGTCCGCACAACGGCGTCCTCACCCTTGAACAGCGCCCCTGCCAGCGGAGATTGCCCCTTGTCGTTGAGGCGGTCGACGTCGGCGCCGCGGTCGATCAGGACCTGAACGGTCTCGGCGTGACCGTGGTAGGCGGCCAGCATCACCAGGGTGTCGCCGTTCTGATTGGCCAGGTTCACCGGGACGCCCGCGTCGAGGTACGTGGCCAAGGACACGGCGTCACCGGATCGTGCCGTGTCGAACACGCGCCCGGCGAGCTCTTGCAGTTCAGGATCCACCGGCTCGGCGGACTGCTGAGGATCGTCACTCATGGTCGTCGAAGTTACGCCAGGTTCGAGCCGATTGCGGGAGTTGTTCTGCTTCCACGATCGGAACAGGCATTATGGAAATCGATGTCCTCAGATCAGTCGAACGGCGCCGAACCCCAGCCGAAGAATGCCGGGCAACCGGAGAAGGCGCCCCGCAGCATGTCCGCGACCACGACGCGTCGCGCGCTCGCGGCCGTCGCGGCAGGTGCCGTGGTGGCGGCGATCGCGACGTTCGCGATCGCCGGCGGTTTCAACCGCAGCGAGAACCTCCCCGCGCACTCGACCGGTGCCGGACCGCAGGCGACGGGTTCGGTGGAGGGCGACGCGTTCGCTTCGGCGGCGGCAGGCGACTGCCTCGACTGGACGCCGTCGAACGATCCGCAGGAAGACCGGAAGGACGTCGCGAAGGTCGACTGCTCGGAGGAACACCGGTTCGAGGTGGCGGCGCCGCTGGATCTCAGTGTGTATCCGGGTGCCGAGTTCGGTCCGGGTTCGCGTTACCCGGGTGCGCTGCGGTTCGCCGCGCTGCGCGACGAACACTGTGTGCCCGCCGTCGATACCTACCTCGGCGCGAAGTTCGATCCGTACGGCAAGTTCAGCGTGGGTCTCATGTTCCCCAGCGAGTCCGGTTGGGCGGCGGGCGAGCGCACACTGCGGTGCGGCCTCCAATTCTCCAGCACCGCAGGGACGTTGCTGCCGTTCGCCGGCAAGGTGGCCGAGCAGGACCAATCCAACATCTGGGATCCGGGCACCTGCATCGGCATCAACCAGAACGTGCCCACCGATCCCGTCGGCTGCGCGCAACCGCACGCCTTCGAGGTCATCTCCGTCGTCGACCTGGCCACCCAGTTCCCCTCGTCGATGCCGACCGTCGAAGACCAGGACAAGTACCTCGAGGGTGTGTGCACGCAGGCCGCCAACGAGTACCTCGGTTCCGCCGACGCGTTGCGGAACAAGACGCTCACGCTGTTCTGGGACAACCTGGAACTCGACAGCTGGCTCGCGGGCAGCAGGCGGGTGAACTGCTCGGTGGGCAAGGAGACCGACGCCGGCGGCTTCTCGACCATCACCGGTTCGGCGAAGGGCGAGATCCTCATCAACGGCGCGGCGCCCGTGCCGCCGCCGCCGGTTCCGGAGGGCAGGTCGATGCCGACGCCGCTTCCCGGCGCAGCTCCGGTCCCCGGGAACTGATGTGGCGGTGAGCATGACGCCCGACCGATTCGAGGAATTGGTGGGCGACGCACTCGATCTGATCCCACCCCAGCTCGCGGCCGCGATCGACAATGTCGTCGTCCTCGTCGACGACCGCAACGACGAGGACCCCTATCTTCTGGGCCTCTACCACGGGATCGCGCTGACGGAACGGGACAGCCATTACGGCGGATCGCTGCCCGATACGATTACCGTCTATCGCGACGCCCTCCTCGAAATCTGCAGTTCGGAGGAGGAAGTCGTCCACGAGGTGGCCGTCACCGTGATACACGAGGTTGCGCACTACTTCGGGATAGAAGAAGATCGCTTGCACGAGCTCGGCTGGGGATGAACGGTTTTCCCGAGAAGAAATTCTCGGGATCGGGGGGAAACGAAGAGCGCGTTGCAGCGTCCAAGTGTGTAGGGACAGCTGCACATGCAGTTCGTTTGCCGGGGGGCAACTGCCTTCCGCCTGCCTAGGTCAAGAAGGAGTTCGACGCCATGCCAGCTCTGCACGTCGCACCTGAAGCTCTTGTCGCCGCCGCCGTGGAACTCGACGCGCTCGCCGCGCGTCTCGAGACCGCGGTCGCTCTCAACTCCGCGGCCATCCGCGTGCTCCCCTCCGGGAGCGAAGAGGTGTCTCTGCACGCGGCCGGTTACTTCGACACCGTGGCCAACACGTTCACTCCCGCTGTCGCCCAGGGCATTCTCGAGATGCGCGAGACCGCGAACACGCTCCGCACCCAGGCCGCGCTGTATGTCGCCGAGGACCTCGCGCTCGGCGCGTCCCTCGCTGCGGGCATGTGACGGCCGGCGCCTCGAGACCACTAGGAGATCAAGCATGACCATGGGACTGACAGGTGTCATCTGGTTGCCCCGAGGGGCGACCGTCAACTCGACCACCCTCGCCGCAGGCGCGGGCCCGGTGCCGCTGAGCGTGGCGAGCGCGGCGTGGACGGCGCTGTCCACGAGCTTCGTCGACGCCAACCTCACACTGGTCCGCGTGATGGCCGAACTCGCGGCCGGCTGGCAGGGTGTCTCGGCGGCCGCGGCGCTCGCGAAGATCACGCCGTTCACGGTGTGGACCGCCGAATGCGCCGAGCTCGCCGCGGACACCGCAGCGAAGGCGGGGCTCGAAGCGGGCGCCTACACCACTGCCGCGCTCATCATGCCCAGCATCCCCGAGATCGTCGCCGTGAAGACCGCGAAGGCCACCGCGTATTCGACGGGTGGGGCGCTCAACGGCACCGCCGCGGCCGCGGAAGCCGCGGACCGCGCGATGGACATTCGCGCCGGTCTCGTGATGGAGGGTTACGAGGCCGCGTCGAACATCCTGGCGCTCGAGCGCACGTACAGGCAGCCCCCTCGGATCGTCACGAAGGCCGATTCGAAGGAGGTCGGGACGTTCGACGAAATCCCGTCCGACGGTGAATTCGATCCGACCCGTGCCGCGGCTGCCGCCATGATGGCCGCCGGCCAGAACCCGGCCGTCACCACGGCCGCGTCGCAGGTCGGCAGCATCGCGGGCACCACGGTCTCCACCGCCACGTCGGCGGCGAGCAACATCGGTGGCGCGGCGCTGTCCGCGGTCACCGGTGGCGGCGTCACGCCGATGGTGGGCGGCGCGCCGATGATGTCCGGTGGCGCGTACGGCGGCGGCTCCGCCTCGACCAGCGCTGCGGCAGCCCGCACCTCGGTCGGTGCGATCGGCGCCGGCGCCGCAGGCGGGGCGACCCTGCCCGAAGGCTGGGGCAAGACGGACGGCGGCCAGGGCGCGCGGCCCGGCGCACCGGCAACGGCACCCGGCGGGGTGATCGGAGACGTTCGCGCCGAAGTGAACCCGGCTGCGGCGGCGCGCGGCACCACCGGTAGCGGACCGATGACGGTCGGGCGCGGCGCGGCGGGGGCGGGTTCACAGGACGAGGACGAGCGGGAGACCCCCGACTACCTGAAGAACTTCGAGCACTTCTCCGACGGGCGCACCGTCATTCCGTCGGTCATCGGCGCGAACCCCGACCACCGGGAGTCCGGACGGTGATCGATCTGGGCACCCAGCCGGGCGTACCGACCCTCCCGGCGGTGACCCTGAGCCTCGACGAAATGGATTATCTCGTCGACACGCTCGCACTCGACGTGCTGACGGTGGTGCTCGACGCCATCCCGCGGTACGACACGTACGACGCCAGGGACGCAGCGTTCCGCGGCGCCGTCGACACCCTCGCCGCCCGGGATCTGCTCCCGGGCGGCGGGGTTCACCCCGAACTCGTCGACCGCCTCCGGGTTCTCGCCCGACCGCTGTGGGAGATCGCCCTGCGCTGGTACGTCGACGGCAGCATCTCGAGGCTGTGCATCTCCCGGGGCGAGACCCTCTCGGTGCTGGCCCTGCGCGCCGGTGACACGTACGTCGTCCAGGATGCGGGCGCCGACATCTTCGCCCCCGTCATCGGAGCACTGGGGGCCGCGGACCCGATGAACGTCGGCGTCGTCAACGCACCCACGGTCCAGCTCGGCGAAGTCTTCGATCACGGCGGGGACGGCAAGTCGCTCGCCGCCGCCCTCACCGCACTCGGGGTGACGGCGGCCGACGCGACCGTCCTCGGCAACGGGATGGCAGCCTGCACCACCTACGCCGAGATCGTCGGAATCGTCTACGGCGACGGACGATACGATCCCGTGGGTGGGCCCGTCACGGTCTTCGACACGTCGGCGGGACGCATCGTCGGCACGTCCAGTGTTTCCGCGCACGGGGTGGCGTGGTCGTCGCTCAGCCCCGGCACCCCGCAGCGCCTGCGGCAGGCGCTGGAGTCGCTGACCGACCGGCTCCGCCGACCTACACCGGTTGCCGCTTCCACCATGCGCCGGTCTCGCGGCGCTCCTTCCAGGTGGTGAACTCGTACCGGTACATGCGCGCACGCACGTGTTTCGGCGGCTCCTCCGGGAACGGGTTGTACTGCAACAGCTTCAGAGTGTCGCGATCGTTCCGCAGCAGCCGCTCGACGAAACCCCGGAACCACGGTTCGGCGTAGCCGGGCGAGATCGCCGTGAACCAGAACAACCAGTCGAGCCGAAGGTGATACGGCGCGAACTGGCGCGGCCGCCGGCGAACGTCTCCCGGTTTCCCCTTGAACTCGTACTCCTTCCACTCGGAACGCACACTCGCATGTGCGTCCGACGTGCCCTCCACGATCACCTCGTAACGCACCCGGGTGATGCTGCCGAACGCGCCGTACGTGTTGACGAAATGCCACTTGTTGAACGACGCATTCATGCGCTGCCCGTGGGAGATCAAGTTGCGAATCGGCCAGTAGCTCAACACGACGACGAGCGCCGTCACCGCGATCACCGCCGCGACGAAGGGCATCGGCGCCGAGTCGCCGGCGGCCGGGACGTCGACGGGCAGCACCTTCTCGTACACGCTGTCCGGGATGACGGACAGTCCCAGCACGATGGTCGTCCAGTTCAGCCACGAGAAGTTACCGCTCGCCACCAGCCACAGCTGGGTGACGATCATGATCGTCGCGGCCACGGCAGCGACCGGTTGCGGTGCGAACAGCCCGAACGGCACCACCAACTGGGCGAAGTGGTTGCCGAGCACCTCCACCTTGTGCAGCGGTTTCGGCAGCCGGTGGAAATACCAGCTGAACGGCCCGGGCATCGGCTGGGTTTCGTGGTGGTAGTACAGGCAAGTGAGGTCCTTCCAGCATCGGTCGCCGCGCATCTTGATCAGCCCGGCGCCGAATTCGAGGCGGAACAGCAACCACCTCAGCACGAGCAGCACGAGAATCGGCGGACCGACCGAGGCATTGCCCAGGAAGATCGCGAGGAAACCCGCCTCGAGCAGCAACGACTCCCAGCCGAAGCTGTACCAGATCTGGGAGACGTTGACGATCGAGAGGTACAGCACCCACAGGGCGAACCACACGAACATGCACGCCGCGAGCGGAATGACCTGTGTCAGACCGAGCAGCGCGGCGAGGGACAGTCCGGCGCCGGTCCAGCAGACCGCCTCGAAGAATCGGTCCGAGTAGTGGAAATGGAAGATGCTCGGTGAACGTCCGAACGTGACGGCGCGGAGAAAGTTCGGGATCGGCAGCATCCCGTTGCTGCCGACGAGCGGCCTGAACTGGTTTCTCGCAGCCACGAACGCGACGAGATAGATCGCGGCTAGCCCCTCGGTGACGAGCAGCCGACCGAGCGAATAGTCATCGCCAACGAACCAATCCACCGCCGTCACTCCTCGAGGACGGTTTCCTCCATCGTCGCGCAACCCCAGGGTGCACGCAACGACGTCACCCCATCGGGTCGTCGGCGCCGGGGATCACCCGGTGCTCGAACGGTGGCTCGACGGTTCCCCAGCGCACGCACTCCCAGCCGCCACCCGCGAGTGGTGTCAGCTCGACCGACTGTGTGTTGGCCAGATGATTGTTGGCGGCGAACAGCCCGGGCACCCCGGCGAGTTGCGCTGCCACGAGCCGGATGGCGGCGCCGTGGCTGACCAGCACGACGTCTCCCGATTCCGCCGGGTCGTCGAGGTATTGCTCACGCAGGGAGTCCACGACCGGGACATACCGTTCGAGGATGTCGTGGGCGGATTCCCCGCCGGGGACGCGGGCGTCCAGTTCGCCGGTGTGCCACAGGTGGAACGTCTTCATGAACAGCTTGTGCGACTCCTCGTCGCTGCGGTCCTCGAGTTCACCGGCCTGGGCCTCGTGCAGGCCCTCCCGTACCTGAACGGCGATGCCCGACGCGAGTTCGACGAAGCGCGCCGTCTGCCGGGCGCGCAGTGCCTGCGAGGACACGAGGGCGACCGTCGTCGCCTTCGCGGCGAGGTCGGTGCCCAGCCGTTCGGCCTGGGAGAGCCCTTCGGGTGTCAGCCGGGCACCGGGCAGCCGGGTGTCGAGCCTGCGCTCGACGTTGGCCTCGGTCTGCCCGTGCCGGACCAGGATCAGCTTGCCGCTCACGATTCCCTCTCTCCCTGACGGATTCGTTCGATCCAGTCCGCTGCGTCTCCGTCGGACGGCGGCGGCGGGCCGCTGGGGTTCGCCGCGGGCCAGGACCCGAGGAACCGCACGTGCGACTTGCGGTGCAGCGCACGGAACGCCTCGGCGACGAGCGGGTCGTCGATGTGCCCGATGCAGTCGACGAAGAAGCGGTACAAGCCGGGGGTGGTGCGCACCGGGCGCGATTCGATCCGGATGAGATCGATTCCGCGGGTAGCGAACTCGGAGAGCACACCGACGAGGGAGCCGGGGGTGTTGTGGGGTTCGAGCACGGCCGACGTGCGGTCGCCGCCGGTGCGTGCGGGCACCTGGGTCGGCGCGGTGACGAGAACGAACCGGGTGCGGGCGCTCTTCTCGTCCGCCACCCCGTCGGCGAGGCTGCGCAGCCCGAGCCTTTCGCCCGCGAGGGCGGTGGACACGGCGGCGTCGGCGAGGCCGTTCGCAACGTCCTCGGCGGCGCCCGCGTTGGAGGACGCCGTCTGCAGATCGGCGCCGGGGCAGTTCTCCTCCAGCCAGATTCGCACCTGACCGGCCGCCACCGGGTACGCCCGCACGGTGCGCACCTGATCGAGCCGCTCGATGCCGGCCCTGCCGAGGATCGTGAACGCCACGTCGAGCTCGGTCTCGGCCACGATCTGCAGGCGGTCGCCCAGCGCGAGCGAGTCGAGGGTGGGCACCACGGCCCCCTCGACGGAGCTCTCGATGGGAACGACGGCACCGTCGACGACGCCGTTGCGCACCTTGGCCAGGCTGGCGGGCGGACTGGTCGCGGCGACCCGCTCGACCGGGCCGTCGAAGGCACCCGCGGCCTCGAGCTGGGCGAGCGCCATCTCCGTGAAGGTTCCCGAGGGTCCGAAATACGCGATCTTTGGCACGCCTACGAGATTACGCACCGAGCGTTGACGGACCGGCGCATTGACGGTGAATGTTTACCGCAGACCCGCGTCCGCCAGCTCACGGGCGACGAGCGCCGGATCGTGTACCTCGACCCCCAGCAGGACCTCGCGGACGGCCTCCGCGGCCTCGGGGATCAGCGAGGTGAGCCTCGTCGGATCCGGTGCCGCGAGCGCCGCCCGCACGTCGTCGCCGCGCAGGGACGCGACCGTCCCGGACAGAAGCGCGAGCACCTCGGCCGTGTCCCGGGCCCTGGCCACGTATCCGACGTCCGCGTGCGCGAGGACGGCCAGGAAGTCGGCGACCTCGCCGATGGCGTGCCCGCTCGCGAGGCCCGGGATGCGGCCGGCGTCCGCGAGTTGCTGCGCCGTCTCGGCGAGACCGGGGTCGTCGCTGCCGTCTGCGGTGACGAACACCGCGAGCGGAGACGGCAGCCGGAGCGCGACCGCGTCGCCGAGTTGGTCCGCGGGGCAGTCGAGGTGGAACCGGACCGCCTCGTAGGAGGCCTGCTCGCTGGTGCGGAGAGCGGCGGGGTCGACGTCGAGACCCACGATGATGCGGCCGGCGTCGGTCCCGGCGGCGTCGAGCAGCGCGGACGCCGGAACGACCCGCGGTCCGAGTGCGCCGCCTGCGGCCGGGCCGGTGTCCTGGGATCCGCTGAGAAGTTCGGTGAGCAACGACTGCGGTTCGCGGGAGCGCGGGACACCGAGGGAGAGAGGTATAGCCACCTCCCCACCGTAATGCCCACCTCGTGGACCGGATTCGTCTCGGGGTCTTGCCATCGCCGACTCGCCCACATTAGGTTAGGGTTACCTCAGTATCGCGGAACCCTGAAGGAGGCTCCATGCCCGTCACGACCACCGGTCCGTCCACCGCCGAGCGTGTGCGTAGCTCGTGCGCACGGACCCAGGACGCGGTACTCGCCGTCGAAGGCAGCGCACCGACCGTCACGTCGGTACACCACCTGCGGTCCAGCGGCGACGTCGTGGTCGCCGTGCCCACCGAATCGGCGGCCGCCACGCTGTCCTGGCTCGCCGGTGGCGGCGGGATCCCCGCCGTGCTCGAGCTGACCGACAACTCACCGCTCGCGCTGCGTGAGCCCGTGCGG
The DNA here is from genome assembly GCF_000014565.1 of Rhodococcus jostii RHA1. Classification (NCBI taxonomy): domain Bacteria; kingdom Bacillati; phylum Actinomycetota; class Actinomycetes; order Mycobacteriales; family Nocardiaceae; genus Rhodococcus; species Rhodococcus jostii. Next base: position 4,231,693 of record NC_008268.1, on the reverse strand, counting down.
TCACTCGTCTGGCTGCGCGGCAACCTCCACGCGCTCTGCGAGGCACACACCCGGACGCTGGCCGACGAGGTGGCGTCCGAATACCCGCACCCCGGACTTCTCGACATCGGGCACGATGCGACGCTGCTGCAACTCCGCCTCGAGTCGGCGGTGGTCGCCGATTCCAGTGGCGCCGAACCCGTCGCCCTCGACGACCTGCTCGCCGCCCGGCCCGACCCGTTCTGGGAAATGGAAACCGCCTGGCTCCAGCACCTCGACGAGGATCACCGCGACCTCATCGACATGCTGTCCCGCAAATTGCCGCCGCACATGCGACGCGGACGTGTCCGCCCGCTGGGCATCGACCGGTACGGACTGCGACTGCGCGTCGAGAACGATCACGGCGACCGCGACATCTGGATGCCGTTCTCCGCGCCGGTCGACGACGCCGTCGCGCTGAGCAGGGCGATCCGGCTGCTGGTGGGGTGCCCGTTCGTGAACGGACTCCGCGCGCGCGGCTGATCGGCATTCCGGTTCGGCGCGCGCTAGCGTGTGCCGCGTGATCTCGCGTGCAACGCTCGCCTCCTGGATACGGCCCGCATCGCCCGAACCGGCCGCTCCGCCGGCCACCGGGAGTGAGCGGCGTGCCCTGTGGATCGAGATCACGATCGTGCTGCTCGTCACGTTCGGGACGAGCGGACTGTCGGGACTGCTGTCGCTGTCCGAATCGCTGCTGACCCCGGGCAACCTCGCCGATCAGGCCGTCGCCCTCAACGTCTCCCGCGCGGAGAACCAGATCATCGACGTCGCCCGGCAATTGCTCGGCGTGGTGAAACTTCTCGCCTGGGGCGCGCTGGGTCTGTATCTCCTGTGGCGCAGCGGCCTCGGGCCGTGCGCCGTCGGGCTCGGCCGACCCCGTTGGCGTCCCGACGCGACGCAGGGTGTCGGGCTCGCTGCCCTGATCGGTCTGCCCGGGCTCGGCTTCTACCTGCTGGCCCGCGCGATCGGCGCCAACCTCACCGTCGTGCCCAGCACGATCGGGGATCACTGGTGGCGGCTGCCGGCCCTGATCCTGTGGGCGATCGCGAACTCCGGCGCGGAGGAAGTGCTCGTCGTCGCATATCTGGTCACCCGGCTGCGGCAACTCGGGTGGAGCGAGAATTCGTCGCTGCTCGCGTCGGCGGTGCTCCGCGGGACGTACCACCTCTACCAGGGTTTCGGCGGTGGGCTGGGCAACGTGGCCATGGGTCTGGTGTTCGGCCGGTACTGGCAGAAGACTGGACGGTTGTGGCCTCTCGTGATCGCCCACGCCACCATCGATTCGGTCGCGTTCGTCGGCTACGCCGCCCTGCGCGGGCACGTCGGCTGGATTCCGTAATCCGGTGGGACCAGTAAAGTCGTGCGGGTGACCGGCGACGCCCCCTACCCTCCGCTGCCGCCCCGTCCGCCCCGGCGGACGCAGGGCGGGCCGCAGGTGCCGCCGCCCCCGAACCGCCGAATGCCGCCACCTGACCAGCGGGTTCCTCCGCAGACGCGGCGGGTGCCACCGCAGGGTCCCCCGCAACAGGGACCTCCTGCGCCCCGCCCGCGACACCCCGCTCCCCGGCAGGGTCCCCCGGCGCCGCCGCCGGAGGGCACCCAGGTGATCCGCCGCGACGGTCGGGGCGCCCCGCCGCCGCCCCAGCAGGCGTGGTCGCAGGCCCCCGAACCGCAGTTGTCCCGGTCGGCGCCGCCGCAGGGTCCGCGCGGCTACGCGCCCACCCAGACGCCGCAGCCGTTCCGCGACGCGCCGCCACCGCCGCCTCGGGTGCCCGACCGGCGTCCCCCTCGCACGCCACCACCACCCCCTCCGCTCGCACCGCCGCGGACCCCGGAGCCCCCGGCGCAGCGACGTCCCAAGCGCAAGCGGAACTGGGGCCGGCGTATCGGCATCCTGTTCCTGGTGCTGGTCCTGGCGCTCGCGGGCATGACGTACTACCTCGACAGCTCGCTGAACCGGATCGACGCGCTGGCCGACTACCCCGGCCGGATCGACGACACCCCCGGCACGAACTGGCTGCTCGTCGGTTCGGACAGCCGCACCGGGCTGACCCCCGAGCAGGAACAGGAGTTGTCGACCGGCGGCAACAGCGGCCCCGACCGCACCGACACCATCATCGTGGTGCACGTCCCCAGCGGCGGCGGCCCGGCGACGATGGTGAGCATCCCGCGCGACTCGTACGTGTCGATCCCCGGCTACGGCGAGGACAAGATCAACGCGTCGTTCGCGTTCGGTGGTCCGCAACTGCTGACCCAGACGGTCGAGGAGGCGTCCGGTCTGCACATCGACCACTACGCCGAGATCGGGTTCGGTGGTTTCGCCGGCATCGTCGACGCGATCGGCGGCGTCGACATGTGCCTGGACACCGCCATCGACGATCCGCTCGCGGGGATCAACCTCGCGCCCGGCTGCCAGGAACTGTCGGGGGCGCAGGCCCTCGGCTTCGTCCGCAGCCGCGCGACGGCGCTCGCCGACATCGACCGGATGAACCATCAGCGGATGTTCATGGCGGCGTTGATGTCGAAGGCCACCAGTCCCGCGACGTGGCTCAACCCGTTCCGCGTCTGGCCGCTCGTCACCGACACCGCCGCATCGCTGCGTGTCGACGAGAGCGACCACATCTGGCACCTCGCCGCACTCGCCTGGGCGGTACGCGGCGACATGGTCACCACCACCGTCCCCGTGGGCGGTTTCGAGGACGTCGACGGTGCCGGGAACGTGCTGCTCTGGGATCACGAGCGGGCGTCCCAGTTCTTCGACGCGCTGGCGAATGATCGTCAGGTCCCGGCCGAACTGGTCACCACCGGACCGTGACCGACGCCCGTAAACTGACACCCATGTCTCAGTCGGCGCCGAAAGCACCCAGCGAGTTCCATGCCCTCCTGCAGCAGCAGATCCGCAACGAGTTCACCGCATCCCAGCAGTACATCGCGGTGGCCGTCTATTTCGACTCGCACGATCTCCCGCAACTGGCTCGCCGGTTCTATTCGCAGGCCGCCGAGGAGCGCGGCCACGCGCTGATGATGATCCAGTACCTGATCGACAACAATCTCCGCGTGACCGTCCCCGGCATCGACGACGTGGTCACCGATTTCGATTCGGTGCGCGGCCCCGTCGCTCTGGCGGTGGAACGGGAACGCGCCGTCACGGAACAGATCACCAAGCTCGCCCGCACGGCCCGCGACACGGGCGACTACCTCGGCGAGCGGTTCATCCAGTGGTTCCTCGAAGAACAGGTCGAGGAGGTCGCCAGCATGCACACGCTCCTCACCATCGTCGAGCGTGCCGGCGACAACCTGTTCGACATCGAGGATTTCATCGCCCGCGAGATGAGCGGGAACTCACCGATCCGTCCGGGCGCGCCGAAGAGGGCGGGCGGCGGCGTCTGACCCTTCCGGGTCAGCAGCGGGTGGGCGCCGGTTCGCCGCGGAACCGCGCGGCGACGTATTCGTACGCGTCCGGAAAGCCCACCACTGCCGTCGTCATGTGCTCGGAGATCTCGTACGGGACGAACGTCAGTCTGGCGCCTGCAGCGCAATAGCGGTGCGCGGTCTCGGCAACCGAATCGAACGGTGTCAGCCCGTCGAGCGTGCCGTGCCACAGGTAGAGAGGCGCGGTCGGGACACCCTCGAAATACCGCAGACTGTTGTCGCGCAACACCTGATGCGCACCCGAACTCGCCATGAGACTGGTCGACGCCGCCAGCTGTCCGGCGCTGCGGAAGGCGCCGTGAAACAGGAGGAACCGGCGGCATTCGTTCGACATCCACTCGCGCAGCCACAGCCCGGTCTCGTTGAGCTGCGACGAAATCGGTAGCTGGTCCGGGTATTCGCGTTCCAAGCCGATCGCGGCGGCGAACGCGAGCCCGAAGCCCGGGTGCGGATTGAAGCCCAGGCCCTGGGCCATCTGTTCGAGGTCCGCGGGAATCCCACCCGCCACCACCGCGTCGAGTTTCAGCTCCGGCGCATAACTCGGGGCCAGCGCGGCGGCCCAGGCACTGGCCATTCCCCCACCCGAATATCCGGCGAGCGCCACCGGGCTGTGCGACAACCCCAGTTCGGCCACCCGCTGCACCGCCCGGACGCTGTCGAGGGTGATCATGCCGCCGAGTTTCGCGGCACCGTACGCGCCGGTCGGGCCGAGATGGTCGGGCACCGAGACCGCCCAGCCGCGTTGCAGACCCAGATACAGGCCTGGCGACTCCTGCAGTTCCAGATTGAACAACGACCGCGACGGGGCGCACTTGGTTCCGAGCGAATTCACGATCGCCTGATACGACACGAGCGGAGGATTCGCGACACCGCGGGGAAGCAGCACCGTCGTGACGGCCAGGATCGGATGCCCCGTCGAGTTCGTCGACCGGAACGCGATCTGCCACCCGTCCGAGTTCGCGTACATCCAGGTGTCGATCCGCCGCGTCCGGACGACGTCGCCGGGACGAAGGACCCCGAGGTCGGGCGGAGCGAGATAGAAGGGGTCGGGATCCGGCCACGGATACAACGGTTCGGCCTGCGCCGGGGCGGGAATGGTCGCCCCCAGGAAAAGGGCACCGAGGATCAACGCGAGCCACGTACCGAATCGTCTCAACATGTGCCTGCCCCTCCGCACCGTCGGAACGCTGTGAATTTTATACACGGGCGGGCGCCCGCCGACGTGGTTTGCCCCGTTCCCGTCGAGCCTCCGCCGCCAGCTCAGGTTAGGAAAATGACATCAGAATGGTCCCGAAATTAGGTTGACTTTAGTTTGGGAACGCTTCCCAAAATTAGGTTGAACTTGGATGACACCCGCTCTGACCAGCGATATTATCCATTTCATGACTTCCGCTGACGCGCACAAGACGAAATTCCACGCTCTGCTCCACGACCAGATTCGCAACGAATTCAACGCGTCACATCAGTACATCGCGACTGCCATCTATTTCGACAATGCGGACCTGCCGCAGTTGGCCAAGCACTTCTACAAGCAGGCCGTCGAAGAGCGCAACCACGCCATGATGATCGTCCAGTACTTCCTCGACCGCGACATCTCCGTGGAACTGTCGGGTGTCGACGCGGCGAAGGGCCAGTTCGAGAACACACGCGAGCCGATCGCCCTCGCCCTGACGCAGGAGCAGACGGTCACCGAGCAGATCGTGCAGCTGGCGAGCACCGCCCGCGAGGAGGGCGACTACCTCGGCGAGCAGTTCATGCAGTGGTTCCTCAAGGAGCAGGTCGAGGAGGTCGCGAGCATGACGACGCTGCTGACCATCGCCGACCGCGCGGGCAGCAACCTGTTCGATCTCGAGGAGTTCGTCGCGCGCGAGATGAGCGGCCCCGCAGACACGTCCGGGGCACCGCACGCGGCCGGTGGTTCCATCTAGGCGGCTCCGCCGCCCGTGAGGGGTTGACGAGTCTCTGCACTCCTCAACCACTCACGGGCCCGTAGGGCCTATCGCAACGTGACCTGGCGGCCGCGCAGTCCGTCGCGGGCGCGACGCTCCTCGGTGGTCAGCGGCGCGTCGACGGCGAGCGCTTCGGCCAGTCGCTGACCGAGTTCGACGGTGGCGGCCGCCCACTCGTTCGCATGCTTTTCGCGGTCCAGGTCGAACACCGGGACCAGCAGGCCGTGTGTCCGGAACGACCCCGCGTAGCGCGAACCCTCACCGAGGTGCAGGCCGCCGGTCGCGTGCACGCGCGCCAGAGCCAGCATCAGATCGTCTTCGTTCTCCGGGCGCACCCAGCGGATGTGCGCCTTCTCTCCCGCATCGACCCACCACGCCGCGACGACACCTTCGGCCTCGACGCGCGCGGACGGCATGATCGCCGCATTCGCGTGCTGCACGGTGGTCGCGACCTCGGGGGCCGGCTCCACGCCTTCGGGAATCCACCAGTTGAAATCCTGGTGCACGGTGATGTCGAGCGGTGCGTCCGCGTCGATCACGTCGGCCAGTGCCGGGGTGTCGGATCCGGGGTTGGCGGAGGTCAGCGATTCGCCGGCCGCGGCGTCACGGACCCAGGCGACGGAGGCGGCCAGATCGGCGCCGAGATCCGCGGAATGCGCCTGGACCTGCACACCGACGAACCCGGTTGCACTGTCGCCCTCGTCGCGGACCAGCGCCGCGACGGCACCGGGCAGCACGGTCGCGAGGGTCACCGGACGGGACGAATCCTTGACGGGCAGCGGGGCGGTCGCCGACGGGACGAACTCGCGCAGCGCCACCAGATCGCATTCGGCGGCGAGGCCTTCGAACGGCCGGGTCACGGCCGCTGCGGCGCTCTCCCGTTCCGCCTGCCGCTGCGCGAGCTTCTCGGCGCGGGCACTACCGGGCTTCGGACCACTGTTTCTCTTGCTCTTCTTTGCCACGACGCCAAAACCTACACGCCGACGCCGGTCCGGTCAGGACGCCAGCCACTTCTTGGTGCGGCCGGGGTGGTTGGTGGCCACCCAGCTGACCCCGAGTTCGCGGCACAGTTCGACGTCGCTGCGGTTGTCGACGGTCCAGCAGTAGGTGGCTCGTCCTGCGGCGGCGGCCTTGTCGACCATGTCCGGGTGTTCGTGCAGCGTCTTCACCGACGGACCGACCGCGGTGGCGCCGACGGTGGTCGCGGCTCCCCCGCCGAGGTACCGGGCGGATTCGCCGAGCAGGACGGTCGGGAGCATCGGCGCCGACCGGCGGATCCGCCACACCGCTCCGGCGGAGAACGACATCACCACGGCGCGGGAGTGGTCGGCGGACGGCGGTGCGGCGATGCCGAAGCGTTGCAGTTCGGCGAGCACCTTGCTCTCGACGAGGCCGCCGAAACGCACGGGGTGCTTGGTTTCGATGAAGAGTTTCACTGGGCGCGCCGACCAGTCCAGGGTGAGCGCGATCAGCGCACTCAGCTCGAGGAGTTCGGCGGGCTCCTCTTCGGTGCCGTAATTGAACTCCGCGAGCTCCTCGAGGGTCATCTCGCTGACGACGCCGGTTCCGGTGGACGTCCGGTCGACGGTGCGGTCGTGGACGCACACGAGGTGGCCGTCGCGGGTGAGCCGCACGTCGCATTCGAGTCCGTCCGCGCCCTCTTCCAGCGCCAGCTCGTACGCCGCGAGGGTGTGTTCCGGCATGGCCGCCGAGGCGCCGCGGTGCGCCACGACCAGGGGTCCGCGCCGGTCGGGGCTCACGATGCGACGGCTTCCCGGTCGCCGGCCTCGGACGTCTTCTCCGCGGACTTCTCCGCGTCCGTCAGCGGCGGCGGGTCGGTGGCGATCACCCAGCGGGTGACGGGTTCCTTCGCCCCCTTCAGCGTCCGGCCCTCGAGTCGTCGGAGCACCATCAGTGCGAGTACGGCCGTCGCGGAGGCGACCAGCGCCGTGAAGGCGGCCAGCAGGACACCGTCCGCCATGGCCTGCAGTCCGGGCCTGGACCGCCAGAACCAGTTGAAGACGACGAGCACCGCCCCGAAAATCCACAGGCTCCACCAGGCTCGGACCAGTAGGACGGCGCGGGGGTCGCGGCGAATCACCTCGAGCAGGTATACCCCCGGCATCACCAGGTTCAGGCCCGGCACCGCGCAACCGACGATCACCTCGGTAGGGGTGCGCGGGTCGGACGTCTTGGCTCGGGCGAACGTGCGGCGACGCATCCGCAGCAACCAGCACACACCGCCGATGCCCGACAGCAGCGCGAGGAGCATCCCGCCGGCCTGGCCGAGGAACACCGCGATGTCGGACACGGCGAGCAGGGTGGGGTCGATCAGCCGCGTGCGGTTGCGGAGGAGGACGGCGTACCGGCCCAGTTCGGCGATCACGGCGAACGCGTACAGACCGGCGGTCAGGGTGAGGAAGAAGGCCGCCTTGCCGGCGAGCAGTTCCGGCCAGTCGCGCCGCGTAGCGGCGGTCTCGACGTGATCGTGGAGTCCCCAGCGGGGGATCTCGGTGTAGTGCGGGGTGGGGCTCGGCGCCGGCGGCTCGGCCGCGAGGCCACTCCGCCGCAGCGGGGATCGCGCGATCCAGCGGAATCCCCGGCTCGCGGGTGGCTGGTGCTGGTCGGTGCGGACGGGGGCGAGCAGCACGCCGTGGCAACGGGGGCACCACTGCGCCGGGGAGCCGAGGACCGGCCACCGAGCCGCGCATCGCGCGCACACCTGAACGACGACGCTCATCCCCTCCGCACCCACTTCACATTGCCGATTCTGTCACGACCCGCGAATGCGGGCAGCCCACGACCGAATCGTCCTTTTTGGGGAGAATGTGTGAGCTGCACCACGGAAAATGCCGAGTTATCCACAGTTTCCACAGGTTCATACACAGTTATGGACAGTGTGAGTAGTGCTCATACACAGGTCAGAGCGCATGCGAATCCGGGATTGTTGACAGCTTCGGATGAACGGTCCACAACGGTGGATGAATTTGACATCGCAGCTCGGTGAACAATCGGACTCGGTGACCGACGGCTCGGCCCGGAATTACCCCTCCAGTTCGGATCGCCCGCGAAGCGACCCGAGAACTCCGGACCGGCCGTCGTCTCCCCCACCTGTGCCGGGCGAAAATGCCCCGACACTTGATCTGACGCAGCCCGGCGCGGTTTGGTTCCACCTGATCTGTAATCTCGGAAAACGATGACGGACGACGTCGGATCGCGGTGGCACCTCGGGCCCGCCCGTGTCCTCCAGGTGGCCGCCGCCCTCGTCGTGGTGCAACTTCTCGTGCGGACGTGGGTGGCCGCGAACAGCGACTTCTACTGGGACGATCTGATCCTCGCCGGGCGCGGCGGAAGCCTCCCCCTGCTCTCCGCCGACCTCCTGCTCTACGACCACGACGGTCACCTCATGCCCGGCGCTTTCCTGGTGGCGGGTATCGCGACGCGGTTGGCGCCGTACGAGTGGATCCTGCCGATGCTGACGATGATCGCGCTGCAGGCGGTGGCGTCGTATGCGGTCTTCCGGCTGCTTCGCACGATCCTCGGGCCGCGTCCGGTCCTGCTGGTTCCGCTGGCGATCTATCTGTTCTCTCCGCTGACCGTGCCGGCTTTCGCCTGGTGGGCGGCGGCGCTCAACGCACTGCCGCTGCAGATCGCGCTGGCGTGGGTGGCGCGCGACGCCCTCGAGTTGTGCCGCACCGGGCGGCGGCGGTACGCGGTGTCGGGCACGCTCGTGCTGATCGCGTCGCTGCTGTTCTTCGAGAAGTCGGTCCTGGTCCCGTTCGTCGCGTTCGCGACCGTGGCGCTGCTCGCATACGTCGGCGAGCGGGAGCGGCCGGTGCGGTCGACGCTGCGGCGAGGTGCGGCCCTCTGGGTCCCGTCGGCGGCGGTGCTGGCGGTCTGGGCGGCGTTCTATGTCTCCACCGTCGCGTCGCAGTGGGAATGGGCGGGCGCGTCGCGCGCGTTCGAACTGTTCCACCACGGCACGTCGCTCGGGTTGCTGCCCACGTTCGTGGGTGGGCCGTGGACGTGGGACCGGTGGATTCCGAGTCCCCCGTGGGCCTCCCCGTCGACGGCGCTGGAGGTGGTCGGCTGGGTGGTCCTCGTCGCGGCGGTCGTCGCGACGGTCCGGCTGAAGCGCCGCATCGGCTGGGTGTGGATCCTCACGGCCGCGTACTTTCTGCTGTCGGTGACGGCGATGGTCGTCACCCGCTGGGGCGCGGACACCACCTACGAACTCGCGCAGACGCTGCGCTACTTCACGGACACCGCCGTGATCCTCGCGATCGGCGTCGCGGTGATCGCCCGTGCACCCCGCCGACGCGCCGACCCCGTCCGGGTGCGGCCGCTGGTGGCCGTCACCGCCGTGGTCGCGTTCGTCGCGAGCAGCCTGTGGTCGACATACACGTTCACCCGCAGCTGGGAGGAGAACCCGACCACGGCCTACCTCGCGACCGCGCGTGCGTCGCTCGCCGAACGGGACGACGCGCCGATCCTCCAGCAGCCCGCGTCCATCTGGGTGCTGTTGCCGGTGGCATACCCGAACAATCTGGTGAGCCGGGTGTTCGCTCCGCTGCGGGACCGCCCCGCGTTCTCCGACAGCACCCCCGACCTCCGGATGATCGACGACGCGGGTTCGGTGGTCGACGCCCAGGTCACGTGGGTGCGCGCGATCGAGCCCGGACCCGTCCCCGACTGCGGGAACCTGGTGGATCAGCGCAGTTTCGTGTCCCTCCCCCTCGACGGACCGCTGACCGGCTGGGAGTGGACTGCGCAGCTCAACTACATGGCCACCGCGGACGGTGAGATCGCCGTCGCGATGGAGGTCGGCAGCCCGGTGCGGGTGCCGGTGCAGCGCGGCCCGAATTCGGTGTTCGTGCGGCTCACCGGCGGCGGGCAGAGCGTGCGGGTGAGCACCCTGACCCCGGACCTGTCGCTGTGCATCGGCGCAGGCCCGGTCGGGGTCGTCGTGCCGAAGTAGTTACCGCCCGTACCGGGACCACGCGACGCGGGCACTGGCCGCACCGACGATCGCGGCAGCCACCTCGTCCCAGCTCGCGGCGGGCAGCCCGAGCTTCGCGAACAACGAGCGGCGCGGCCCGGTCATCTCGAGGGTCGCGTCGGGGAACCGCTTCTCCACCACCTCGCGCAGCGTGCCGATTCCGTCGACGATGCCGAGCTCGACGGCGCGGCGCCCCAGCCAGACGTCGCCGTTGAACAACTCGGCCCCGTCCGCCTTCAGCTTGTTCCCCCGGCGGCCCACCACCCAGTCGCGGAACTCGTCGTGGATGCCTTCCTGGATCTGTTCGAGCCACTGCACGTCCTCGGACTTCTCCGCGAAGAACGGGTCGAGGCGGGCCTTCGCCTCGCCGGCCGAGTGCAGCCGCCGTTCGATGCCCAGGCGGTCGATCAGTTCGGAGAACCCGAAGCCCGCCGAGATGACACCGACGGAGCCGACCACCGACGTGGCGGTCGCGTAGATCTCGTCGGCCGCGCAGGCCAGCCAGTAGCCGCCGGACGCGACGACGTCCTCGCAGAACGCGAGTACGGGCAGTTCGTGTTCGGTGGCGAGCTGACGGATGCGGGCGGCAATGTATTCGCTCTGCGTCGGCGACCCGCCGGGACTGTTGATCAGCAGCGCCACCGCTTTCGCACCGTGCGTGGTGAACGCGCGGCGCAGCGGTTCCTCGACCGATTCCGCACTCAGCACGCGCCCGAAACCCGCTCCGCCGGACGCGATCATCCCCTGCAGCCGGACCACCGGCACCACGCCGGCGCCGGAGCCCCCGAACGCGTCGGGCAGCTTGTCGGCCAGCGGTTTCGGCAGGTTCAGTGGGATCTTGGCCATGAAATCAGCGTACCGATCACGGATCGGGCAGAGTGGTTCACATGGAGTTGCGAATCTTTACCGAACCCCAGCAGGGTGCCACCTACGACGATCTTCTGGCGGTGGCGCAGGCCGCCGAACGTTTCGGATACGGCGCGTTCTTCCGGTCCGATCACTACCTGGCCATGAACACCGAGGGCCTTCCCGGACCGACCGATGCGTGGATCACGCTGGCGGGTCTCGCCCGTGAGACGTCCACGATCCGCCTCGGCACCCTCGTCACGTCCGCGACGTTCCGGCATCCCGGACCGCTCGCGATCTCGGTGGCGCAGGTCGATCAGATGAGCGGCGGCCGCGTCGACCTCGGCATCGGCGCCGGCTGGTACGAGGAGGAGCACCAGGCGTACGGCATCCCGTTCCCGCCGCTGAAGGAGCGGTTCGAGCGGCTCGAGGAAACCCTCGCCGTCATCACGGGGCTGTGGCGCACTCCGCTCGGTGAGACCTTCTCCTACGACGGGACGCACCTGACCGTCAAGGATTCGCCCGCACTCCCGAAGCCGCGGCAGCCGCAGGGTCCGCCCATCCTGATCGGCGGCACCGGCAAGAAGAAGACGCCAGCGCTGGCCGCGAAGTACGCGGACGAGTTCAACGTCCCGTTCCAGTCCGTCGACGAGACGCGGGACGTGTTCGAACGGGTCCGGCTCGCGTGCAAGTCGATCGATCGCGACCCCACCAGGTTGGTGTACTCCAACGCGCTCGTCCTGTGCTGCGGGCGCACCGAGGAGGAGATCGCGACACGCGCCATGAACATCGGACGCGAAGTGAGCGAGCTGCGCGAGAACGGACTCGCCGGGTCGCCCGCCGAGCTCGTCGACAAGATCGGCCGCTACGCCGAGGCCGGGTCGCAGCGGATCTACCTGCAGACCCTCGATCTCAGCGACCTCGACCACCTGGAACTGGTCGCCAGTGAGGTCGTTCCGCAACTGGGCTAGGCGAGCTCGAGTTCGGCGGCCACGACGACGGGCAGATTCAGGGGCAGCGCGGCCACCCCGATCGCCGTCCGGGCGTGGTCGCCGACATCCGGGCCGAATACGTCGAGCACCACCTCGGAGAACCCGTTGAGCACCGCGGTCGTCTGGTCGTAGCCCGGTTCGGCGTTGACGAACCCCGTGACGGTGAGCCACGCACCGATGAGGTCGAGATCGCCCACCGCGCGGCGAACCCCCGCCAGCACCGCGAGGGCGGTGAGCCGGGCGGAGTGCGTGGCATCGGCGGCCGACACGTCGGCGGGAACGGACCCGAACGGTCCGGCGGGTGTGCCGTCCTCGGCGAGCGGCCCGTGACCGGACACCAGCACCCTGCGGCCGTGCACGCGTACCCAGCTGAACGGCAACTCCACCCCCGGCGGCAGCTGGACGGCGCGGGGCAGCACCAGCCCCAGATCACGTAGTCGGGACTCCGCGCCCATCACCCCTCCGCTCGACGACTGCCCGGGTCATTCGGCGTGCTCAGCACCATTCCGTTCCCTTTCCAGCGGTGGAATGCTCGAAGTACGACCGGAACGGCCGTGTCACTCGAGTGCGCCGGAGGTTGTCATGGGTTCTGCGGAAGAAGCGGTAGTGCGTCGATTCTACGAGGAGATGAACAACGATCGGAAGAACGAGATAGCGGAGGAGCTGTTCAGCAGCGACCACGAGATGCACGATCCCCAGGTCCCGGGTGGGCCGGGTCCCGCGGGAATGGCTGCGGCGATCTCGGTCTATCAGAACGGGGTGGACGGGCACTGGACCATCGAGGAGATGTTCTCGGCCGGCGACCGCGTCGTCGTGCGCTGGACGGGCACGGGAACGCACGTCGGTGAGGTGAACGGGATTCCGCCGACCGGAAACAAGATCCGAGTGGATGCGATCTCGATCCATCGGCTGGCCGACGGCAAGATCGCCGAGACCTGGCAGGTGTGGGACACACTCGGATTCTTTCAGCAGCTCGGCGCGATCCCTGCGAGCTGATCCCGGCACACCCTCGGGAGGGTGCGATGAAATACGTGATTACCTGGACGCTGCGTGACGGTGGTTCCGCCGCCGAGAACGAGGCAGCTGCGCGGCGGAGCCTGGAAGTGTTCGCGAGATGGACGCCGGCGGAAGGGGCGACCTTCCATCATTTCCTCGGTCGTCTGGACGGAACCGGGGGATTCGCCTTCGTCGAGGCGGATGACCCGAACGACATCTTGGACGGTCCGACGAAATTCGGACCTTTCTTCGAGTTCCACGTCTACCCGGTCGCCGACATCGCCGTCACCACGCAGGCTGCGCAGCAGGCAGTCGAGTTCAGGGGCTCGATCAGCTGAGCGAGTTCAGTGCCGGGTGGTCGAATCCAGGAATTGGCGGAGGTCGCGGTCCCACTGCGCGTCGCGGGCGCGGTTCAGGGACGCGCGGCAGACGAGGAAGCCGGACAGCGCGATCATCATCACCGCGAACCAGGTGAACAGGCCGGCGATCACGCCGGCGATTCGTGCCGCGGACGGCGACATCGGTTCGGTGGTGAGGTTGCCGTCGGCGTTGACCCAGATGTCTTCCTTCGTCCCCGAAGGCGTGGCGGGGTCGACGGTGATGTCGGCGTGGCGGGTTTCGTTGCCCCATGTCCACTCGGCGGGGGCGGTGTCGACGCCCGACGGTGCGACGTCGGAGGTGACGGACACGCCGGTGGAGTCGGCGAGCGTGGTGGCCGAGACGGTGCGGTAGTCCGCGACCTGCTTCTCCGCCAGCGTCAGCTGACTGTCGATGGTCCGGGCACCCACGAGGATGGCCAGGGGGAGCATCGCGAACGCGAGCACCACGACCGCGAGGGTGAGCATGTTCTCGATCCGGTCCGAGCGTCGGAGTAGCGGGTTGTGCCGCTGACGGGCCGACCGCTTACGCAGCCCCCGTGCTTGAGAGTTGTTCCACATTCCGGATCCGGTCCTCTCGCCGACAATTCCCTACCATCCAGGGTCGTACGCAAGGCAAACAAGATCAAGTTAATCCGGTGTGTCTTTGGGCACTGTGCCGTAATACACTCATCTGCTCCCCGCCATCTCACGATGCTCCTTGGGGCTCACTCCGCGCACGCGTTTGAACGCCGCACTCAGCGCAAATCCGCTCCCGTACCCCACCCGCTGGGCCACGGACGCGACCGTGGCGTCGGGTTCGCGGAGCAGATCCGCTGCCAGGGACAGCCGCCAGCCGGCGAGGAACGTCATGGGAGGTTCTCCTACGAGGTCCGTGAACCGTCGTGCGAGGGCTGCCCGCGACATGCCGGTTTCCGCGGCGAGCGACTCCACGGTCCACCGGCGTGAGGGGTTGTTCTGCAGGATGCGCATCGCCTTGCCGACCACGGGGTCGCTCTGCGCCCGCACCCACGACGGCGCCTCGGCCGCCGGCCGCGCGAACCAGGCGCGCAGCACCGCGATCAGCAGCAGGTCGAGCAGGCGGTCGAGCACCGCTTCCTGTCCGGGTTCGTCCCGCACCACTTCGTCGTGCATGAGGGTGACCAGCCGCGAGTCCCAGTCGGCGCGGCGCTGCACGACGAGTTCCGGGAGCGCGGTCAGCAGTCGCATGCTGATCTCGCCCGGGGTCTGGTACGTCCCGGTCAGCATGACCGTGCGGCCGTCCGCACTGTTTCCCCAGGTGCGCACGCCGAGGTCCATCGTCTCGGCGAGTGGTTCCCCGCGGAGGGTCGTGCAACTCTGGTCGGGGTTGATGATCACGTGCGGCGGGGTGTCCGGATGGTCGGCGACGACGTAGCGCTCGGGTCCGCGAACTATCGCGACGTCACCCTCGGTGAGCTGCACCGGGTCGCCGGTGTGCGGAAGGATCCACGCCTCGCCCCGACCCATCGCGACGAGGCTGAGCGGCGCGTGGTCGTCGATCTGCAGCGACCACGGCGGTTCCATGATCGAGCGGAGCACGAACGCGCCTGCGGCGCGGGGACCACTGATGAGACCGGCGAGAGGATCCACACATCCAGCGTAGACGCTCGCGTATGGATCAGCGCGTTTCAGCCATGGAAAGTCTCAGCGCCGGCGTCTTGACTGAAAGACATGACAACGAAACCGCACACACTCGTCCTCACCGGCACCGGCAAGATCGGCAGCCGCGTCCTCGCCCGGCTCGCCGCCGCGGAAGTACCCGCGCGGGGCGGTTCCCGCTCCGGCCGTCCCCCGTTCGACTGGGAGAACAGGGACACGTGGCGTCCTGCGCTGGAAGGAATCACCTCGGTGTACATCGCCTACTACCCGGATCTCGCGGTGCCGGGAGCGGCGGAGGTCGTCGAGGAATTCGCGGGCCTGGCCGTCGCGAACGGCGCCCGGCGACTCGTCCTGCTCTCCGGTCGCGGCGAAACCGAGGCCGAGCGCAGCGAACTCGCGATCCGCAAGGCGGGAGCCGAGTGGACGATCCTCCGGTCCAGTTGGTTCAGCCAGAATTTCAGCGAGAGCTTCATGCTCGACTCACTGCTCGCGGGCGAGCTCGCACTGCCCGTCGACGGGCACGTGCTCGAACCCTTCGTCGACGCCGACGATCTCGCCGAGATCGCCGTCGCCGCACTGACCGAGGACGGTCACGCCGGCGAACTGTACGAACTGACCGGGCCACGATTGTTGTCGTTCGGTGACGCCGTCGCCGAGATCTCGGAGGCAACGGGTCGCGAAATCCGGTACACCCCAGTCACTTCCGAAGTGACTTCGACGGAACTCGCCGGGCAGGGGGTACCGTCCGATGCGATCGGCCTGCTCACCTACCTGTTCGACGAAGTGCTGGACGGGCGCAACGCATCACTCACCGACGGGGTGGAACGCGCACTGGGGCGCGCGCCCCGCGACTTCACCGACTACGTCCGTGCCGCAGCAGCGGCCGGTGTCTGGAGGGTCTGACCGATGGAGCGTTATCTGACGATCGTCACGGCGGTGGGCGCCGGCGTGGTGGGCGGCGTGATGTTCGCGTTCTCCACGTTCATCATGACCGGGCTCGGTCGCCTGGAACCGGCTCAGGGCATCGCGGCGATGCAGGCGATCAACCGCGAGGCGCCGAACTTCTGGTTCATGACGGCGTTGTTCGGCACCGCACTGACGTCGATCGTGCTCGCGGTCGTCAGTGTGGTGCGGCACGACGGTTCGGCCGTCTACGCGGTGATCGCATGCGCGCTGTATCTCGTGGGGATCGTCTTGACCATCGTCTACCACGTGCCGCACAACAACGCGCTGGACGCGATCGACCCCACCGCGGCCGACTCGGCGGCGTACTGGCGCGACTACGTGTCGGGATGGACCGGGTGGAACCACGTGCGCACCGTCAGCGCCGTCGCGGCGTCTGCGGTGCTCACGTGGTCCGCGACCCGCGGTTGAGACCGGGGACTACGAGGGCGGCAGGATGTCGGTCTGCGCCGGGACCTCGTCCTGCTTCAGCAGACCGACCGGGCAGCTGACGCCGGTGGCGTGCACGGGGCAGTAACCGCCGGGGTTCTTCGCGAGGTACTGCTGGTGGTAGTCCTCGGCGTAGTAGAACTGCGTGAGCGGGGCGATTTCCGTGGTGATCGCCCCGTATCCGGCTTGGGCGAGCCTCTTCTCGAAGGCCTCACCGGTGGCCTCGGCGATCTCCACCTGCTGTTCGTCGATCGTGTAGATGGCCGAACGGTATTGCGTTCCCTGGTCGTTGCCCTGCCGCATGCCCTGCGTGGGGTCGTGGTTCTCCCAGAACTCCTTGAGGATCTCGGCGTACGAGATCACCTTGGGATCGAAGACCACGAGCACCACCTCGGTGTGCCCGGTGCGACCGGAGCACGTTTCCTCGTAGGTGGGATTGGGCGTGTAGCCGCCGGCGTATCCCACCGCGGTGGTGTAGACGCCGTCGAGTTGCCAGAACTCCTTCTCGGCGCCCCAGAAACATCCCATGCCCAGCACCGCGGTCTGCATGCCCTCGGGGAACGGGGGTTGCAGGGGGTGACCGTTGACGAAGTGCGTCGCCGGAACGGGAATCGGCTGACTACGTCCGGGGAGGGCATCCTCGGCGGTGACCATCACGGACTTAGCGGCTGCTCGACCCAGAAGCTCGTCGTACCAAGACATGATTCGATGCTACGCGCGGTGCCGGGGTGGCCTCCCGCGCGAGCGCCGACTGTGCGCGCATCCGCTCGACGCGAGCCGTGACCCACCCCGTCGCGGGGATCTCCACCCACCGGTACAGCGCCTCCGACACGAGTGCCGTCACCACGAGGAATGCGATCACCGCCCCGGTCTCGCCGAACGAGCCGACCGTGTGCTCGTACACGCGGTAGAGGATCAGGGTGTGGACGAGGTAGATCGCGTAGCTGCGCGTCGCGGTCCACCGCACGACGGCCCAGTGCGCCGCGGGACCGTCGTATCGGCCCACCAGCACGACGCACGCGGTGACGACGGCGAATGTCCAGAGGTAGTGGTCGCCGGCCCAGTACACGCGGAAGTCGGTGGCGAGGCGGATGACCTCGACCTGGGCCAGCCCGGCGACGACGATCCACCGGCAGTCCGCAAGTCGCGCCCAGCCGAGGTAGATGATCTGCCCGAGGAACACGGCCGGGAGCGTCGCGGCGATCTTGGACAGCATGGGGACCGTGTACGGCTGCGGCGCGTACAGGTTGTAGAGCAGGAT
Organism: Rhodococcus jostii RHA1; assembly: GCF_000014565.1. Classification (NCBI taxonomy): domain Bacteria; kingdom Bacillati; phylum Actinomycetota; class Actinomycetes; order Mycobacteriales; family Nocardiaceae; genus Rhodococcus; species Rhodococcus jostii. Next base: position 4,213,811 of record NC_008268.1, on the reverse strand, counting down.
CAGCGCGCAGACCGCGGCGCCGGCCATCGGCATCGCGATGGGCAGCGTGCGCAGCACGGGGCGCGCGGCCACGCAGGCGAGGTAGAAGCAGATCTGCACGGCGAGGGTCCAGGTGACGCCGAGAACCGCCACCTCGGGTTTGAGGAAGAAACCGCCGAGCACGAAACTCAGGGCCGCGTCGACATTCGACACCCCGTCCTGGCCGCTGAACATGCCGTTGATGCCGAGGCGGACGAGCACGATCGCGGCGAGAACGGCCACCCAGAATGCGGGCAGGATTCGTCCGAGCCGGTTGAACAGAAATTGCCCGGGCTCGTGACGAATGGCCGAACGGGTGATCAACACCCCGGTCAGCATCATGAAGACGGCGACCCCGAGAAAGGACAGATGCTGGTTGAGACCGCCCCGCTCGATGAAGATTTGATAGACGACGTCGATGAACCACCATCCGGTTCCGAGGTCGTCGATCAGATAGAACGAGATGTGTGAGTAGATCACGGCCAGAACTGCGAAGAAGCGGAGCAGATTCGCGCCCGTGAGCTCCACACGCGGCGCGGCCGCATGCGAATCTGCAACAGGTATCAGCGAAGGCATCGCGTCAGCTTAAGGTTCCGTTCACCGGTCGGACGAATTCTCACGACATCCAGTGTCACCTCGTCAGCATTTTTTCGGGTGCCCGAACTTTCCTGTGAGGGAATCGCTCGGTGACCCCAACTGTTGCGCAGGGTGTACCAATGAGATTGGGTATATACCCGAGAACGATTCGCCAAAGGCGGGTGTCAGACGCGTGCCCACGTGTCGTCGGCACCCGGAAACACAAGGGCTCACACGCCCATAGATGAAGGGACCCTCGTGTCTGTTTACACGCTGCCGGAACTCCCGTACGACTACGCAGCTCTCGAGCCGCACATCTCCGGCAAGATCATGGAACTGCATCACGACAAGCATCACGCCGCGTACGTGACCGGTGCCAACACGGCCCTCGACAAGCTGGCCGAGCTCCGCGAGTCGGACACCCTGCCCGCCGTGGTCAACCTGCACGAGAAGAACCTCGCCTTCCACTTGGGCGGCCACACCAACCACTCCGTCTTCTGGAACAACCTCTCGCCCGACGGTGGCGACAAGCCGACCGGTGAGCTCGCTGCCGCGATCGACGACCAGTTCGGCGGCTTCGACGCGTTCCGCAACCACTTCTCGGCCAACGCCAACGCCATCCAGGGCTCCGGCTGGTCCATCCTGGCCTGGGACTCCATCGGCCAGCGCCTGCTCATCGTCCAGCTGTACGACCAGCAGGGCAACATCCCGATCGGCCTCACGCCGCTGCTGCTCCTCGACATGTGGGAGCACGCCTTCTACCTCGACTACCAGAACGTCAAGGGCGACTACGTCAAGGCCTTCTGGAACATCGTGAACTGGGCGGACGTCGCCGCTCGTTTCGAGAAGGCACGCACGCAGACCGCGGGCCTGATCGTCTAGTTTCTTCTTCGCGGCCATGGGCGCACGGACCACTCTCGGGTGTGTCCGTGCGCCCGTGCTCGTTTCGGGTCCGGAATTCCTTCCGAGCAGGCCGAGCGTCCAATAGGCTTCGGAAGTGACCGAGTTCAGCAACCCCGCCCGGGACGACACCGTCGTCCACGCATTCCGCGACGACGCGCTCGGCGACCTCGACGCCACCGGCCTCGCGGCACGGATCGCCTCCGGAGAGGTGTCGATCCGCGAGGTGACGGAGGCGGCGATCGCGCGCGCCGAATCCGTCGGACCCGCCCTGAACGCCCTGGCATTCGCCGACTTCGACCGTGCACTGACGGAGGCGGACCGCCCGCACGAGGGCGCCTTCGCGGGGGTGCCGACCGTCGTCAAGGACAACGTCGACGTCTCCGGCCTGCCCACGCAGCACGGCAGCGTCGCCTTCGCCGCGCAGCCCGCCCCGGTCGACAGCGACTTCGTCACGCAGTACCTGTCCACAGGTGTGCTCTCGCTGGGGAAGAGCCGGCTCCCCGAGTTCGGGTTCAGCGCGTCCACCGAGTTCATGGACGCCGAGGCCGTGCACAATCCGTGGAATCCCGCGTTTTCGCCGGGAGCGTCCTCGGGTGGTTCGGCCGCGCTCGTCGCTTCGGGTGTCGTGCCGATCGCGCACGCCAACGACGGTGGCGGATCCATCCGCATTCCCGCGGCCGCGTGTGGGCTCGTCGGCCTGAAACCGTCCCGCGGGCGGACGGTCCCCGACGCCATGGACAAGACGTTGCCGATCCGGATCATCGCGCAGGGCGCCGTGACCCGCTCGGTGCGGGACACCGCACAGTGGATGGCGGCCGCCGAACGCTACTACCGCAATCCGGCGCTGCCACCCATCCGATTGGTCGAGGGGCCGAGCAGCACCCGGCTGACGGTCGGGGTGGTGGTCGACTCGGTCACCGCCTCCCGCACGGACGACGAGACCCGCAAGTCGGTCCACGCGACCGCCGATCTGCTGGCCGACCTCGGGCACCACGTCGAGGAGTGCCCGATGCCGGTGAACTCCTCGTTCGTCGAGGACTTCTGCATCTACTGGGGATTCCTGTCGTTCGTCATCTCCAGCAACGGCAAGCGGATGCTCGGACCGGACTTCGACCGCGACGCCACCGACAACCTGACGCGCGGACTCGCCGCGATGTACCGCAGGAAGATCGCGAAGACTCCGCGGGTGCTCTACCGGTTGCGGCGCACGTACCGTGAGTACGCGCAGATCTTCCAGAAGTACGACGTGATCCTGTCGCCCACCCTGGCTCACACGACGCCGGAGCTCGGATACCTCTCGCCGACACAGAGTTTCGAGGAGCTCTTCGACAAGCTGATCGCCTATACGGCGTTCACGCCGCTCAACAACGCTTCGGGCGGACCGGCCATCTCGCTGCCGCTGCACGAGACGTCCCGCGGCCTGCCGCTGGCGTCGCATTTCTCCGCCGACCACGGCGACGAGCGGACGCTGCTCGAGTTGGCGTTCGAGCTCGAGCAGGCCACACCGTGGCGTCGTATCCAGGACGCCCGCTGACGGTCAGGCCCTGCGCCGCAGGCCCATCCACACGACGGCACCCGCCAGCAGCACGGTGGTGATCCCGAAGCCGACGGCGAGGTGCTCGGCGGTGAGGAGCGGTGACGGCGCGGACAGTGTGCGGGTCACCGCGACCGGTTCGGCGAGCACCGTCGCCAACTGGTTCTGCTGAGCCGCCGTACGCACCGGCATCGCCGCGACACCGTTGTTGAGGTCGGTGGACAGCTGCCCCGACAACGTCTTCAGTTTCGCGAACCCGTCGACGATCTGCGAGGTGGCGCCTTCGAGCATCTCCGGTGCCTGATCGGCGATCGGAACGATGCCGTCGTTCAGTTGCCGTGCCCCGCTGCTCAGCTGATTGCTGGCGTCGGTGAGCTGACCCATCGCGACGCGCACGAGTTCGCCCAAGTCCGTGTCGGGGCCGACTCCTCCGCCCACCAGTCCGGGCACCGAACCCAGCTGTGCGGAGAAGAGTTCGAGGTCGGCACTGACCTGTCGGAGCGACGGGACCACGTCCGATGCAACGGGTGTGGCGTCGAGAACGCGGATCGCCTCGTCGATTCTGGTGCGCATCCGGGTGGCGCTGTCGTTCGCTTCGCCCAGCGTCAGGCCCAGCGCGCTCAACCGGTCCGCGAGGTCGTCGGCCGTTCCCGACGTCTGGTCGACCACACCGGCCACCTGGTCGGCGACGCCCAGCAGTTGCACCGAGCCGGAACGTGCCTTCTCGAGATACGGGAGGAGAGTGTCGGCGCCCTCCGTGAGCTGTTGCGCCGCATCGTCCGCCGCGGCCGTGCCGGCGGCGAGGAACCCGGCCGTCATGCCCGCCTGCTGGAACCGCGTCCGCGACGAGGACATGTCCGCCAGCAGATCCGTGATGCCGTCCGCGCCGATCTGGGAGGACACCACTCCGGAGAGTTCCTCTGACGCACCGGTGTCGGAACCCGCGACGTCGAGGTCGAGGGTCGCCTGCCGCGGCTTCGCGCCCCACACCGAGGACACCGCCTCGCTGAAGTCCTCGGGCACGGTCACCGTGGCGAACCAGTCGCCGCCCGCCGCTGCGTCCGCGTCGACCACCTGCCAGTCGAAGGCCTCGTTCGCCTCGAGCTTCTCGATGAGGGTGTCGCTCGCACGCACCGGTTTTCCGTCCACGGTCGCGCCGGCGTCGGTGTTGACGATGGCCACGGTCCGGCTGTCTGCCGCGCTGTCACCGAGGAACACGTACCCGAGTCCCCCCGCGGACGCCAGGACCAGGCCTGCCATCGTGGCCGCGGCGACGCGCCGCGAAGTGAGGACCTTTCGCGTCGACTCGGTTCGGGCGTGATTCGCGGAATTCCGTGCGCGCTCAGAGGTCATTCCGGTGAGGATAGGTGGCTTTCGTAGCGGCAGATTGTGGCGATTCTGAGGATTCTCTGAGATGCTCGCCCGCGTGAAGATCCTTTAGCACTCGCCTGCTCTTGTGTGCCAGGCACTGTCGGGCGCATTCTTCAAGTACCCAACGAGGTGTGCAGAACGAATCATGTTCGAAGCGTGTCATCACACCGAGGAGGCAGAGATGAACAGGGACGGCTACATCGGCATCTCGCCCTTCCAGGCCGCGGGTACTTTGCGGGGATTCGTCATTTCCGGGCGCTGGCCCGACACCACCAAGGAATGGGCCCAGTTGCTCGCGCTCGCCGTGCGGGTGGCGTGCGTTCCGGGGCTGCTCCACACCACGACCGTCTTCGGTGCGCACGAGGACCTGCCGGAGGAGCCCGAACCCGAGACCGTCGGCCTCGTGGTGGCCGAGGGCACAGTTCTCGGGGAGTTCGCGCTCGCTCCCGGCCGCTTCGCGGATCATCAGCCGCCGGCGCTGATGATGCTGCACCCGCCGTCCGAGACGACCCCGTCGCTCCCGGAGTGCGCGGGCGCCGCGTCGGGCTGCGTCCTGCTCCCCGGACTCCCCCACCTGGGGCTGGAACACCGGGCGGCGTGGGTGGAGGCAGAGGCGGACGGAACGGTGACGTCCATGGTCAGCCGGGTCGGCATCGACCCGATCAGCGATCCCGACACGGCCGTTTTGGCCATGCTGCTCGCCTCGTGAGGGTACCCGAAGTTTCAGCGGTCGGTGCCCCAAACTTATTGCCGCCTTTGCCTTTTCAAATAAGTCACGCTAACGTTACGGACATCGAAGGGGAGTAGCCCCCAATCGCCTGTGTCGACATACTGGCTCGTTGCTTCACCGCACCGGACCCGGCCTGGCGAACCGTCGCCGGATCACCCGGCGCCGGTGGGCGAGACCTTCGGCCGGACAGACGTACCCGCGTCTGCCAGGCCGGAGGAATCCACCCGTCATCCTCCGACCGACACAGGAGGAGGATGCCCGTGCTGACCGCAGCACTACTGAGCTTCGGCGTGATCTTCGTCGCCGAACTGGGAGACAAATCCCAGCTGATGGCGATGACGTTCGCCCTGCGCTACCGCTGGTGGGTCGTGATAGCCGGCATCACCGTCGCGACCACCGTGGTCCACCTGGTGTCCGTCGCCGTCGGCCACTACCTCGGTGTCGCGCTCCCGACCGCGGCGATCAGCATCGTCGGCGGTGCGGCCTTCCTGATCTTCGGTGCGTGGACGCTGCGCGGCGACGACCTCAGCGAGGACGAGCAGCTCAAGGCCGGACGGGCCACCCGCTCCGCATTCCTGGCAGTCACGTCCGCCTTCTTCCTCGCCGAACTCGGCGACAAGACCATGCTCGCCACCATCACGCTCGCCACCGACCACGACACGATCGGCGTGTGGATCGGCTCGACCGTCGGCATGGTCGCGGCCGACGCCCTCGCCATCGTCGTCGGCGCCGTGCTGGGTAAGCATCTGCCCGAGAGTGTCATCCGCATCGGTGCGGCCGTTCTGTTCTTCGCGTTCGGCATCTGGTTACTGCTCGAGGGCCTGCTCCCCGGCAACGTGGCCGGCCCGATCGCCGGCGCCGCCGTCGTCGTTCTGGCGCTGGCCGGTGCGGCCGGTCGCGCAGTGTGGTTGCGGCGCCGCCGCGGTGCCGCGGCAGAGCCCGAACAGATGCAGCACCAGGACTGAACCCGGTCGACAAAGACGCGCCCTCGGGCAATACTCGGAAGTCTTGGAGTACCTCGCAGTTCTCACGGACGAGAGGGCGTGTGTGAACCATCCCGTAGCGAGCGGCAAGCCTGCGATTCTCACCGTCGACGACGATCCCGGGGTCTCGCGCGCGGTCGCCCGCGATCTGCGGCGCCGATACGGCGAGAAGTACCGGATCATCCGCGCCGAATCCGGCGAGTCCGCACTCGACGCGATGAAGCAGATGAAGCTGCGCGGGGATCCCGTCGCGGCGATCCTCGCGGACTACCGGATGCCGTCGATGAGCGGGATCGAGTTCCTCGAGAAGGCCATGGACCTGTATCCGGTCGCGCGGCGCGTGCTGCTCACGGCCTACGCCGACACGGACGCGGCCATCGAGGCGATCAACGTCATCGACCTCGACCACTACCTCCTCAAACCGTGGGACCCGCCCGAGGAGAAGCTGTACCCGGTGGTCGACGCGCTGCTCGAGGCGTGGGCGTCGTCGGATCACCACCCCGCCGAGGAGACGAAGGTCGTGGGACATCGCTGGGCGCCGCGGTCTTCGGAAGTGCGCGAGTTCCTGGCCCGCAACCAGCTGTCGTACCGCTGGTACATGTCGGACGAGCCGGAAGGCGGTCGGCTGCTCACCGCCGCAGGCGAGGACGGCCGGCGCCTGCCCGTGGTGATCTGCTCCGACGGCGAATGCCTGGTGGAGCCGTCGGACACCGAACTGGGCCGGCATCTCGGTCTCCGGACCGACCCGTCGGAGAACTTCTACGACCTCGTCGTCGTCGGCGGCGGACCGGCCGGTCTGGGCGCCGCCGTCTACGGCGCCTCGGAAGGTCTGCGCACCGCCCTGATCGAACGGACCGCGACCGGCGGCCAGGCGGGTCAGAGCTCACGCATCGAGAACTACCTCGGTTTCCCCGACGGGGTGTCCGGCGCGCAGCTCGCCGAACGGGCCCGCAGGCAGGCCACCCGATTCGGGGCCGAACTGATCACCACCCGCGACGTCGTGGCGCTCGAGGTCAACGGATCGGCGCGGACCGTCCGGTTCGCGGACGGCGACACCATCGACGCACACACGGTGATCCTGGCGACCGGCGTCTCCTACCGGCGTCATCCCGCGCCCGGAGTCGACGATCTCACCGGTCGCGGCGTCTACTACGGCTCCGCCGTCACCGAGGCCGCCCGCTGCACCGACCAGGACGTCTACATCGTCGGCGGGGCCAACTCCGCCGGACAGGCGGCGGTCTACCTGTCGCGGGGCGCCCGGTCCGTCACCATCGTCGTCCGGGCGCAGTCGCTCGAGGATTCGATGTCGTACTACCTCGTCCAGCAGATCGAACGGAACCCGCGCATCCGCGTCCGGCCCTGCACCGAGGTGATCGGCGTCGAGGGCGAGGGTCACCTCGAGAAGGTCCGGCTGCGCAACAACGCCACCGGCGACGAGGAGACCGTCGACGCCGGGTTCCTGTTCCTGTTCATCGGCGCCATCCCGCGGACCGAGTGGCTCGAGGGTGTCGTCGCGCGGGACGAGAACGGGTTCGTCGTGTCCGGACCCGACCTCGTCGTCGACGGGAAACCGCCGAGCGGCTGGCCCCTCGACCGTCTCCCCCATCACCTCGAGACGAGCGTCCCGGGGATCTTCGCGGCGGGTGACGTGCGCTCCGAATCGGCGAAGCGGGTGGCGTCGGCGGTCGGGGAAGGCGCCATGGCCGTGATGCTCGTCCACCGCTACATCGGCCAACCGTGACCAGGGGCAGACCATGAGCCAACTCCCGTGCAATCCCCCCGAGCTGAGGACGTTGTTCCTCTTCGAGAAGCTCACCGACCACCAGCTCGAGCAGCTGTGCGAGAAAGGGCACGTCGAACTGATCGAACCCGGCCCCGTGTTCGCGGAAGGTGAGGTTGCGACGTGCTTCTACGTGCTGATCGAAGGCGAGCTCGTGCTGAGCAAGCTGTCGGGCGGCGAGGAGATCGAGTTCAGCCGGACGTCCCAGCGCGGCGTGTACTCCGGGGCCTGGCAGTCGTATCTCGGTGACCGAGCACCCCAGACGTACACCGCGTCGATGCGCGTCACCGCCCCGTCGAGGTTCTTCGTCCTCGACGCCGACCGCTTCGGGCAGCTGATGCGCGAATGGTTCCCGATGGCCGTACACCTGCTGGAGGGGCTGTTCTTCGGCAGCCAGAACGCGAAGCAGGTCGTCGATCAGCGGGAACGCCTCCTCGCGCTGGGGTCGCTGTCGGCGGGGCTCACCCACGAGCTCAACAACCCGGCGGCCGCCGCGGTCCGGGCGACGGCGTCGCTGCGCGACCGGGTGTCGCACATGCGGCAGAAACTGAGCGTGATCGCCTCGGGCGTGTACGACCGGCAGGCGCTGGCCACGTTGATCCGGTTGCAGGAGGAGACAGCCGAACTGGTCGCGAAGGCGCCGACGCTGACCCCCCTCGAAGCGTCCGACCGCGAGGACGAACTCGGCGACTGGTTCGACGACCACGGCGTCTCCGGTGGCTGGGACCTGGCGCCCACGTTCGTGCAGGCGGGTCTCGACGTGCCGTGGCTCGAGCGGATCGTCGCCAGCGTCGACGACGAATCGATGGTCGAGAGCGCGATCCGCTGGCTCAACTACACCATCGAGACCGAACTGCTGATGAACGAGATCGCCGACTCGACCGCCCGGGTGTCCACCCTGGTGAACGCCGCGAAGCAGTACTCGCAGATGGACCGCGCCCCCTACCAGCGCGTCGATCTGCGGGAACTGCTCGACAGCTCGCTGGTGATGCTCGGCCGCAAGATCGGCGACTCCGTCACGGTGGTGAAAGAGTACGACCCGACGCTGCCGCAGATCCCGGCGTACGCCGCGGAACTCAACCAGGTGTGGACGAACCTCATCGACAACGCCGTCGCCGCCATGGACGGCCACGGCACCCTCACCGTCCGCACCCGCCGCGACGGCGACATGGCCCTCATCGAGATCGGCGACACCGGACCGGGTGTGCCCGAAGAGATCCGGTCGCGCATCTTCGAACCGTTCTTCACGACGAAACCCGTGGGTGAGGGAACCGGACTCGGCCTCGACATCTCGTGGCGGATCGTCGTGAAGAAGCATCGCGGCGACCTGCGTGTGGAGTCCGAACCGGGCGACACCCGGTTCCAGGTCCGCATCCCGATCGAACCCGAAGTCGCAGCAGCAGAAGGAGCCTCAGATGGGTGAGCTGGAGGGAATCGACCCGAGCGTGCCGCCGAGCGGAGAGGGGTGCGCCGAGTGCGACCGCGACGGCGGGTGGTGGGTGCACCTGCGCCGGTGCGCGCAGTGCGGCCACATCGGTTGCTGCGACACCTCCCCGGAGCAGCACGCCACCAAGCACGCCGCCGACACCGGGCACCCCGTCGTGCGGAGCTTCGAACCGGGCGAGAACTGGTTCTGGAACTACGCCACCGAGATTGCCTTCGAAGGACCCGATCTTGCCCCGCCGCAACATCATCCGATCGACCAGACCGTTCCCGGTCCCGGTCCACGGGTTCCAGCGGACTGGCAGGCGCACATTCACTGACGCGAGTGCGCAGAACTGCAGTCCCACACTCGATATTTCCCTGCAGAATTGCGCACTGAACGTGGTCAGAGTTGCTCGAGGCGGTGTGCCGTCGCCGCGTCCTGCTCGTCGTACCGGGCCAGCGCCGCTTCGAACGTCGCCTTCAGGTCCAGCGCGTAACGCTCGTGCGCCGCGAACGTCCCGACCGCCGAGTTCTCGACGGCGACGCCCGGGCCGCCGATCGCCGTCGCCCGGAACCGGGCCGCCAGGTCCGCCGCCGACCGCAGATGGGTTTCGCCGAGACCGAAGCTCTCGGGCGCGAGTTCGCGGTGCGCTCGCTCTCGCAGGTCCTGCATGTCGGCCGCCAACACCTCGCACGCGGCGATGCACCGCACCAACGCGTCGCGATCCACTTCGAGCCGGTCCTCGGTCATCCGTCCCCCTACGGTCCTGCGCGTCCCCTGATCCGCGCGAGAAGACAAACTACCCGCTCCCGTCGCCCGTGACGTTTCCCTCGCCGCTGCCGTCACACCGAGCGGGCGTTATGGTGCAGGTCACCAGGGTCGGCCAACGGAGGTCGCCGGGAAAGTAAGGATGCGAACTGTGGAAATTCAGGGAACCGCCGCACTGGTCACCGGAGCGGCCTCCGGCCTCGGCGCCGCCACCGCCAAGCGTCTCGCCGACGCCGGAGCCACCGTGTTCGGACTCGACCTGCAGCAGTCCATCGAGCGCGCCGGCGACAAGGTCCCCGACGGCGTGACCCTCCTCGCCACCGACGTCACCAGCGGCGACGAGGTCCAGGCCGCGATCGAGAAGATCGTCGAATCGGGTCTGCCGCTGCGTATCGTCGTCAACTGTGCCGGCGTCGGCTGGGCCGGGCGCATCCTGTCGAAGAAGGGCCCGCACGACCTCGAACTGTTCCGCACCGTCATCACGGTCAACCTGCTCGGCACGTTCAACGTGATGCGCCTCGCCGCCGACGCCATCGCCAAGACCGACACCGTCGACGAGTCCGGGCAGCGCGGCGTCATCATCAACACCGCATCCGTCGCCGCGTTCGAAGGCCAGATCGGGCAGATCGCCTACTCCGCGTCCAAGGGTGGCGTGCACGGCATGACCGTCCCCGCCGCCCGCGACCTCGCGCAGTTCGGCATCCGGGTCAACACCATCGCCCCCGGCATCATCGACACCCCGATGCTCGCCGGTGTCACCGACGAGTACCGCAAGGGCCTCGAAGCCGGCGTCCCGTTCCCCTCGCGCCTCGGTCAGCCCGCCGAATACGCACAGCTCGCCCAGATGATCGTCGAACACGACTACCTCAACGGTGAGACCATTCGAATGGACGGCGCTCTGCGCATGGCGCCGCGGTAGGCGGCTCCGCCACCCGTGCGTGGTTAACGAGTCTCTGGACTCTTCAACCGCGCACGGGGCGCGAAGCGCCCTTCGCTGGGAGGTGGGCATGGGGTTCTACTCGGACCGGATCGTTCCGCGGCTCGTCGACATCAGTTGCGGGATGAAGTTCACGGAGCCGACGCGACGACGCGTCTGCGCCGGTCTGCACGGGCGTGTGGTGGAGATCGGATTCGGGTCGGGTCTCAACGTCCCGTTCTACCCGGCCGCCGTCGATTCGGTGAGCGCCGTCGAACCAGCCGACCTCGGCTGGAAGCTGGCGGGCAAGCGTCTGGCGGCGTCGACGACACCGGTCGAGCGGTCCGGCCTGGACGGCCAGTCACTCTCCTTCCCGGACAACAGTTTCGACACGGCGCTGTCGACGTGGACGATGTGCACCATCCCGGACGTCGATTCCGCACTCCGGGAGGTCCGGCGCGTCCTCAAACCGGGCGGCACACTGCATTTCGTCGAGCACGGCCTGGCCCCGGACGCCAACGTGCAGCGGTGGCAGCGCCGGCTCGAACCGCTCCAGAAGACCGTCGCCGGTGGATGCCACCTCACCCGCGACATTCCCACCCTGGTGACGAACGCCGGATTCGACGTCCGGGACCTCGACCGGTTCTACGAGACATCCGCGCCGAAGATCGTCGGCGCCTATTCCCTCGGAGTTGCGGCTTCGCCACCCGTGCGCGGTTGAGGAGTCCAGGGACTCGTCGACCGCTCACAGGCGGCGGCGCCGCCTGTCGTCGATGTAGAACAGCACGAGGGCTCCGCACAGGAGGGCGGCGGGGATCCAGGCGGCGGATCCGCCGAAATAGCGGGTGGCGAACGCTCCGACGACGGCCCCACCGGCGAAGCTGGTGACGATGGCGGCGTACACCCGGGTGTGCTGACGCGATTCGGGGACCTTCTCGATGAATCCGGCGTACGCCGACTCGGTGAAGCGCATGAGGTTGCCGGTGGTGGCGACGGCGATGTACGACAGCGACCCGATGGTGCGGAACAGGCCGAACTGCATGGCGGCGACGAACGCGATGGGAACGGTGACCAGCGCGTTGGGGACGTTGGGGGGAACGAACGCGACGGCGACGAGGACGACGATCTGCGCGACCATGGCGATCCGGATCGGGTGGTCGAAGACGCTGTGGGCGAGTTCGCTCTTGAGCAGGTGCGCGAACGCGACACCGACGATGAACGCGAGGATCGGCCACAGGTGTGCCCGGGCGGCGTGGAAGTGCCGCTCCGACAGGTCGATGGCCATCAGGATGACGTTGCCGGTCTGGGCGTTCGCGAAGACGCCGCCGCGGCTGATGTAGGTGTAGGCGTCGAGGAAGCCGCCCGCGGCGGTGAGGAGCAGAGCGAACCGCAGCGTCGTGGATGTCTTCGGCACCTCCACCTGACCACCCCTACCGAATCGGGCCTGCCTTGCAGCCTAGAGGTCGGACGCGAGCGGGATCTCCTTCTCGGCCCGATCCGACATCCATTCGCGCAGCACTTTCGTGGCGATGACGTCGTCCTCGTTGTATTGCAGCAGTCGTTCGCGCTGGGTGAGGTCGGGTTCGCCGTCGTAGCCGACGGCTTCGCGGTACCAGCTCATCGACGCTTCGCCGCTGGCGTCGGCGTCGCGCCACCGGAATCCGGCGACGGGGGCGATCTTCTTGAGGCCCTTACCGCCCGGGCAGATGAACTGGTCGCTGACGGCCTGGTAGATGTCGACCCATTGTGGGCTGTCGATGAATTCGCGGATGTCGGCTTCGGTAGGGATTCCGGGTGCCCCGGCGAACCGGCGGGCGGAGTCCAGCAACCACTTGTCCTCCGCGGACCGCGAATAGCAGTACGCGGCGAAGGTTCTGCCGCTCAGGGCCGCCGCTTCGCGCTCGGCCATCAGCCACGTCCAGAATTCCGCGAACGACCGTGCCTCGTCCTGCGTCGGCACCGGATCCCAGCTGACGAACGGCCGGTACGCCGACACCCCGTCCACATTGAGCAGCGTGCCCCACAGGTAGGCGCCGTGTTCCTGGTAGCTCTCCATGTCGACGTCCACCTCGACGTCCGCGCGGGTCACCCGGATCTCCGGGAACCGTCGCACCAGCGGTGCTCCCGCGAGCCACGCCTTCGCGGTGACGACGGCGTCCTCGAACGCGCCGTGCGGCCAGTCCTCGAGCGGTTCGCGGTCCCACGCCGCGAGGTCGTCGATGGTGTGGCAGCCCGCGTCGCGCAGCATGTCGGCGCGGGAACCGGTGGCCACCAGGCTCACGTCGTGTGTCTGGGTCAGCTGCTCCTCGCATCCGGGCCACCACGGGCAGGAACGGCATTCGCCGATCCTCGACGGCACGGTCGCCGATTCCCCGCGGGCGACGGCGAGCCTGTCGGCGAAGCGTTCGTCGTAGTCGTCGAGGATGGTGGTGAGGTCGTGCACGAAGATGACGTCGGAGCCGTAGCCGATCGCGCCGGCCACCAGGGCCGGACTCGCGAACCCGTGCCGCTCGAGCATCCGGTACACCTGCGCGACGCGCATCTGGTCGCGGACCTGGCTGCGCGGCTTCCGCGTCGCGTCCTCCCGCGGTTGCCACTCGAACATGTCCGACGTCAGCGCGCCGCGGCCGGGATCGGTGACCTTGTGATTGACGACGATCACGGGGATGTACCCACCGTGGTCCTCGTCACGGATGAGGATCTCGCAGCGCGCCCGCCTGCCGGCGTCCCGGTCGAGTGGGAGCACGGCTCCCCAGATGCGGTCCGCGCCTGCCTCGCACGCGGCCAGGGTGTCCTCGGCCCGCAGGCGCAGGCTCTGCTCGGTGTCGATCTGCACCCACCGTTCCGGTGCGTGGCCGGTGAGGATCCGGCGGACGTCTTCACGCTTGGCGGCGGCGGCATCCTGACGCTGGCGGACGCCCGGGTCCTCGGGCGCGGCCGCGAGTTGTTCGGGGAACGCCGCATCGAGGTGCACCCGGTGGCGGCACCGCGTCAGTGCGCTGGCATCGATCACCGTCCCCGACGCCTTTCCGGGAGAGGCGTCGGGTTCTGATTGCTGACCGATATGGGAACACACGATGACGAAGATTATGTGCTCCCCTAGGCTGATCCCGAAGCACCGGATGCAGTTGGTAGCGTGGGCTGCGCTGAAACACCAGGAAAAGGGGTCTTTTCGATGGGGTTGTTCAAGAAACGTAAGTCCCGAGCCACCCGCAAGGCGGAAGCCAAGGCACTCAGGCACAAGGCCGGAGTGGAGGCGAAGCTGAGCGCGAGGAACGAACGGAAACGCGACAAGCAGTCCGCCAAGGCCGGCCGCAAGCTCGAGGCTGCCGAGCTGAAGTCGCTGAAGAAGGTCGAGAAGGCTCAGATCGCTGCGTTGAAGGCCGAGGAGAAGGCCGCGGCCCAGAAGGGTTTCACGGTCGCCGCCGTCCGCAAGTACCTCGGTGTCGCACGCCTGCTGACGCCGGTGCTGCTGCCGATCGCCTACCGGGCCGCCACGGTCGTGCGCGGGCAGATCGATGCCCGCCGTGCCGACCGGATGGGCGTCGACATCGACCAGCTCGCCAACTTCACCGGGCACGGCGCCAAGCTCAGCGCCCGCATCGCCGGTGCCGAAAGCTCCACCACGGAGATCCTCGGGCAGAAGCCGGACGACGCGGAGACGCAGAAGTTCGCCGCCGCCATCCGTGACCGCCTCGGTGATCTCAGCACCGCCGTCCGCGCGGCCGAGCAGATGCCGCAGGCCCGCCGCAAGGCCGCTCATCACGCCATCTCGTCCGAACTCGACGGAGTCGAAGCCGATCTCCTCGCCCGCCTCGGCGTGCGCTGAACGACCCGACCCACCGCAATGTCCCCTGCCCGCCCCGCCGCGACTGCCACCCTTCGGGGTTCGGCGGTCGGCGCGCTCGTGGCCGCTCTCGCGGTCGCCGCGCACGGCGTCGGTGGGGGCGGCCTACCCGAATCCGCCGCGCTGACCCTGCTGCTCGTCACGTGCAGCGGTGTCGGTGCGGTCACCGCGCAACTGCCCGCCCGCTTCCACGGACCGCTCGCGCTCGCGGGTGTCCTCGGTGTCGGCCAGGTGGCCGGGCACTTCGCGCTCACGCTCACCTCGCACGTGCACTCGGCGGTCCCGGCCGTGCCGATGCTCGCCGCGCACGCGGCCGCCACCGTGATCTGCGCGCTGCTGATCGCGAACGCCGAGCGTCTGTACGGCCCCCTCGTCCACGTGTGGCGGGTGGTGCTCCGCGGTGCACCGCAGCCCGTCTCGGCCGCGACCACGGCACACGTCCCCGCGCGTCCCGCGAACCCCGTGGTCGCCCTGCTGCGCGTGAGCATTTCGCGTCGCGGTCCCCCGGTCCCGGTCTGACTCTCACCTCCTCTCCGTTCAGACCCTCAAAGGACCTTCGATGAATTCCCTCGTTTCCCGTGCCCTTTTCACGGCCGGTGCCACCGGTGGCGCCATGCTGCTCGCGGCCGGTGTCGCCGCCGCCCACGTGACCGTCGTCGCCCCCGGCGCCGAGCAGGGCGGCTACTCCGTCCTGACGTTCCGCGTTCCCACCGAATCCGAGACGGCGTCCACCACCAAGCTGACCGTCACGCTCCCCGACCTGAAGTCGGCCCGCACCACACCGCTGCCGGGGTGGACGTCCGTCGTCGAGAAGGACCCGACGTCCAAGCTCGCGAAGTCCGTGACGTGGACCGCCGACCCCGGTGTCGGTGTCGCGCCCGGCCAGTTCCAGCAGTTCGAACTGTCCGCCGGACCGCTGCCGGACCAGGACGAGGTGTCGTTCCCGGCCGCCCAGACATACAGCGACGGCGAGGTCGTCAACTGGGATCAGGCGGTCGGCGCCGACGGGGCGGAGCCCGACAAGCCGGCACCCACGCTCACGCTGGCCGCGGCGAGCGGTGAAGACCACAGCCACGACGCAGGCGGCGCCACGACGTCCGAGGAGACCGAGACGACGGCGTCCGGCACCGACGACACCGCCCGCTGGCTGGGCGGCATCGGCCTGGTCCTCGGCGCGCTCGGTGCGGCCCTCGGTCTCGGTGCCATGGTCCGGAGCCGTCGCTCATGAGAAGACGCACCACCTTCACGTCGGTGAAGGTGATCGCGGTCGGGCTGCTGACCATGCTCGCGAGCATGCTCGGGGCCGGCACCGCGGTCGCCCATTCCGTCGTGATCAGTTCGACCCCCGAGAACGGCGCGCAGATCGCGGCCGGCCCGGAACGGGTGAGCGTCACGTTCAACGAGGCGCTGCAGGAGTCGTTCGCGTCCCTCACCGTGGTGGGCCCCGACGGCAACCTGTGGACCAAGGGTGACCCGGCCGTCGAGGGCCCCACGGTCAGTGCCGAACTCGGCGAGCTGGGGCCGGCCGGTGTGTACACCGTCGCGTTCCGCGTCACGTCCGCCGACGGGCATCCGGTGAGCGGAACCCGCACGTTCACCCTCACCGAGGAGGGGTCGGGCACCCCCGGCGCCGCAGCGGACAGCTCGGGTGAAACCGGCAGCAGCGGAGTTCCGTTGTGGCCGTTCATCGTTGCCGGTGTGGTCGTGTTCGGCGGCGGGCTGTGGTTCGCGCTCCGCAAGCCTCGCGGCGAGAACTGAGCCCGGTGGGTACGGCGCGACAGTCCTGGCTGCTGTTCGCCGTACCCACATCGCTCGTCGGGGTCGCGTGCGGTTGGGCGTTGGCGCAACCGGAAGTCCCCTCACCGTCGAGCGCCGTCCGGGCGCTGTGCCTGGTGCTCGGTTCGGCGATGCTCGGACTCGCCGCGCTGGGCTGGTGGAGTCGCGCGGACAACCGTCCCCTCGTGCGGGACGAACGGCTGTGGCGGTTGTCGACCGCCGTCGCAGGCGCGTGGATGCTCGCCGAGGCGGTGCTGCTGTCGATGACGGCGGCCGAGGCCGACGCCCTGGGATTGTCCGAGCTGTCGGTCGGACGGTTCGGCGCGTATGTGACCGAGATCAGCGCGGGACGCGTCGACCTCGCCGTTCTCGTGTGCACGGCGGCGGCCACCGCGTGGTCGGCGGTCGCGTTCCGCCGCAGCGACGCCCGGCTCCCCGTCCCGGTGCTGGTGCTCGCGGCGCTCGCCCTGGTGGCCCGCCCGATCACCGGCCACATGTCGCAGCAGGTTCTCGGCTCGGTCCTCGACGTCGTCCATGCCCTGGCCGCCGCCGTGTGGTTCGGGCTCCTCGCCGCCCTCGGTCTGATGCTCCGGTCGCGCGGGGACTGGTCGTCGTGGCTGCCGCGGTATTCCGTCGTCGCGTGGCGGTGCGTGTGGTTGCTGACCGCGACCGGGATCATCGACGCCGCGGTCCGGCTGGGCGGGGTGACGCCGCTGTTCGACACCGGCTACGGCCGCATCGTCCTCGCCAAGGCGGTGGCGTTGGCGGCGCTCCTCGGGCTCGGCTGGTGGTGGCGGCGAACGTGGGTCGGGCAGGCGGCCGCGCACCGGATCAGCGCCGAAGGATCCCTGCGGCGGGCGATCGTGGAGGTGGTGGTGATGGCCGTTCCGTTCGGTCTCGCCGCCGCCCTTGCCACCACCGCCTGACCCGTGAGTACTTGTTAACGTCCGGGGGGCTGTTGCGGAATTGAGTGAGGGCGGTCCGGGTGCGGGTGTCTCGTGCCGCGGTGGGTGCCGGTGCGGGGTGGCCCCCGCCGGGTCAGGGGGTGGCCGGGAGCGGGGTGCCTCCGGTCAGGTGGGTGAGGATCTTGCCGAGGTTGTGCACGGTGGCGTGGAACGCCCATTCGCTGCGGGCGCGGTCGAGGCCGCGGCTGGTGAAGCGGCGGAATCCGAGGTTGTGTTTGGCGTGCCCGAACACGGTTTCGGCGATGGGTGAGCGTTTGCGGTAGGTGGCGATACCGGCCTCGGTGCGCAGCCGGTGGGTCATGGCCTGGATCGGATCCGCTTGCGGCGGTGGCGGTCCGGTGACCGGATCAGCGGTGGCGGCGGCCTCGAGGTGACGGGATTTGCCGGTGGCGATCAACCGGTCCGGGCCCGGCGCGGTGAGGTTCTCGCGGGAGCAGTAGCCGGCGTCGAAGAGCATCACCCCGATCAGCTCCTCCGGGCTCGTGCCGGTCGGTTCCTTCCCACGTCGGGTGGCGTCGATCAGGTGCGCGGCCGCCCCGGCCTTGTCGACCATCTCGGGGAAATAGTCGTAGTCCGCCGGGCCGGTCCCGACCCCGGTGGCCAGGATCAACCCGTCCTCGCTGGTGAAGGCCTGGCAGTTGTAGCCCTGCACCCAGCCGCCGCCGCGCAGCGGCTGCAACCGCGAGTCGGGGTCGGTGGTGTTGCGGCGCCGCTGCCCGGCGGCGGCGGCGCGCTCACCCTGTTTGCGGAGGGCGGTGTCGAGTTCGGTGCGCCGGCGCCGGACCAGGTGGTGCTCGTCGACCGGCTTCGGTGCGAACCGGGTGCCCCCGCCCCCGGCCGCGGTGCCACCCTGGAACCGCTCGATCACCGCCTGCTGGGCGGCGACCGCCTCGGCCAGACGCCGCTCGGCGGCGGCGACCTCGGCCCCGACCGGCACCCGGCCCATCACCGTCTGGCCCGCGTCGAGCCGGGCCAGATAGTCCTGTGCTTTCCCCTCCCGCTCGCACTGTTCGGCGTCCTTCTCCGCGTCGAGCTGGGCCAATGCCTCGGCGATCCGGGCCGAGCGGGTGCTGGGATCGGCCAACTCCGCCGGCACCTGTCCCGGGCCCGAATCGTCCTCGCCGTAGAGGTCGTCCTCGGCGTCATCGGTGGCGGCGTGCGCGGCCACCGCGGCGGCGGCGATCCGCGCGGCCTCGGCCTCGGCTGCCCGGCGCAGCCCGTCCTCGGTGCGGTTGGCGTCCTTCGATGCGTTCGAGGCGATCTTCACCCCGTCCAACGCGATCGTCTCGAGTCGGCCCAGACCCAACCGTGCGGCCAGGATCAGGACCTGCGTGAACAGGGCCTCGCAGGCGGTGTGGTTGTCCTTGCGGAACCGTGAGATCGTCACGTGATCGGGGGTGTCGCCGGCGCAGATCACCCGGTAGGACACCACCTCCGAGCAGGCCCGCTCGATCTGCCGCGACGACCGCACCCCCCGCGACCACGCCCAGATCAGCAGGGTCACCAGCATGTCCGGGTCGTACCCGGCGCGCCCGGCACCCCCGGTGCGGCGAGAGCCGTGAAAGGCGCTGGTGTCGAGATGGGTGTCGACGATCTCGATCACCGTCCACACCGGATGCGTGGGCGGCACCCACTCCCGCATGTCCGGTGGCAACAAAAACTGCTGATCACGATTCACCGGTCGATACCCCTTGGCCACCAACACATTATCCAAGAAACATCAGGTCGGGGCGCCGCGGCACGCGGACACCCCGACCCGGAAATTTGAAACAGCCCCCCGGCGGTTGATAAGTACTCACGGGCGCGTCAGCGCAAGAGGATCTTTCCGCGGCTTCCACCCTTCTCGCCGGCACGCTGCGCGTCGGCAGCTTCGGTCAGCGGGAACGTGCGCGCGGGCGGGAGGGCCAGTTTCCCGTCCGCGGCGAGGGCGCCCAGCCGGCGCAGTGTCTCCGCGTTCCGGTCGCCGGCGTTGCCGGACGAAAACGTGATTCCCAGTCCGAACGCGGCACCGTCCGACAGCGTCACGATCCGGTCGGTGCCCCCGCGCAGGTCCATCGCCGCCTCGAGCCCGCCGAAGCCGACGTCGAGGACGGCGTCGACACCTTTCGGGGCCAGTTCGCGGACCCGGTCCGCCAGCCCCTCGCCGTACGTCGTGGGGGTCACGCCGAGCTCCCGCAGCGCGTCGTGGTGTTTCTCGCTCGCGGTGCCGATGACGGTGACACCCGAGTCCAGCGCCAGTTGCGCCGCAAGGGTTCCCACCGCCCCCGACGCGCCGTTCACCAGCAACGTCTCACCGGACTTCAGCTTCAGGAGCCGCAGTCCACGAGTGGCGGCCTCGCCTGCGACGGGGATGGTGGCGGCGTCCGTCCAGCTCAACCCGTGCGGCTTCGGCACGACGATCGAGGCGAGCGCGTATTCGGCGTAGCCGCCGGTGTCGGACCAGCCGAACACCTCGTCACCGACCACCACGCCGGTCGCGTCCGGACCGATCGCGTCGACCACGCCGGCGACTTCGCTGCCCGGGATCTTCGGGAACTGCACCGACATCACCTCGGCCATCGATCCCGACCGCAGCTTCCAGTCGATGGGGTTCACGCCGGCGGCCCGGATGACGAGGCGCACCTGGTTGCCGGTGGGTTCGGGCACGGGCACGTCGTGGGTCTCGAGCACTTCGGGACCGCCGTAGGACGAGTAGGAGACTGCCTTCATGGTCTGCTTCGGGTTGGAATTCGTCATGCCAACAATCTCGTCCTCGGCGGTCCGTCGCGCCAGCGATTCGGCTGGTTGATCACAGGGCTGCGGCGGCCTTCTTCAGATCGGCGACGAGGGCGTCGAACGCGTCGTCCCGATCGTCCGACGGTCCGCGGAGCACGGCGGACGGGTGGATCGTCGCGAAGACGTCCGGATCCATGTCGACGTCGACTTCGCCGTCGAGGTGCAGCAGCTCCCCGCGGTGTTCGGTGAGGCGGAACGACGGGCCGAGCAACGCCTGCGCGGCGGTGGCCCCGAGGCAGACGAGGACGTCGGGTTGGACCGCCGCCAGTTCGGCGATCAGCCACGGCCGGCACGCGACGATCTCGGTGCGGTTCGGCTTCTTGTGGATTCGACGCGTGCCGCGTTCGGCGGGGACGAACTTGAAGTGTTTGACCGCGTTGGTGACGTACGTGAGGTCCCGGTTGATGCCCGCCGCGTCGAGCGCCTTGTTCAGGAGTTTTCCCGCCGGACCGACGAACGGTTCACCGGCGCGGTCTTCCTGATCGCCGGGTTGTTCGCCGACGAGCATCATGCGCGCGGATCGCCTGCCCGCGCCGAAGACGGTCTGCTCGGCGTCGCGGTACAGATCGCAGCCGTGGCACCCGTCCGCCGCGTGGGACAGCGCCTCGAGGTCGTCGGTGTCCGGCACGAACGGTGCGGCCGAGGGTTTCGTGGCTCGGGACATGGGCGTCGAGTACCCGTCGGGCGGAGCTTCATTCGCGCAACCCTGTCAATTAGTTTAGCGCTAAGATATAATCACCGGAGAAGCCCACCCAGAAAGCGAGCCTCCATGTCCCTCACCGAAGTCACCGCCCACCACCCCTACAGCCCGGCCGTGGTCGCGGGCGGACTCGCGTTCGTCTCCGGCGCACTCTCCGTCGATGCCGAGGGCACCGCCGTCCCGGGCCGCACCGAGGCACTCGACGCCGCCGTCGACCGGATGGTCGATCGCCTCGCCACCGTCGGCGGGCAGCTGAAGGACGTCGTGAAGCTCACCTACTACGTCACCGACCTGTCGCTGCGCGAGGAGGCGAACCGCCAATTCGAGCGCATCTTCGACGAGCCGCGTCCCGCGCGCACCTTCCTGGAGGTCAGCAGCCTCCCCTACGGCGCCATCGCCGAGATCGACGCCGTCGCGGCGGTCGAGGGACGCTGACAGCGCTCCCGTCCGGCAGCGCCGCGGGTCCCCGTTCCGAGGAATCGACGGGGACCCGCGGCGCGTCGCCGTCACCTATGCTTCGTTCGATATCTTGGTACTAAACAGATGAAACCCTCGAGGATCCAGGAGGTGCGCCCGGTGACGCAACGCCCCGTTCCAGATCGCGATGCCGTCGACGACATCGTCGACCAGTGGGCCCACCAGTGGCCCGACCTGGATGTGAGTCCGCTGAAAGTGCTGGGCCGCCTACACCGTTCGTATCTGCGCTACCAGACGTCCCTCGCCGCCGTGTTCGAGGAGCACGGCATCAACATGGCGTCGTTCGACGTTCTGGCCGCCCTCCGACGCTCGGGTCCGCCGTACCGGATGACATCCGGACAGCTGGCGGAATCCGCCCTCGTCACCACGGGCGGAGTCACGCTGCGCGTCGACCGCCTGGAGAAGGCGGGACTGGTGCAGCGCGAGCGTGACGCCGAGGACCGCCGCATCGTGCACGCGCAACTCACCGACGAGGGCCTGCGGGTGATCGAGAAGGTCGCGGAGGCCCACTTCGCCAACGAGTCGCAGATCCTCAGCGGGATGTCGAAGGACGATCAGGCGGCGCTGGCCGAATTGCTCCGCAAGCTCGAGCACTCGATCGTCGAGAACCAGGCCCCCACCGCCTGAGCGGAGGACTCAGCTGGCCGCGCGGGCGGTCAGATCGGCAACCTCACCGAATCCGATGAACCGTTCGGACGCCGCCGTCATCTCCACGATGAAGCGTCGCTGCTCGTCCTGCGACGCACCGATCAGGCGCGCCGCACCCGTCCACTGCGCCTCGGACAGTTTGCGGGCGAGCTGGGCGGGTTCGGCGCACGGCGTCGCTATCCCGGCCTCGTTGAGCCGTTCGATGAACCGGATGTACCGGCCGAGGATCCGGTTGTGGGCCGCCTCGAGCTGTTCCCCGATCACCGGGTCGACGGCGGCGCGATCCTCGATCATCGTGAACAGGCGGCCACTGCTGTAGACGGTCTCGATGAACGCCGCGGTGGCCGCCCGCAGGACGCTGCGCGGGTCCGCGTCCGGCGGGACCGGGATGCGCTGAGCCTCGACGAACATGTCGAACACCGCGGCGGCGACGGCACGGAACGCGTCGTCCCGGGACGCGAACCGGGCGGAGAATTCGGCCTGCGACACTCCGGCGGCAGCGGCGATGACCGCCTCGGTGGTGCGCTCGTATCCCAGCTCGGCGAAGCACCGTCCCGCCGCCTCGACCAACGCGAGCCGACCTCGATCGTCACCGTTCGTAAGCACCGCTCGCGCCTCCTCGTACCCCGGCCGGCGCCCGACGTGTCGGCCGTCACACATTCTTAGTTGACATTTCATTCACGTCAACCCGGGCGACCATACGCCTCCTGGAGTGCCTTCGCCTGGGCTTCGGCCTGCGCCCGGTAGAGCCGGCGGAGCCGGATGACGCCGAGGTCGTGCTGGTACAGGTTCTCCGCCTGGTCCGCGTCGAATGCCATCGCCTCGAGCATGGTGCGGTCCTGCTCGAGCACCACCCAGTGCCGCTCCTCCAGCTTGGTGCGGTACAGGAACCGCCAGACGTCGCGTTCCCAGCCCTCGACGCGGCGGTACCGCCAGAAGAACACCGCGGTGGTCTCGGCGTCGATCGGCGTTCCCATGCCGACGATGCCGAACGAGCCACCCGGGCCCGCGGTCGGCGGGTACGGGATCTCGAGGTCCACCCAGTCGATGCCGGTCCGGCAGAATTCGACCCAGTCGAAGTTCACACCCCGCTGGTCGGTTTTCTCGAAGAAGAACCCGCGATCGGTTTCGCGGATCCGGAACTTCGCGGACGTCTCGCCGCCGAACATCGAATGCGATTCGCGGTGCAGGAACGCTCCGTGCATCGGATCGAGGAGGTTCTCCAGCGTGAACCGCCACGGCGCCTTCCACTCCGCGTAGCAGAGAAAGTGCGAGATGCCGTCGTCGGTGAGGCGCTCGGGCAGTTCCAGGGGCGCGGGCTCGGCGTCGGGGTCGGTGCCGAACCAGGCGAGCACGGCGCCGGCCACTTCCCGCACGGGGAGGCTGGTCACCAGCCGTTTGCCCTCGAGGTTGCAGCCGGGCATTCCGGGGACGGAGACGACGGTGCCGCCGCCGTCGACCTGCACGCCGTGGTACTGGCAGGCGACGCGATCGCCGAGGTGCTGGCCCTGCGACAGCGGGGCGCCGCGGTGCGGGCAGCGGTCCGCGAGCATGCGGAGGGTGCCGTCGGACTGACGGAACAGCAGCCAGTCCTCGCCGAGGCGCCGCACCTTCTTCATGTCGCCGCGCGCGACGAAGTCGGACGGGCACACCGCGTGCCACTGGTCACGCATCCCGGTCGCGAAGATCTCGTCGCCGGTCAGTGCCGCCTTGTGCAGTCGGTTCACCATGTCAGGCCCCCATCCGTCGGATCTCGTCCGTGAAAGTGTCGGTCGTCCAGGCGTCGCCGCCGGGACTATGGATGCCGAGGGCGTTCAAACCCTTCACCAAGCCTTCGAGGTGGTGCACACCGGTGCCGAAGACCTCTTCGATCGCACCGGCCAGCTTCCGCTCGTACGGGGTGGGTGCCGTGCCGGACTGGCGTGGTTGCAGATACAAGCTCATGGTTCTTCCCTTCTAGAGATCCAGCACGAGCTCGTCGGAGCGGGCGCGGGAAACGCAGATCATGATGGTGGTGCCGGACTCCTGCTCGGAGCTGGAGAGCAGGGAGTCGCGGTGGTCGGGGGTGCCGGCGAGCACGCGGGTTTCGCACGTCCCGCAGATGCCTTCGCGGCAGGAGTTGGGGACGTCGACGCCGGATTCCTCGAGGGTGTCGAGGATGGTCCGGTCGGGGGCGACGGTGGCCGAGATGCCGGATCGTTCGCAGATCACGCGGACGGGACGGTCGCCGGCGAGGGTGTCGGCGGGGATCTCCTTCGCCTTGAACCGCTCGAGCCGGATCGCGCCGTCCGGCCAGGAATCCGTGTACCCCTCGACCGCGCCGAGCAGACCCTCGGGGCCGCAGGCATAGACGAGCGTCTCCACTCGGGCGGTGCCGAGGATGCCGGCGAGGTCGAGGACGCCGTCGGTCTCCTCGGTGACGACGTGCACGCGGTCGCCGTACGCGGACAGTTCGTCGAGGAACGCCATCGACGCGCGGGCACGGCCGCCGTAGTGCAGTTCCCATTCGGCGCCCATGCGTTCGGCTTCACCGATCATCGCGAGGATCGGCGTGATGCCGATGCCGCCGGCGACGAACACGTAGCGCGGCGAGGGCAGGAGTTCGAAGTTGTTGCGGGGCGCGCTCACCGACAGGCTGTCGCCGGGCCGCAGCGTCTCGTGGACGTGCCGGGAGCCACCTCGGCCGGTCACCTCGTGGAGGATCGCGACGCGGTACCCGGTCTTGTCGTCGGGGTCTCCACAGAGGGAGTACTGACGGATGGTCCCGCGGTTCAGGTGCAGGTCCAGGTGGGCGCCCGGCGTCCACCGGTCGACCGCGCCGCCGTCCTGTCGTTCGAGGCGAAGCGACACCACGCCCGAGGACTCGACCCGCATCTGACGCACCATCATGGAGACGGTGTCTGCGTCTGTTGTCATCGCTCACTCCCAGGCTCAACCGAAGGCATAGTTCCTTAGTGCTCAATAATTTAGCACTAAGATGTATCGTGCGCCACAGTTGAGGGGAAATTCGTCGAGTACAGGCCGGGCTACTCCGCTTCGCGGTACCGCACGGTCTCGGCCGCGAGCCGCTCCTCGTATGCCTGTGCGAGGTCGTGCAGACTCTGCACGCAGTCACCGGTGAACACCGGCGCGTGCATCGGCGCCAGCAGCAGGGGTTCCAGGTCGGCGAGTCCCCGGATCGTGGGCCCGAGGGCCGGCGTCAGGCACGTCGCGTTCCCCATGTCCTCGGCCGCGATCGCCGGGCCGACGATCTCCTCCTCCGTGGCGGGCGGGTGATGACCGAATGCGGTGAACAGGTCGCCGCAGAACAGTGTCTGCGTCGTCTCCTCGAAAACCAGCCCGGCATCCCACCCGTGCGGAACATGCGGAGTGTCGAGGTGACGGACCCGTCTGGTGCCCGTCTCCATCACGTCGCCGTACTGCAGGGGACGCGGCATCCGATCGGCGAGGTCGTTGACCTGCACGAAGCAACCCATCGCCCCGTGCGCGACCACGGCATTCGGCGCGGCCGCCAGCCACGAGTTCATCGCGCCGCACTCGTCGGCCTCCACGTGCCCGAACGTGATCCACCGCAGCCTGTCGAGAGGAATCAGCCGCCCGACCGCCTCGGACACGGACGGGAAGAGCGCACGCTGACCGGTGTGGAACAGCAACGGTTCCTCACCGTCGACGAGGAACTGGTTCATGATCAGGTTCGGCTCGTCCAGATACGTGGACAACCGGTAGATGTCGGGAGCGATCTCGGTAATCGTGGTGTCCATCCCTGGCTCCGATCACGTCACGGTGTCGTGACATCCAGCCTTCTCGGGACAGCGGCGGCGCGCAAGATCCTGCGAGCCAGCAATGGCACTACCGTCGTTGCCCGACGCCGATCCGGACGAGATCGTGCCCGACTGTCACGGTGCCGGCGAACGTGGACTTCACGCCTCGTTCCCACTGGTCGTCGGTGACCTGCCGGGGGTCGCCCGGCCCGATGTGGGAGAGCACCACCTGGCGGACATCCGCGTCCGTGGCGACGCGCCCGACGTCCTGCGCGGTGGTGTGCGCCTGAATCATGTGCTCGACCAGTGCGGGACCCGAAGTCTGCGCGTAGAAGTCGACGTCGATCACCTCGTGGACGAGGATGTCGGATCCTCGGGCGAGTCGAACCACGTTCGGCGACTTCGCGGTGTCGCCTGAGAACGTGACCGCACCGTCCTCCGTGTCGAACCGGTACGCCAGCGAGGGATAGACCGGGCCGTGCGGAACCAGCGTCGCGGAACGTGTAGGACGGTGTCCCGCCGGGCAGCCAGAAGACGTTGACCAGGTCGGCGATGTGATCGCTGTGCAGGTGCGTGACGAAGACGCCACCGAGCGAATCCGCGGCGATACCAGCCTGGATCAGCTTTCGGCTCGACCAGGGACCCGCGTCGATCAGATACGGTCTGTCGCCGACGACGAGCACACTGGACGTGCCGCTCCGCCCCGGCACGGCGATGGGACCGGCTGCCGTGCCGAGCAGAATCAGCGTCGTCGCGTAACCGTCGACGTCACCGGACAACTCGTAGGCATCCGGTGGCGTCGCGCCACTCGGCTGCGCGTCCGAGGTGTGGGACGCGCAGCTCGTCGCGGCGACGGCAGTGGCGGCGGACCCCAGCAGGGCCAGCGCCCGCCGCCTCGACAGAGCGTGTCCGCCGACGGCTTCCATTCATGCGTCCGTTCGGGCGGCGGCCAACTCCAGTGGCACGTGCCAGGCGTCGTATTCGTAGACCCAGTCGCCATTGCCTGCGACCTTCAGCCATTCGTTGGACCGGGAGCCCCGCTGGATGCGTGAGGTCCGCTGCAGTCGCGTGTCCTGGTAGGTCTGCAGCGCGACTGCGGGGTCGCCGAACAGGCTGAGGCAGCGGGACAGCACGACGGCGTCTTCGATGGCCATGCCGGCGCCCTGCGCCATGAACGGCATCATCGGATGGGCTGCGTCGCCGAGGAGCACGGAGCGTCCGTCGGTCGACGATGCCAGCGGGTCGCGCACGTAGAGAGCGGATTTCAGGACGTCGTCGCAGGCGTCGAGGAGGGCTCGCGCATCGGGGTGGAAGTCGCGGTACAGCTCGCGTAGTTCAGTGACGGATCCCGGTGTGGTCCAGGATTCCTCGGTCCACTCCTCCTGCGCGCAGGTGGCGAAGACGAAGATGTCCTTGCCCTGGTTGAGGGGGAACGTCACGATCTGCGTGGACGGATCCGGCCCCCACCACTTGGTGAAGCAGTCGAGGTTCGGCAGGTTGCCGACGCGTTCGGTGGGGACGACTGCGCGGAACGCCACGACCCCCGTGAACGTCGGCTGTTCCCGCCCGAGCAGCGAGGTTCGGACCGCGGAGTGGATCCCGTCGGCACCGACGATCACGTCTGCGGAAACCGTACTGCCGTCGGTGAACTCGATGCGGCCTTCGGCGACGCCGCTGACCCGGCGACCCATTTCGACGACACCCGACGGCAGCCGGTTCTCGAGCGCGGTCATCAGGTCGCCCCGGTGCATGGTCAACTGCGGTGCGCCGTACTGCTGTTCCGCGCTGTCGCCCATCGGCAGCCGGGACGTTTCGGCTCCCGTGTCCCACGTGCGGCTGATCCGGAACTGGGGCCGGGCGGCTGATTCGCGGATCGCCGGCCCGATGCCGAGTCCGTCGAGAGCCCGGACCGCGTTGGGGGTGAGGTTGATGTCGGCGCCGACGCGCGCGAACTGCCGCGTCTGTTCGTAGACCGTGACGTCGAGACCGAACTTGCGGAGGGCGATCGCCGTCGCCAGTCCACCGATGCCGCCGCCGCAGACGGCGACCGTGGTCACTGTGCACCCTTCCCGGGCACCGTGACGGGAGGCGTGAACGGTGCCGGCATGTCGCCGTAGGCGACGAGATCGACCTCGACGATCACCGGCGCCTGCCGCGACACGGCGTCGGCGAGCACGTCGTGGGCCTCGCCTGCGGCACCGATCCGCAGGTAGGGCACACCGATGGACTGCGCCAGCAACGGGAAGTCGGGGGTGACGAGATCGACGGCGTAGGTGTCGTCGCCGCCGCCCTTCTGCATGTTGCGCAGCACGCCGTAGCCGCCGTCATTGAACACGAGCAGCACCAGCCACGGCTTCTCCTGCGCCATGGTCAGGATCTCGCCGAAGTGGACGGCCAGGCCGCCGTCGCCGACGAGCGCCAGGGTTGGCCGGGTCTCGTCGGCCAGTGCGGAACCGATGGCCATGCCCAGGCCCTGCCCGATGCCGCCGCCGCGGGGGAAGACGTTGGACTTGGGGTCGAACATCGGCAGCAGCCGGTTGCCCCAGGAACTCGACGCGATGGTGACGTCGCGGGCGATCACCGAATCCTGCGGGAACGCGGCACGCACGGCGTCGCACAGCACCGCGTGATCGCCGAGTCCGGCGCGTTGCTTGCTGCGGACGAGTTCGCGGGTGGTGCGGGCACGTTCGGTCCAGGCGGCGTCGACGGGCGCGAGGCCCGACAGCTGCCGGAGGAACGTGGCGATGTCGGCGGTGACCCCGGCCTGCGCCGGGTAGACGCGTCCGATCGCGGCCGCGTCGATATCGACCTGCATGTGCACGGCGGGAACGGGCATGGAGTAGTCGCCGGTCTCGTTGGACCGGAAGTGGGTACCCAGCGACAGCAGCAGGTCGGCATCCTGGAGGAGTTCGCGCCCCACGGGGGTGTTGCCGTAGTTGCCGATGCACAGCGGGTGGTCCTCGGGCACGGCGCCGCGCCCGGAGTTGCTGGTGAGCAACGGGACTCCCCACCGCTCCACCAGTTCGGTCAGCTCGGCACCGGCCGTGGCGACACCGCCGCCCGCCCAGATCACCGGGCGTTCCGCCGACTGCAGCAGGGCGAAGGCCACGGCCAACTCGTCGACGTCCGGTGTGCGCGGCGACTCCGACACCGGTTCGAGCACGTCGACGACGTGTTCCGCGTACTGGAGGTCGATGGGCCATTCGATACTCGACGGGCCGCCGGGCGCGGCGAGCGCGGCAGCGACGCCTTCCCGCAACACCTTTCCGGCGCTGTCGGTGTCGAGAATGGTGGCGGCGTGCTTCGACGTCGCCGTCAGCATCCCCAGCTGATCCTTGGTCTCGTGGATGAAGCCGCGACCCGAGCCGAGGTACCGGCTCTCGACGTTGCCCGTCACGTGCAGCACCGACGTTCCGGCACTGAGCGATTCGATCAGTGACCCGGCCGCGTTGCCGGCACCGGTGCCGGTGCTCGTGAGAGCACAGCCGAGTCCGCCGGTGGCCCGGGCGTACCCGTCGGCGGCGCTGACCGCGGTGGCCTCGTGCCGGACCGGAACGAACCGCAGGTGCTTGCTGACCGCCTGCACCAGGGGCTGGTTGTGGACGCTCACGATGCCGAAGACTGTGTCGACACCGGCCTCGCGCAGCACCTGGACGAGCAGGTCACCCCCATTACCCACCTGCTTGTCGTTTCCTGCAGACATGGTGTTCCTCTCAGACATAGCGCGCGACGCCTCCGCAGACGTCGAGGCTGGTGCCCGTCACGTAGGACGAGCGTGGGGACAGCAGGGTCACGATCATGGCGGCCACCTCGTCGGCGCGGCCGAACCGGCCGAGGCCGATACCGCGGTCCTGGGCGATCTCCGCCTCCCATTCGGCGAATGTGGCGTCGGTGCCCGACTCTTCGTAGCGGCGCCGCCACTGGCCGGTGTCGACCAGTCCGAGCGACACCGAGTTGACGCGGATGCCGTCGGCGGCGAGTTCGAGCGACAGCGACTTACTGAGGTTCAGCAGCCCGGCCCGGGCGGCGCTGGTGGTCACCAGCCGCGGCTCGGGCTGACGTGCGAGCACCGCCGAGATGTTGACGATGGACGCGGCGTCGGACTTGCGCAGCACCGGCAGGGCGGCCTCGACGGTGTTGAGGACGCTGGAGAACTTGAGGTCGAGTTCGTCACGCCAGTCGTCGAGGGTCGCCTCGCCGCGCGGGACCATGCGGGACTTGCCTGCGTTGTTGACCAGACCGTCGAGGCCGCCGAATCGGGCGACTCCGGCGTCGACCAGCGCGGCGACCGCGGCCGGGTCCCGGACGTCGCAGGACGCGGTGAGGACGCGGTCGCTGCCGGGCAGCGGCGCGATCACGGAGTCGAGCCGGTCGCGGTCGCGCGCGCAGGTGACGACGTTGGCACCCTCTTCGAGCAGCATCGCGACGGTGGCGAGCCCGACTCCCGAGCTTCCGCCGGTCACCAGGTGGGTGCGGTCTTTCAGTTGCAGGTCCACGACGTGGTCCCCTTCTCTAGTGCAGGACGAATCCGCCGTTGACGACGAGTTGCTGGCCGGTGATGTACGACGCCTCGGGTCCCATCAGGAACGCGACGGCGCCGACGAGATCCGACGGCTGCTGCGGCCGCTCGAGCGCACGACCCAGGCGGTACAGCTCGTGCCGGTGCTCCGGAACCTTCTGCGCCGATTCGCTTTCGGTCAGACCGGGCGAGACGGTGTTGACGGTGATACCGTGCGGGCCGAGGTCGCGGGACATGGCGCGGGTCAGCGCGGCCACCCCACCCTTGGACGCGATGTAGTGCGCGAGACGCGGCGAACCGTACAGGGCGGCGTCCGAGCCGATGGTGACGATTCGTCCGCCTCCGTTCCCAATGATGGAGGGAACGATCGCCCTGCTCACGAGGAACGTGCCGCGCAAGTTGACGCCCAGCACCCGGTCCCACTCGTCGATATCGAGTTCGTGAATCGGTTTGCCGCCCACGCCGTCCGCGAGGGCCGCGTTGTTGACGAGGCCGTACAGCGGGCCACCGGAGGTGACGGTCGCCGCCATCGCGTCGACGGACTCCGCGTCGCGGAGATCGACCCGGACGAACTGTGCCTTGACGCCGTCGGCGCGCAGGCTTGCCGCCGCGTCCTCGCCCCAGTCCTCGCGGATGTCGGCGAGCCACAGGGTGGCGCCGTCCTCGCCGAGCCGGCGGGCCAGGGCGAGACCGAGACCCCGCCCCGCCCCGGTGACGAGAATGCTGCGGCCGTCGAGATTCACGGTCAGTCCCGCGTCACGCCGTGCATGGCCGACGTCTCGGGGTACGTCGGGATCTGCGGCTTCTGCGCGCCGATGATGACGCAGAACAGAGCGTCCTTGTCGCCGTTGTTCTTCAGGCTGCGCGGAACACCGGCCGGGACGACGATCATGTCGCGGTAGCCGAGGGTGCGCTTCTCCACCTGGCCGTCGCGGTGAACACCGACCTCCACCTCGCCCTCGAGGACGAAGAAGGCTTCCTCGGCGTCATGGTGGGTGTGCTCCGGGCCCTCGGCACCGGGGGGAAGCAGCATGTTGGAGAACGTGAATCCGCGCGATCCGATCGTGCGGTTGTCGCTCTCGTGGTTACCCGTCGCGCCGGAGCCGACGTAGCGGATCTGCGCGCGCTTGAACTGGTCGCCGGCCTTGGCCTGGAAACCCAGGGTGTCCCAGTCCTCGTGGCGGGAGCCACGGGTGAGGATCAGCGAGTCGGTGAATTCCTTCAGATCGGCGGTGCCGTATTCGAGTGTCATGTCGTGCTCCTTCTCTAGAGGTGGTTGCGTAGGCGTTCGGTGATGTGGATGAAGGATTCGACCCAGGCGTTGAAGGCCTCCGGCCGCTCCTGGTTCGCGAGGTGTCCGGCACCCCGGATGGTGACGAACACGGCGCCCGGAATTCCGCCTGCGAGAACCTGACTCGCGGGAACCCCGGTCACCCTGTCCTCGTCTCCGCCGAGGACGAGCGTGGGGATGTCGATCTTCGGCAGATCGGCCGTGTGATCGGTGGCCGCCATCGACTCGGCGGCGTACCCGTAGCCGGGCAGCCGGATCGACGACGCCATGATCGCCGTGGCCTTCGCGGTCACGTCGTCGGCGGCGGTCCCGGACAACAGCCGCGGGGCCCGTTCGGCGGCAAAAGCTTCCGCACCTTCCTGCTCGAGCGTCGCGGCCCGGGCGAGCATGCGGGCGGCGGCGGCGTCGTCCGCCCCCGAGCCGACGGTGGAACTGCCGAGCAGCAGACTCCGCACGAGCCCCGGGTGGCGCATCGCCAGCCGGGTGGCGATCACGCCGCCCCACGACATTCCCAGGACGTGCGCTCCCGCGTCACCGCAACGGTCGCGGATCACGTCGGCGGCGGCGTCGGCGTAGTCGTCGAGGTCGAACGGTCGGCCGGGGTCTTCGCTGCGGCCGTAGCCGGGAGCGTCCCAGGCCAGCAATCGCAGCGACGACGACAGTACGTCGAACTGCGGCGCGAAACTGTCGGCGCTGCCGCCGATCCCGTGCAGCAGGAGCAGCGCGGGGCCGGAACCGGATTCGACGACGTGCGTCACGACGCCCGCCCGAGGTCGAAGCGCTCGAACGCACCGGGGTCGGGGATGCCGGCCATGTGGTCGCGGACCTGCTCGGACGGCGGGCCCGCCGTGCCCCAGAGGTCGGAGAGTTCCGGAACCCGGCGCCAGACCTTGCACAGCCACCGGTCCTCGTCGACCTGCGCGATACCGGACGTGTACTCGCACACCAGCCCTGCCGGGTCGGCGAAGTAGGAGAAGGTGTTGTCGCCGGGGCCATGCTTGCCCGGACCCCACAGCGGCACGGTGCCGTGTTGACGCAACCGGCCGATGCCGCGCATGAAGTGGTCCACGGTGGGCATCTCGTAGGCGACGTGATTGACGGACGTCCACTCGGCCTGGTTGAACGCGATGCTGTGATGGTCGGTGTTGCAGCGCAGGAACGCCATCTGGTGCTCGGACCAGTCGGAGACCCGCATGCCCAGGACGTCGCAGTAGAACGTCACCGCGGCGTCGATGTCGACGGTGTTGAGGACGACGTGCGTGACGCCGACCGGCACGGCGTCCTCGCGGCCGAGCTTCGGGACCGCCAGTGCGTCGGCGAGCAGTTCGACGACGCGGCCCTCGGGGTCGACCAGGCTCACGCCGTAGCCGCCGCCGAGATCGTCGACCGGCCCCGGGCCGCTGACGATCGGGACGCCGCGGAGTTCGAGTCGGCGGGCGGCCTCGTCGACCTCGGCCGGCGTGGCGACGGCGAACGTGATGCGGCCGAGGCCGTTCCGCTCGGCCTGGGTGAGTTGCAGCGCGTGGTGGTGCTCACCGGTCCCCCGCAGCCAGGCACCGTCCGTGCCCTGCTCGACCACACGCAGCCCCCAGACCTCCGAGTA
Organism: Rhodococcus jostii RHA1; assembly: GCF_000014565.1. NCBI lineage: Bacteria > Bacillati > Actinomycetota > Actinomycetes > Mycobacteriales > Nocardiaceae > Rhodococcus > Rhodococcus jostii. The sequence goes on along the minus strand of NC_008268.1, from coordinate 4,180,444 downwards.
GAAGTCGGTGGATTCGACGCTGGCCTGCGTGCGCAGTTCGACGGAGCGCAGGCACCGCAGCCGGGCTATGGGTTGGTTCATCGCATGCCTCCAGTTGCTTAGGTCTCAATATCTTAGCGCTAAAGTAATAGGTCGTACAGAGCTGACGGGAATTTCTTTCCGGACGACCTACTACTCCAGCCTTCCCGTGGGCCGATGTGACAGCGGTTCAGTCAGACGGAACCCGTGTGACATTCGGCGACGCCACGAGCGGGTCGCTCATTCTGCCCAGGGATTGGGTTCCTCGTCGAGGCCCCAGTAGATGCTCTTCTGCCGCGAGTAGGCGGCGATACCGCTGCGCCCCTTCTCCACCCCGAGTCCGCTCTCCTTGACGCCGCCGAACGGCGTCGAGATGCTGAACTGCTTGTAGGTGTTGATCCACACGGTGCCGGCCTGGAGCCGGCGGGCGAGTTTCCAGGCGCGGCGGTAGTCGCCCGTCCAGATTCCCGACGCCAGTCCGAACACCGAATCATTTGCCTGGGCAACCAGATCCGCGTCGCCGTCGAACGGCAGGACCACCAGGACGGGTCCGAAGATCTCCTCCTGGCACGTGCGTGAACTGTTGGCGAGCCCGTCGATGATCGTCGGCAGGTAGTACGCGCCGTCGCGCAGTCGCTCGTCGTCGGGGATCGCCCCGCCGCACAACACTCGTCCGCCCTCTTCGCGGGCGAGGTCGACGTACGCGGCCACGCTGTCGCGGTGCTTGCGGTGGACCATCGGCCCGACCTGAGTGCCGGGGTCGCGGCCGGGCCCGAGTCGCAGTTGCTGCGTCTTGGCCACCAGCTTCTCGAGGAATTCGTCGTAGATGCGGCGGTCGACGAACAGCCGGGATCCGGCGATGCAGCTCTGCCCGGTGGACGAGAAGATCCCGTACATCACGCCGTTGACGGCGGCGTCGAGGTCGGCGTCGTCCAGCACGATCGTCGGCGACTTGCCGCCGAGTTCCAACGATACGGGCATCAGCTTGTCGGCTGCCGCGTGCGCGATGGACCGTCCGGTGTTGGTGCCGCCGGTGAACGTCACCTTCCCGACACCGGGGTGGGTGACGATCGCGTCGCCGACCACCGAGCCCTTGCCCGGCAGCACCGACAGCAGCCCGGCAGGCAGTTGTGTTTGGTCGATGAGCCGCGCCAGTTCCAGCGACACCAGCGGCGTCCATTCGGCGGGCTTGAGGACGACGGCGTTGCCTGCCGCCAGGGCCGGCGCGATCTTCTGCGCGTCGCTGGCCACCGGCGAGTTCCACGGTGCGATGGCACCGACCACGCCGATGGGCTCGAGAACGCTCATCGTGAGGAAGTTGCCTCGCGGGGTGGTGAGGTCGTCGTCCGCGGTTTCGAGGACGGCGGCGAAGTACCGGAACGTGCCCGCCGCGCTGCCGACGAGTGCCGTGGTCTCGGCGACCGTCTTGCCGGTGTTGTAGCTCTGCAGCAGCGCGAGCCGGGACGTGTTCGCCTCGATCGCGTCGGCGATGCGGTGCAGGTACTTCGCCCGCTGGTGCGGGAGCAGCGCGCGCCACGCCGGGTCGTCGGCGGCGGCGCGGCCCTTCCGGACCGCCTCGTCGGCGTCGTCGGCGGTGGCCTGGTGGATCACCTGCAGGGTTTCGCCGGTCGACGGGTCCGTGACCGCGAAGGCGGGGCCGTTCGCCTGCCGCCACTGCCCGGCGACGAGGATCCGGTCGGCGACCGGGACGAACTGCAGGGTGTGTGGTGCGGTGTCGAGAACGGTCACTGGGAGATCTCCTCGAGAGTCTTTTCGCGGGTTTCGACGGCGAAGAAGCCGACCACGAGGGCACCGATCATTGCGACCGCGGCGAACATTCCGAAGACGACGGTGAGTGTGCCGCCCCCGTCGAGGATGGCGCCGACGGCGAGGGGACCGACGATGATGCCGAGGCGTCCGCTCGCTCCGCCGATCGCGCAGCCGATGGCTCGCATCCGGGTCGGGTACAGCTCCGCCGTGTAGACGTAGAGCGCCATGTTGACCGCGAAGACGAACAGCGCGGATCCGGCCGACCAGAACAGGACCTTCGTCGCGGTGTCGGCGCCGGAGGCGGCGAGCAGGAAGAGCAGCGACGAGCACAGGACCATCGACGCGGTGATGCAGATGCGGCGACCGAGGTTGTCGATGAGGAACGCGACGAGGATGCAGCCGATCAGGCCGGCGACGCTGGTGACGATGCTGTAGTGCAGGGCGGTGTCGACGCTGACGTCGAATGCGGATCGGTACAGCGTCGGCAGCCAGGACGCGATGCCGTAGTTGACGAAGTAGGCGCAGCCCCAGATGGCCGCGAGCATGAGAGTGCGACGCAGGTAGATACCCCGGAAGGCCTCCGCGAAGGTTCCGCGGCGGGGATCGACGGTGACGGCGGGCAGCGGCTGCGGAGCCGGAAGCGTCTTGCCGTACTTTCCGGTGATCTCGTTCTCGATGCGGGTCATGGCATCGTGCGCGTCTTCGTAGCGGCCACGGGACGCGAGCCAGCGCGGCGACTCGGGCAGCTTCCACAGCAGCGGCAGGAGCACGACGGGCAGCGCACCGAGCGCGAACAGGATCTTGTAGCCGTAGTTCGGGACCACCCACGCCGACACGATTGCCGACATCACGAGCCCGATCGGGAAGATCACCTCGTAGAGCAGCACGAATCGTCCACGCTTGTGGGCCTTGGTGATCTCGCCGATGTAGCTCGCTGCCACCGGGACCTCGGCGCCGAGGCCGATACCCTGCACGAATCGGAAGACGAGGAAGAGCATCAGGCTGTCGGTGAACGCCATGCCGAGGCTCATCACTGCGTAGAGCGCGAGCGAGAAAATGATGACGTTGAGCCGGCCGACGCGGTCGGCGAACCAGCCGCCGGCGAGGGCGCCGACGAGCATGCCGATGCCGCCGATGGCGATCACCCAGGCGATGTCGCCGGGGGTCAGACCCCACTTGGGGATGAGGACGGGGAGAGAGTACGCGATCATCAACTGGTCGAAGCCGTCGAAGAACGTGACGGCGCCGACGATGACGCGGGCCTTGATATGCCACCTGCTCATCGGCAGGCGTTCGAGTCGGGCGCTGATCATCTCAGCTGTGGCAGCCATGGCGGGCGATACCGTCGTCATGAGCATCCTCAGGGTCGGGTCGAGGCATTTACTTAAGCCCTCAAAGGCTTACCACTAAGATGTAATCTCACGCACATGAGAAACGTCAACCCTTGACTTTGGAAGAAACATGTTGTTCACACCTGTGCGTACTTATTAACCTTCCGCGGTTAACAAGTGCTCACGGGTGAGGGAGCCGTCGACTACGCGGTGGACTGCATCCATTCTGCACAGATGCGTGTGGTCGTGTGTCACCAGCAGCGTTGCGACCTCGCGCTCTCGCACGACACCGAGGATCAGATCCATGATCGCGGCGCCGCGTTCCTGGTCGAGCGCGCTGGTCGGCTCGTCGACGACCAGCAGCGACGGATCGTTCATCAGCGCCCGGGCCAGGTTCACCCGCTGCCGCTGCCCACCGGACAACTGCGCGGGCCTCTTCCCGGCGTGGTCTGCGAGGCCGACGGCGTCGAGCAGATCGCGAGCCTTCGCGCGCCCTGCCCGCCGCGGCACGAACAATCGCTGCCCGAGATGCGCCATCACCTCCAGTTGTTCGAGGGCCGTCAACGACGACACCAAGTTGGACTGCTGGAACACGATGCCGATCCGGTCGCGGCGCAGTGTGGACGCCTCGCGGCGGCTCAGCGCGGTGAGTTCGGTGGCGCCCAGCCGGACGGAGCCCGAGTCGGGCCGGATCAGCGTCGACGCCACCGCGAGGAGCGTCGACTTTCCGGAACCGGACGGACCGGTGATCGCGGCGATCTCACCCCGGCCGACGGTCAGCGATACCGAGTCGAGGGCGGTGACACGTCCCGCGCCGTCGGGGTAGGTGAGGGTGACGTCGTCGAGGGTGAGGGCGGGTGTGGTCATCGTGTGCTCCCGAGGGCGGTGAGGGGGTCGGTGGTGAACAGGAAGCGGAGCGCGAACGCGGCGCCGACGAGGCCAAGCCCGACGAGGGCGGTGGCGGGCAGGGCAGTGGTGGAGATGTCGAGCACGAACGGCACCGCGTCGCCGATCATCGACCCGGCCACCGCCGCGATCCCGACACCGACACTCACGCCGGCGAGCAGGACGACGAGCGCCTGCCCGAGCGCGTCCCGCACGAGCGACCCGGTGGACGCGCCGAGCGCCTTCAACGTCGCGACATCGGGGGTCCGCTGCAGGGTCCAGACCGTGAAGAACGCGCCGATCACCAGCGCGGAGATCGCGAACAGCATCACCGTCATCAACGTCAGCGACCCGTTCTCGGAGGCATAGGAGCCGATGGCGGAGAAGGAGTCGGCCACACTTCGGGAGGTCGTCCCCGCGACGGCGTTCGTGGCGTCGTCCCCGCCCGACACCGCGAGCACCGTCGCCGCACCCCCACGCGGGTTCGCGTGCTGCCAGTCGGCGAGCGTCATCCACACGGCCGGGCTGTGGCCGTACCAGTCGTCGCCGCGGACTGCGGTCACGGTGAAGGTGACGTCGCCGACGGTGAGATTGTCGCCGGCGCGGACGCCGAGGGATCGCGCCGCGCCGGCCCCGAGGATCACGGTTCCCGGCGCGGACGGCGCACGGTCGCCCACACCGCCGTCCGCGCCGACTAGCGCCACCCCCTTCGCCGGACCTCCTACTGCCGACGCCGAGCCCCGTCCGACGCCGATCGGCTGCACCGAGTCGGCGCTCCGCCGCCAGACGGCCACCTGCTCGGACGTCAGCACGGACTCGTCGAACGACGGACCGTCGGCGGAGGCGGCGAAGACCACCGACTCCGCGTCGATGCGTTCCACGACGGACACGTTCTGATGACGCAGTCCGGCCGTGAGACCGCTGAGAAACGTGACGAGCAGCGCAATCAGCACCACGACGACGGATATCAGCGCGAAGCGACCACGCGCGGCACGCAGGTCTCTCGATGCGACGAACACAGATGGTCCTCTCCAGATCACGACCGGCGCCGCAGTCGATACGGGCCGGGGCGGCGCTCACGGCCTCCGAACTCACCGTGCCCCGGGCACGACACGGTTCCATCGCACGTGGGGTGGAATTCTCGGTGGTCGAAGGTCGGGTGCGCGTTCCGACTTTCGATGGATGCCGGGTTCGCTCGCGTCGATAAGCTGGGCGGGGTGCACCGCTCCCCTCTCACACCCGTGTTCGCGGGACTCCAATTGGGACTGCATGCGCTGATCGCGGCGCTCACTGCAGTCGTGATCTTGCGCGCCGTCCTTCCGGACGCACCGCAGGCACCGGCGATCGTGGTGCTGTCGGTGGCGTTCCTCGCGGTGTACGCGGTGGGAGCGACGCGTCGGCTGCGCGGGACGTGGTGGCTCGCAGCGCTGACGGCACTGTGGGTGGCGCTGATGGTCCTCGCCCCCGACGCCGCCTATCTCGCGTTCGGGCTGTTCTTCCTGTACCTGCATCTGCTGCCGCGACGCTGGGGAGTCCTTGCGGTCGCAGCCGCGACCGTCGTGGCGGTCGTGGGTACCGGAATGCACCGCGGCTGGAGCGTCGCGGGTGTCGTCGGTCCGGTGATCGGTGCGTGCGTCGCGGTGGCGATCGGCCTCGGCTACCGGGCGTTGTACAGGGAGGCCGTCGAACGCGATCGCCTCATCGGCGAATTGACCCGAACCCGAGCCGAACTCGCCGAGCAGGAACGTGCCGCCGGCTCCCTGGCCGAACGTGAGCGGCTCGCACGCGAGATCCACGACACCGTCGCGCAGGATCTGTCGAGCATTCAGATGCTGCTCCACGCCGCCGAGCGCGCGGCCCCCGACCACCCCGCCCGGGACCGTATCCGATTGGCGCGGGAGACGGCCGCCGACAGCCTCGCCGAAACCCGGCAGCTCATCGGTGATCTCACACCCGCCGTCCTCGACGGGCAGTCACTCGCGGACGCGCTCGCGCGGATCTGCACGCAGGCGAGGAGCGACACGTTCGACACCATTGCCGTGGTCGAGGGGGAGCCGGTGCGGTTGCCGATGCCCGTCGAGGCGGCGTTGGTGCGGATTGCACAGGGTGCGGTGTCGAACGTGGTCCGGCACGCGCATTCATCCCGGATGGCGGTCACTCTCACCTACTACGAGGACGCGGTCCGGTTGGACGTCGTCGACGACGGCATCGGCTTCGATGCCGAACTCCTCGACCGTGAACCGTCGAAAGCGTTCGGGCTGAATTCGATTCGCCGTCGCGTCGAGCTGCTCGACGGGTCGATGTCGGTCGAGTCGGAACCAGGACTGACCGCGGTCGCGGTGTCCTTCCCGCTCGAGGTCGGCGCATGATCCGACTACTGCTCGCCGACGACCACGCGATCGTTCGCGCGGGCCTGCGCGCCCTCCTCGAGCACGAGGACGACATCGAGGTGGTCGGCGAGGCTGCCACCGCCGACACCGCCGTGGCGTTGTGCGCGACGACTCCGGTCGACCTCGTGCTCATGGACCTCCGGTTCGGCGCCGGCACCTCGGGCGTGGACGCCACCCGGAACCTGCGGTCTCTGCCGAACCCACCGCACGTGCTGGTCGTCACCAACTACGACACGGACGCCGACATCCTCGACGCGGTCGCGGCCGGCGCCGCGGGGTATCTCCTGAAGGACACTCCCCCGCCCGAACTCCTCGCCGCCGTTCGCGCGGCGTCGGCCGGCGACAGCGTCCTCTCCCCCGCCGTGGCGTCGAAACTGATGACGCGTGTACGCCGACCTGCCACCAGCCTCAGCCCACGGGAGATCCAGGTTCTGACGTTGGTGGCTGCCGGGCGATCCAATCGGGAGATCGGTAAGGAACTCTTTCTCTCCGAGACGACCGTGAAGTCCCATCTCGTCCACATCTTCGGCAAACTCGGCGTCAAGTCCCGGACCTCCGCAATCGCCAGGGCCCGCGAGTTGGGCACCATCCCCAGGTGAGTGGCAATGTGTGCGGACGCCCACTTTGCCACTCACATGCGTTTACGCTGGGAAAATGGACCCACCGGCAGTCCGCTACGTGCAGCGGGACGGACATGCGCTGGCATACCAGGTGGTGGGCGCGGGTGAACGCGACGTGGTGTGGCTGTTCGAGATCAACATGCACCTCGACCTCATGTGGACGGACCCGCAGATCCACTACCTGATGGAACGGGGCAGCACGTTTGCCCGCACGGTGTACTTCCAGCAGCGGGGGCTGGGGTTGTCCGACCCGGTCGAACATCTGCCGACACTCGAGCAGCAGGCCGACGACATCGTCGCGATCATGGACGAGGTTGGGATGCGGCAGGCCGTGCTGGTCGGGGTGGCCAGCGGGAGCGGTGCCGTCGCACTCGTCGCCGCCCGCTCACCGGAACGGGTCACCGGCGTCGTCCTGATCCAGCCGTTCGCAGAACGCCTCCTGGGCGGTGACCACGATCCCTCCGGCTGGAGCGACGCCGAACGCGACAACTTCGTCGACGGGTGGCGAGCGGCCGCGCGGAACTGGGGGTCGGGCGGCACGGTACCCCTGTGGGATCCCCGGGAGGACTCGGCGTTCAACCGTCGGCTGATGGCGATGCTCGAACGCAGTTCCGCGACACCTGCGGTCGCACAGGCCCACCTGGAGTGGATCTTCCGGCTCGACTACTCCGACACGTTGCCGTCCATCCAATGCCCGGCGCGGGCGATACTGGTCCCCGGTAGTCCGGTGCCGGTGGCCGCCGCGCAGTACGTCGCGGACCGCATCCCGGGCGGCAGTTTCCACCTGTTGCCGCCGTCGCCTCCCGGCGCGTCGCTCGGGGAGGCGTGGAAGCCGATCATCGACCACGTCGAGCAGTTGGCCACCGGTGGGCACCCGGCATCCGACGCCGGCCGATACCTGGCCTCCGTACTGTTCACGGACGTCGTCGGGTCCACCGAGGTGCTCGCGCGGATCGGCGACGCCGCCTACCGCGACCTCCGGGCCGCGCACGAGTGGCAGGTCCGCGACGAGGTCGAGAAGGCAGGTGGTCGCCTCCTCAACGTCGCCGGCGACGGCACCTTCAGCATCTTCGACGGTCCCGCGTCCGCGGTCCGGTGCGCGCGGGCGGTCGTCGACGGCGCCGCCGAACTCGGACTCGAGGTGCGGGCCGGCATCCACACGGGGCAGGTCGAGCGCAACGGTCCCGACGTCAGCGGGATGACCGTCCACATCGGCGCGCGCATCGGAGCGACGGCCCGCGCCGGGGAAGTGCTGGTGTCACGTACCGTGCGCGATCTCGTGGTGGGGTCGGGACTGCGGTTCGCCGACGCCGGGGAACACGACCTCAAGGGCGTGCCCGACCGCTGGCCCCTCTACTCCCTCACCGACGCGGACCACGCGCCCCGGACCGTTCCGCGACTCGCGCCGAAGCTGGGGATGATCGACCAGGCCATCCTGCGCACCGCGAAGCGGGCGCCGCAGGCACTGCGCGCGCTCGTCGGCGCCGCCAACGCGAGGCAGCGCCGGCTGTCCCGCTGATCCCCAGGTGAGGGCAAAGCGTGCGCCAGCACACTTTGCCACTCACGTCGCCTCACACCGCCACGGTGGACTGGCGGGCCGCCTGCTGGATGCCGGGCTTCGAGTACTTGCGGACGATCGTGACGAGGCAGAGCAACCCGACCGCCCCGGCGCCGGCGAGGAACGCGCCGACGCGCCAGGCGTTGGACGCGTCGCCGTTGATGAGCAGCACCATGACCATCGGTGAGAAGCCGCCGATGATGGCGGAGATCTGGTAACCGAGGGAGGCACCGGAGAATCGGATCTCGGGCGGGAACAGTTCCGCGAACAGCGTTCCCTGCGTTCCGGTCTGGAACGACATGACGATCACGGCGCCGAAGACGGCGAGCGCGAACGGCCACAGCGTGCCCTGGCTCGAGTGTCCGATCATGAGCCACATGGGGATTCCCCACAGCAGCATCCCGGCGGTGCCGATTCCGAAGATCAGCTTCCGGCCGTAGATGTCGGAGAGGTATCCGGCCAGCGGGACCAGCGGAATCATCAGAACGCAGGCGGCGAGGATGAAGCCGAGCACAGTTGAGCGTTCGATCCCGAGGTACGTGGTGGCGAACTGCACGGACCCTGTGATCATCGTGTAGAAGAAGATGACGCCGATGGCGTTCGCGCCGGCCGCGGTGAGCACGGTGCCGGGATTGTTGCGCAGCACCTGCAGGATCGGCGACTTCCGCGCGACCGGAGCTTCGGCGAGCTTCTTCGACAGTTCCTGGAACTCGGGTGTCTCCTCCAGGTAGCGGTGGATGACGAAGGCGACCGGAAGCATCACGAGGCTGATCCAGAACGGGATGCGCCACGCCCACGCGAGGAACGACTCGGAGTCGAATACCGCTGTGATGACCAGGAAGACGACGTTTCCGAGCACGACGCCGATGGGCACGCCGAGCTGCGCGAAGCTGCCGTAGAACCCGCGACGTCCGGCGGGGGCGTTCTCGGTGGCGAGGAGGACGGCACCGCCCCATTGCGCTCCGACGGCGAGGCCCTGGCAGATCCGCAGGGTCACGAGGATCGTCGGTGCGAGCCACACGAGCTGGGTGTTGGGCACGAGGCCGATCAGCGAGGTCGCGACGGCCATCATGACGATGGCCGCGACGAGTACCGGTTTGCGCCCCACCTTGTCGCCGAAGTGCCCGGCGAGGACGCCGCCGATCGGCCGGGCGATGAAGCCGACCGCCACCGTGGCGAACGAGTTGAGGGCGGCGACGACCTGGCTGTCGGTCGCGAAGAACGTGGCGTTGAAGACGAGCGCGGCGGCGGTCGCGTAGATGAAGAAGTCGTACCACTCGAGTGAGGTCGAGATGGCGGCCGCGAACGAGGCGCGCGCGGCCCGGGGCTTGCCCGCGCGTTGTGTGTTCGAATCGGTGGGCATGGTGGTCTCCTGCTCAGTCTTGGGCAATGGAACCGAATGTGTCTCGGAGAACGCGTTTGAGGATCTTGCCGCTCGGGTTCTTCGGGAGGGAGTCGGCGACGATCACGTACTTGGGCACCTTGTATCCGGCGAGTCGTCCGCGGCAATGCTCCACGACGTCTTTCTCGTCGAGTTCGACGCCGGCGGCGGGGACCACGACCGCGGCGACCGCTTCGATCCACCGTGGGTGCGGCACCGCGAACACGGCGGCCTCACCGACGCCGTCGAGTTCGTAGAGTGTTTCCTCGACCTCCCGGGTCGCGACGTTCTCCCCGCCGGTCTTGATCATGTCCTTCTTGCGGTCGACCACCCACAGGTAGCCGTCCTCGTCGAGGTAGCCGAGGTCGCCGGAGTGGAACCACCCGCCCGCGAATGCTTCCGCGGTCTTCTCGGGTTGTCCCAGATAGCCGACGGTGGCGTGCGGGCTGCGGTGCACGATCTCGCCGACCTCGCCCGCCGGAAGCGGCAGGTCCCGGTCGTCGACGATGCGTGTCTCCACGTTGAGAGCGGGTTTGCCTGCCGAACCACCGCGCGTCTCTTGATCTTCCGGCCCGAGAGCCGTCGCGAGTGACGCCATTTCCGTCTGCCCGTAGAAGTTCCACAACCGGATACCCGGCAACCGGCGGTTCATTTCGCGCAGGATCTCCACCGGCAGCGGCGACGCGCCGTAGTAGCCCTTGCGCAGCGAACGCAGGTCGGTGGTCGCGAACTCGGGTGACTGCAGCAGCGAGATCCACACCGTCGGCGGGCAGAACAGGTTGGTCACCTGCTCGGCCTCGATGGTGCGGAGCAACACCTGCGGGTCGGGCCCGTCGACGATGATGCTCGTCGCGCCGAGATAGATGTCGGTGCTGAGGAAGTTGTCGAGCTGAGCGCAGTGGTACAGCGGCAGCGCGTGCACCTCCACGTCGTCGCTGCTCATGCCGCCGGTGACGATGCAGCTGATGTACTGCCACATCAGCGACCGGCTGGTGAGCATCGCGCCCTTGGGCCGTGATTCGGTGCCCGACGTGTACATGATGCGGACCACGTCGTCGTCTGCCACGAACACCTCGGGCGGCGAACCGAATTCACCCTCCGCCCAGTCCCTCAACGAACGCCAGCCACCCGGTGTGGCCGTATCGCCGAGCGGGATGGTCGCCCGCACCCGGACGCTTCCCTTCGATTCCGCGAGCGCCTTCTCGGCAACGGGCACCAGGGCGTCCTCGACGACGAACGCGTCGGCTGCGCAGTCGTCGAGGATGTATGCGATCTCCCCGCCGGTCAGCATGAAGTTGACCGGCACGAGAACCACACCGAGCCGGGCGGTTGCGAAGTTCAGCACCGCGTACTGCCAGCAGTTGTGCGACAACAACGCGAGCCGGTCGCCGCGCGTCAACCCCTCGGAGTGCAGGGCCGCCGCGACCCTGTCGATCAGCGTGTCGAATTCGGCGAACGTGAGCCGGACGTCGCGGTGCACCACGGCGAGCTTGTCCGGGAAACGCGCCGCGGACCGCCGCGGAATGTCGCCGATGCTCTGCTGCCGGGCGCGCGTGGTGTCCTCGTTCACCCGCGGACTTCCTTCAGGACCGGGGTGGTGGCGAACTCGGCCCGGGCGAGGGAGCGGCGGTGCACCTGGTCGGGGCCGTCGGCGATCTGCAGGAACCGGGCCTGCGCGTACAGCACCGGCAGGATCGTGTCCTGCGACAGGCCGGCGCCGCCGAAGATCTGCATCGCGTCGTCGACGACCCGCTTGACCGTGAGCGGGACCATCACCTTTGCGGCGGCGATGTCGTGACGGGCCGCCTTCGTGCCCTCGACGTCCATCCGCCAGGCGGCCCGCAGCACCAGCAGCCGGGCGGCGTCGAGGTGGATCCGCGCGTCCGCGACGGTCGCCTGCACCACACCCTCGTCGGCGAGGGGCCTGCCGAACGCCACCCGGGTGCGGGCGCGTTCGGTCATCAGCGCAATCGCCCGCTCGGCCATGCCGATCAACCGCATGCAGTGATGGATGCGCCCCGGACCGAGGCGCGCCTGCGCGACGGCGAAGCCCTTGCCGCGCGGTCCGAGCAGGTTCGCCTTGGGGACGCGGACCTCGTCGAAGACGATCTCGCCGTGCCCGCCTTCGTGGCGGTCGGTGAAGCCGAGCACCGTCGTGGACCGGACGATGGTCAGACCGGGGGTGTCCATGGGAACGAGGACGATGCTGTGCCGGCTGCCGACAGGGGCACCTGGGTCGGTGACGCCCATGACCATCGCCACCCGGCAGTCGTCGCGCAGGGCCGCGGTGGACCACCACTTGCGGCCGGTCAGCACCCAGTCGTCGCCGTCCTCGGCGATCTCGAGGCGGACGTTGTTGGCGTCCGAGCTCGCGACGTCGGGTTCGGTCATCGAGAAGCACGACCGGAACTCGCCCGCGAGCAGGGGTTCGAGCCATTCCCGCTTCTGTTCGTCGGTGCCGTACAGGTGCAGCAGTTCCATGTTGCCGGTGTCCGGCGGGTTGCAGTTGAACGCCTCGGGTGCGATCAACGGGCTCCAGCCGGTGAGTTCCGCTAGCGGCGCGTATTCGAGGTTCGTCAGACCGGCACCCTCGCGCGCAGGCAGGAAGAGATTCCACAGGCCTTCGCGCTTCGCGGCCGCCTTCAGGTCGGCCACGATCGGCGGCGCACCCCAGTGGTCCGGCTTCGATGCCAGTTGCTCTTCGGCGATCGTCTCGGCAGGCAGTACCCGCTCCTGCATGAACTTCGTCAGCTTCGCTTGCAGTTCCAGCACTTTCGGGCTGTAGTCGAAATCCACTTCCGTGGCTCCAATCTCTTCGGTGGTGCCGCGGTCAGCGGCGGAGTTCGGACACGGGCGACACGGCGGCGAGGTCGAGTGCACGCTGCAACAGCGGGCCGACCATGTCGCCGACGTCGTCGAAACCCCCACCGACGGTGTCGCCCTGCGCGTGCCGGGCGTTGATGCCCTCGAGGATGACGGCGATCTTGAAGTCGGCGAACACCGTGTACCAATCGATGTCGGGGATCTCGATGCCGCGCCGCGTGGCGTAACGGTCGAGAAGTTCGGTACGGGTGGGGAATCCGTCGAGTCGGGCGAGCCCATTGGTCACCGGGTTGTCGACGGCGCCGGGCTGGTCCCAGAAGCTCAGCATGATCCCGACGTCGGCGAGCGTGTCGCCGAGCGTGGCCATTTCCCAGTCCAGAACGGCGACGATCTTCCCGGCGTCGTCGCGGGACGCGAGCACGTTGTCGAGTTTGACGTCGCCGTGGACGATGCCCGGGAAGTGCGAGGTGGGCAGCGCCCGGCGCAGCTTGTCGAGCAGCACGGACACCTCGGGCCGATCGGTGGTGCGCGAGGCCTCCCACTGCCGGGACCAACGGTCGAGCTGACGGTCGAGGTATCCGCCGGGGCGGCCGAACGAGCCGAGCCCGACCGCGTCGGGGTCGACGCCGTGCAGCGCGGCGAGGGTGTCGGCGAGATCGAGCCCGAGCCGGCGGCGGTCGTCCGGGGTGAGCGCCGACGCCTGCTCGACCGTTCCGACGGGCGTTCCGTCCACCAGTTCCATGAGGTAGAACGCGGCTCCGAGCACGTTCTTGTCCTCGCACAGCAGCACCGCGTCGGGCACCGGGACGGCTGTTCCGGCCAGTCCCCTGATCACGGTGAACTCACGCTTCATGTCGTGCGCGCTGGGCAGGACGTGCCCGTACGGGGGCCGCCGCAGAACCCATGTCCGGTCGGCGTCGGCGACGCGGTAGGTGGGGTTCGATCGGCCACCGCTGATGAGCGAGACGGCGAGGTCTCCGCGCACACCGCCGTCGAGTGCGCTGTCGAGGTAGTGGGCGAGAGCGGTGAGGTCGACGCCTGCCGAATCCTCCCGGTCCTCGTGGGTGTCCGCTTCGGCGTGGGACGTCGTCATCCGCTGCGTCCTTTCGAGTACTTCAATCTTCAGCCAAACGCTCGTTCGGCGGGTTCTCATCATCAACCGAGTGAACGTCGGAAGTCAATATCTCCGTATGCTGCGACTAAATACCCGGAACTGCCGAGAACGGCCCGCCACCCGAACACCTTGCCAATCGATCGTTCGCTTGGCATGATCCACGAGAAGTGATGCACGTCTCATCCGCCTCCGAAAGGTCAGGACACCAATGACGGACCAGTTGACCGGGTCTGCTGCCGCCACCGAATGGCGGACCGAAGACCGCATCCGAGCGCGCCGCGCCGCGATCGCGGGCGGCGTGGGCACCCTGATCGAGTACTACGACTTCAGCCTGTACGGCTACCTCGCGATCGTGATGGCCCCGCTCTTCTTCCCCAGCAGCGACCCGGCCACCGCGCTGCTGTCCGCACTCGCCGTGTTCGGCACCGCGTACCTCATGCGTCCGCTCGGGGGCATCGTTTTCGGGCACATCGGCGACCGGCTCGGGCGGAAGAAGGCCCTCCTCGCGACGCTCGTCTGCATGGGCCTCGGCAGCATGGCGATGGGATTCCTGCCCACCCACGCGCAAGCGGGGATCTGGGCCACCGTGCTGCTCGTCGTCGTGCGGATGGTCCAGGGATTTTCGGCAGGCGGCGAGGTCGGCGGCTCGGCCACGTTCATCTCCGAATCCGCGCCGCGGCATCTCAAGGCCACCTACGGGGCGTTCACCCCGCTCGGATCCACGATGGGATTCGCGATGGCCGCAGCGGTCGCGGGCACGGTGTCGGCGTTGACCACCGACGCGCAACTCGAGAGCTGGGGATGGCGGGTCCCGTTCCTGCTCGCGTTGCCGCTGACGCTGCTCTGCCTGTGGGCCCGCACCCGGGTCGAGGAAACCCACGGTGAGGACACCGATTCCGGGCCGGTCCAGGCGCCCGTCGTCGCCGTCTTCCGGCGTCAGCCGCTCGCCCTCCTGCAGTCGGTCGGAATCAGTGTGGCGTGCAACGGAACCGCGTACATCGGCCTCACCTACATGAGCATCCATCTCATGAAGAGCCTCGGCTACGAACGCACCCCGGTGTACTGGATCGCGACCGCCGTCATCGGCGTCGTCGCACTCGCGATGCCGCTCGGCGGCGTCCTCGCCGACCGCATCGGACGGTTGCGGTTCACCGTGATCAGCCTCGCCGGATTCGCGATCGTCACCTACCCCGCCATGGCCGTCATGCACCACAGCCTGTGGATCGCCGCGATCGCCTATCTGCTGATCATGGTCAACACCATCGGAGCCCAGGTCGGCTCGTACACGCTCATGCCGCTACTGTTCGACAAGGACGTCCGCTTCACCGGTGTCGCGATGGGCTGGAACCTCGGTGTCGTCATCGCCGGCGGCACCGCCCCGTTCGTCGCCGTCTGGCTCGTGGCGAAGACCGGAAACATCCTCTCTCCCGCCGTCTTCGTGATCGTGGCGGCGGTGATCGGACTGATCTCGGTGGCCGGTGTGGCCCGCCGGTCCAAGGTCGCGCAGGAGCAACTCGGCTGACGGCCGGACAGTGTCCCCCCCTCGAGATCCCTCACGAATCGGAGTAACCATGTATCCCGGCGCTCATGCTGCCACCACACCCGACAAGCCGGCCGTGATCATGGCCGGCACCGGGCAGACGGTCACCTTCGCCGAACTCGAGTCCCGCTCGGTCCGCATCGCCCGCCACCTGCACGCCCTCGGCCTGCGCCGCGGGGATCACGTCGCGGTGCTGGCCACGAACACTCCCGCGATCTTCGACATCTATTGGGCGGCAATGCGTTCCGGTCTCTATCTCACGATGGCGAACTGGCACCTCACACCGCCCGAGATCGCCTACATCGTCGAGGATTGCGGTGCCAAGGCGTTGATCGTCGACGCCGCACTCGACGCGGTTGCGCATGACCTCACCGCCCTCACCCCGGCCACCGAGCACCGGCTCGCGTTCGGGGGAACCATTCCCGGCTACAACTCGCTCGACCGGGCCGCCGCCGCGGAATCGGACGTCCCGCTCCCCGACCAGCCCCGCGGGGCGGACATGCTGTATTCGTCCGGCACCACCGGCCGCCCGAAGGGCATCAAACCGGAACTGCCCGTACGTCAGATCCACGAACCCGGCGACACCATGACCGGGATGAACGCGACGGTGTGGGGAGTCACGCCGGACACCGTCTACCTCTCACCCGCCCCGCTGTATCACGCGGCACCTCTCCGCACCTGCGCGTCGGTGCAGGCCCTCGGCGGCACCGTCGTCGTGATGGACCGCTTCGACGCCGAGAAGGCGCTCGCGTACATCGAGCAGTACCGCGTCACCTACAGCCAGTGGGTGCCCACGATGTTCGTCCGCATGCTGAAGTTGCCCGCCGAGACCCGGGAGAAGTACGACGTCTCCAGCCTGCGCGTCGCCGTCCACGCCGCGGCCCCGTGCCCGGTGGAGGTGAAGCGGCAGATGATCGAGTGGTGGGGTCCGATCCTGTCGGAGTACTACTCGTCCACCGAACTCAACGGCATGACCCTCGTGAATTCGGACGAATGGCTCCGCAAGCCCGGAACCGTCGGCCGCGCCGCGCTCGGCGTCGCCCACATCTGCGGCGACGACGGTGCCGACCTCGCACCGGGCGAGATCGGCACCCTCTACTTCGAGCGGGACACCCTGCCGTTCGAATATCACAACGCCCCCGCGAAGACCCGCGACGCCCAGCACCCACAGCACCCGACGTGGACCACCACCGGCGACGTCGGCTACCTCGACGAGGACGGGTATCTGTTCCTCACCGACCGGAAGTCGTTCATGATCATCTCCGGCGGCGTCAACATCTATCCGCAGGAGATCGAGAACACCCTCACCGAACACCCCGCCGTCCTCGACGTCGCGGTGATCGGGATCCCCGACGAGGAGATGGGGGAATCGGTGCTGGCCGTGGTCCAGACCGTTCCGGGTGTGATCGGGGACGACGCGCTGGCCGGTGAACTCCTCGACCACGTGCGGGGACGGCTCGCCCGGTTCAAGGTACCGCGGAACGTCGTGTTCAGCGACGACCTCCCCCGAACCCCCACCGGGAAACTCGTCAAGGGCACGCTACGGGATCGGTACGCCGCCGGGGTTCACGCCTGAACCGTCAGCCGTCGGCGGCCGGTTCGTGCCGGCGCCGGCGGTCGAGGAGGACCGCGATCGTGAGGACGATCAGTCCGGCGACGCCGAGGAGGGCGCCAACGGCGGCCGGGGCGGTGTAGCCGTATCCGGCCGCGATCACGACGCCTCCGATCCACGCGCCACCCGCGTTGGCGAGATTGAACGCGCCGTGGATCAGCGTCGACGCCAGGGTCTTCGCGTCACCCGCCGCGTCCATCAGCCGCGACTGGACGGCCGGGAAGATCGCCGTCACCGCCATCCCGATGAAGAACAGCACGATCAGCGCCGTCACCGGGTTGTGTGCGGCGACGATGAACAGGGCCAGGACGCAGATCAGGGCGATCATGCACCCGAACAGCCCGGGGACCACCGCGTTGTCGGCGATGCGGCCACCCACGACGTTACCGAGGATCATCCCCGAACCGAACAGCATCAACGCCACCGGAACCATCGCGTGCGGCAACCCGGACACGTCGGTGAGCGTCGAACTGATGTACGTGTACACCGCGAACGAGCCGCCGAACCCGACCGTCGCGAAGATCAGCGTCATCCACACCTGCACCCGGCTCAGTGCCCCGAGTTCGGCCACCGGGTTGCTCACGTGCACCCCGGCCAGCGGCGGGACCAGACGTGCCAGCGCCACCAGCGTCACGATTCCGATGATCACCACGAGCACGAACGCGGACCGCCAGCCCAGGATCTGGCCGAAGAACGCCGTCGCAGGCACCCCGACCACATTCGCGACCGACAGACCCATCATCACGGTCGCGACCGCCTTGGCACGCTTGCCCGGTTCCGCTAGGTGCGCGGCGACCAACGCTGCGACCCCGAAGTACGCACCGTGGGGCAGCCCGGCGAGGAACCGGGCGGCCAGCAGCGACTCGTACCCGGGGGCGAGGGCGGTAGCGAGATTGCCGACGACGAACGTGGCCATCAACGCGATGAGCAGCGTGCGCCGCTCGACGCGCGCGGCCAGCGCCGCGATCGTGGGCGCCCCGACGACGACGCCGAGCGCGTACGCGGAGACGAAGTGCCCGGCCACCGGCTCCGACACCCCGGTCCCCGCGGCCATCGCGGGCAGCAGGCCCATGGACGCGAATTCCGTTGTGCCGATACCGAACCCGCCGAGGGCAAGCGCCAGCATCGCGCCCCGCCGACTCGGTGACGGAATCCGCGGACGCAGAGACGGACGAGCGGTGACCGCAGGTTCGGTGAGGTGAACTGCAGGCGGCGTCATGGCAGCAAGACTCCCGTCGGGCTGATCGTAGGATCGGCGAGCACGTCCAATGGACTCGCCTGAGGATGAACCGGGCCGAGATAGTGGCACACCGGCTCGTACCAGTATGGGCGAGGCTGCAACCGAATTGACAATTCACGCGGGGGTGATTCCACTCACCGGCGCGGTGTGTGGGTGCGTCGCCGTGACCTGGGGCGACGCACCGGAGCAGAGCGACCTACGTCACGTGATGTGTTCGAGGATGACCGTGTGCACGTGGTGGGCCTTGTCCATTCCACGGAAGTCGGCCTCGTACGTGGTGTCGGCGACGTTGACGGCGATGCTGCTGGAGGAGAAGAACTGGCCGGCCCACGACTTGTTGCTGAGGAACGAGACCGAGCGGATGTTCTTGTACGGGATGGACGTGATCGCGGTGCGCTTGCCGACGAAGCTCTTGTCCTGGATGACGACGCGGAGGTTCGTGATCCCGAGGAAGCCGGTACCCGCGCCGATGCAGTCGTACACGGCGATGATCGTCTCGCCGGGAAGGATGCCCTGCTGGACCTGTTTCAGTTGCTCCGACTTATCGAAGATCGGATCGGTCATCGTTCCTCCTTCGACGGCGGCCTGGGCCTGTCCATCTTCGCAGAAACTTCGTCGAACGTGACGTGGATGCCCTCGTGCGGTACCGCGCGTTGCGCCTTCGCCTGGTCGGTGAACGTCCGTTTGTCGCCCTCCACGAGGTCGGCCTTGTCCGTGAAGGGCCCGAGCAGCGCCCGGGGGTGCAGCCGGTCGACGCGGACGACGTTGATCTCCACACACACCACGATCGCCGCGGCGGCGAGGAAGAGGAACGCCAGCAACCCCAGCACGACGGCGAACACCCCGTTCGTCACGGACGCCGTGCTCACCACCTTGCTCACGTAGTACGCCCCGAACGATTGGAGCACCTGCCACACCACGGCTGCTGCGACGGCGCCGGGCGCGACGTCGGCGACGGACAGCGGCCGGGCAGTGGCGAGCCGAAAGGCAAGGATGAAGATCGCCGAGTTGATCGTGATCGCGGCGAGCATGAGAAGCACGGTGAACGATCCGGACAGGTGCGTCGCGGCGCCGACCGCTGCCACCGCGGCCGTGCCGAGGACGGCGAGACCGATCGTGCCGAGTAGCAGCAGACCCCGCAGCCGGCCGCGAATGGGATCGGGCCGCATGTTGCGGGGTACCGACCACGCCGTGTTCATCGCGTTCTGGCTGGCCAGTGCCACCCCGAGGCCACCGTAGAGGGCGCCGACGAGTCCGATCACCAGGCCGGTCACCCCGCCGCCGATCCGGTGCGGGTCCGCCAGGTCGGCGCCGATGACCGGGAACTGGCTCAGCGCCGAGTCGATGATGTCCTGCTGCAATTCCGGATGCCCCGACAGCACGAACCCGAGCACCGTCGAGAGCAGAAGCAGGAGGGGAAACAGTGAGATGAACCCGTAGTAGGCGATCAACGCCGCGAGGTACACACCCTGGTCGTCGAGGAATTTGTACGTGACGGCGATCGGGAAGCCCATCGCCGGGTACTTCTGCTGGAGAGCGTCGAGCCGTCTGGCGAACTTCATCTCACGCTCCGTTTCCGCGACACCCGCTACCCCGATTCTGCCCGGGCTGCGGCCACGGCGATCAGACGGTCGGTTTCACCATCGCCAGGGCGAGGTCGGCGTAGCGCTCGGCGAGTTCCTCGGGCTTCAGCGGACCGTCGGCGTGCCACCACGTGCACACCGATTGACCCATGTTGATGATGCCGCGGACGGCGTCCCGCGGGAATTCGGTCGCGAAGTCGCCCTCCTCGACACCACGCTCGACGACGTCGCGGAAGAGGTGCTCCTGTTCGTCGCGGAGGGCGACGACGAGCCGGCGGCCGGCGTCGTCGAGGCTGCGTATCTCGGTGGCGCCGACCATTGCGTCCAGTTGCCGGGTGGTGTGGAACATGACCCACGCCCGCATCAGCGCCTGCAACTGGTCGGCGGGGGCGCCACCCGAGCGCAGCAGGGCACCGCGGGTCATCGCGATGGCGTCGTGGAGTGCGCGCACCATGATGTCCTGCAGGATCTCCTGCTTCGACGCGAAGTGGTGGTAGATCGAGGCGACGGTGATGTCGGCGCCGCGGGCGATGTCGCGCATGGACGTGCCATGATAGCCGCGTTCGTTCATGTTGGCCACCGCGGAGTCGAGGATCACCTGCCGCCCGGTACCCGTTGCCACGGCGGCCACCTTTGCAGCGCACATCCCTCGGTCTCCGTCCCCGATCCGATCGTCACACGACCACTCCAGGGTAGTGGGTCCCGTCACAGAACCCGCTCTAGCGATCGTTCGGTAACAATGTCATGCTGGGGCGGTGGATCACATCGGACTCGCCGTCGCGGACGGCATCGCGACGATCACCCTGAACCGGCCCGACCAGCTCAACGCGTTCACCACCACCATGGAGAACGAGCTGATTGCCGCCTACGACCAACTCGACGCGGACGATTCCGTCCGGGCGATCGTGCTCACCGGAGCCGGACGAGCGTTCTGTGCGGGCGCAGACCTGTCCGCCGGGTCCGCCACGTTCGATCATTGGCAGGACGAGGACGAGGGAGCCGACTCCCGCCGCGACGGTGGCGGTCGCGTGGTGCTCCGGATGTTCGAATCCCGCAAGCCGATCATCGCCGCGATCAACGGACCGGCAGTGGGAGTGGGCATCACGATGACCCTCGCCGCCGACTTCCGCCTCGCCGCCGACGACGCCCGCATCGGATTCGTCTTCAACCGGCGCGGCATCGTCCCCGAATCCTGCTCGACCTGGTTCCTGCCCCGCCTCGTCCCCCTGCAGACGGCGCTCGACTGGGTGTACTCCGGCCGGGTGTTCCCCGCCACGGAAGCGTTCGACGCCGGCCTCGTGTACAAGCTCTTTCCCCGCGAGTCCCTGCTCGACGAGGCGTACGCGCTGGCCCGGAGCCTGACCGAGCACTCCGCCCCGGTGTCGGTGGCGCTGTCGCGCCAGATGATGTGGCGGGCGCTCGGCGCCGAGCACCCGATGATCGCGCACCGCGTCGAGACACGCGGGATCAACATCCGCGGCATCGGACCGGACGCGCGCGAAGGCATCTCCGCGTTCCTCGAGAAACGACCGGCCGTGTTCCCCGACAGCGTGCGCGACGACCTGCCGGACGTGTTCGGCGACGACCTCCCGACCCCGGCGTTCCGCGGATGACCGCCGAACTACCGGCCCGCCCCCGCGTCGTCGACCGCTGGCACCACGTCGTCGACCATCGCGACCTCACCGCCCTCGACGCCCTGATCGCGGACGACGCCGTGTTCTCCTCCCCCGCCGTGTTCACTCCGCAGGAAGGGAAGGCGAAGGTCCTCGCGTACCTCCGCGCCGCCCTGACCGTCTTCGACGGCACCGGTTTCCACTACGTCGAGGAGTGGTACGGCGACCGTTCGGCGGTCCTGGAATTCGCCACCGAACTCGACGGCATCCACGTCAACGGCATCGACCTCGTCCACTGGAACGACCGCGACCAGATCACGTCGTTCAAGGTGATGGTCCGCCCCGTGAAAGGCCTGCAAGCGCTCATCCCGCTGATGGCCGCCCAGCTCTCCCAGTCGTAAACCACTGCATCAAGGAGAAATTCATGAGCCTGCCCCCCATCCTGCAAGACCGGCTTCGCCTGCCCGTGGTCGCGTCGCCGATGTTCATCGTCTCGGGTCCCGACCTGGTGATCGCCCAGTCGATTTCGGGCATCGTCGGATCGTTCCCGTCGCTCAACGCCCGCCCGCAGCCGGTGTTGCGTGAATGGCTCACCCGCATCACCGAAGAGCTCGCCAAGCACGACGCCA
Source organism: Rhodococcus jostii RHA1 (assembly GCF_000014565.1). NCBI lineage: Bacteria > Bacillati > Actinomycetota > Actinomycetes > Mycobacteriales > Nocardiaceae > Rhodococcus > Rhodococcus jostii. The sequence goes on along the minus strand of NC_008268.1, from coordinate 4,158,337 downwards.
ACAACCCGGAGACACCGTCCGCGCCGTACGCGGTCAACCTGATCGTCCACAAGAGCAACGACCGCCTCGACGAGGACCTCGCGACCATCGTCGAGTTCGAGGTCCCGATCGTCATCACGTCCCTCGGCGCCCGCGCCGACGTCAACGAGGCCATCCACAGCTACGGCGGTATCGTCCTCCACGACGTCATCAACAACAAGTTTGCGAAGAAGGCCGTGGAGAAGGGCGCCGACGGCCTCATCGCCGTCGCGGCCGGCGCGGGCGGACACGCGGGCACCCTGTCGCCGTTCGCGTTGATCCAGGAGATCCGCGAATGGTTCGACGGGCCGCTCCTGCTGTCGGGCTCCATCGCCCACGGCCGCTCGGTCCTCGCCGCGCAGGCCGCAGGCGCCGACCTCGCCTACGTCGGCTCCGCGTTCATCGCGACCGAGGAGGCGAACGCGGACCAGGGCTACAAGCAGATGATCGTCGACTCCACCGCGTCCGACATCGTCTACTCCAACCTGTTCACCGGGGTGCACGGCAACTACCTGCGCGGCAGCATCGAGGCCGCCGGACTCGACCCGAACAACCTCGCCGTGTCGGACCCGTCCGCCATGGACTTCGGTGTCGGCGAGGAGGCGGACACCGCCGCGAAGTCGGAAGCCAAGCCCTGGCGCGACATCTGGGGCGCCGGACAGGGCATCGGCGCCGTCGACGCCGTCGTCCCGGCAGCGGAGATCGTCGAACGCCTCACCCGCGAGTACGCGGACGCGAAAGCCCGCCTGCTCTAGGCGCTTCGCGCCCGTGCGCGGTTAAGGAGTCCAGGGACTCGTCAACCACGCACGGGCGGCGGAGCCGCCTACCGTGCCGCGATATCGCGGCCGATGATTTCCTTCATGATCTCGGTGGTGCCGCCGTAGATCGTCTGGATCCGGCTGTCGACGTACGCGCGGCCGATGGGGTACTCCATCATGTAGCCGTAGCCGCCGTGCAACTGGACGCAGCGGTCGACGACACGCTTCTGCAGTTCACTGGCCCACCACTTGCCCTTCGACGCGTCGACGGCGGTGAGTTCGTCTGCGTTCAAGGCGAGTACGCACCGGTCGATGTGCGATTCGGTCACCTCGATCTCGGTGAGCATCTCCGCCAGCGCGAACCGGGTGTTCTGCAGATCGCCGATCGGCTTGCCGAACGCCTTGCGCTCGAACACGTAGTCCCTCGTCCACTGGTAGGCGGCCTTCGCGGCGGCGATCGCGTTGACCGCGATCGAAATACGTTCGAGTGGAAGGTTTTCCATGAGGTGGACGAAGCCGCGACCCTCGGTGCCGAGCAGATTGCTCGCGGGCACCCGCACGTCCTCGAACACGAGCTCGGCCGTGTCCTGACCGGCCAGTCCGACCTTGTGCAGCTTGCGGCCACGGCTGAAACCGGGCATGCCCCGCTCCACGACGAGCAGGGAGAAGCCCTTGGAACCGGCGCTCGGGTCGGTGCGCGCGACGACGATGACGAGGTCGGAGTGAATGCCGTTGGTGATGAACGTCTTCTGACCGTTGATCACCCACTCGACGCCGTCCCGCACCGCGGTGGTCTTCACGCCCTGCAGGTCGCTGCCCGCACCGGGCTCGGTCATCGCGATGGCGCCGATCAGCTCGCCCGCGGCCATGCCGGGCAGCCACCGCTGCTTCTGCTCCTCAGTGCCGAGATTCACGATGTACGGGATGGCGATGTCGTCCTGGAGGGACAGTCCCGAACCGAACGACGTCGTCGCGGTGCGGGCGATCTCCTCGGCGACGACGTATCGGAACCGGTAATCGGTGACGCCCGAGCCACCGAACTCCTCGGGCACCCCGAGTCCGACGATCCCGGACTTGCCTGCCGCCAGCCACGCCGAGCGGTCGATGAGCCGCTCGGATTCCCACCGTTCGTAGTTCGGCTCGATCTCGCGGGCGAGGAATTCGCGCACGGTCTCCCGGTACGCTTCGTGATCCTTGTCGAAAAGGGTGCGCTGCATGGTCTCTCCTTGTCGCCGGGACGAGTTCGGCTCGGTGGACCCGGCGCGATGTCAGTGGGCGGGTAGATACCCGACGGTGTGTAGGGCGATGTTCACGTAGCGGTCTGCGACCTGCTCGGGGGTCAGTGCCCCGCCCGGCTGGTACCAGCGCGGAATGGACTGGCACATCCCGAGGAGGGCGCGCACGGTCTCGGGGACGTCCCCGCTGTGGAACACGCCGCGGGCGACGCCGTCGGCGACGAGGTCGACCAACATCAGTTCGAGCCGCTTGCGGGACGCGGCGTAGCGGCTGCGGCTGTCGGCCGAGACGTGCCGCAACTCGGTGTCGAGGGAGACGTGCCGCACCCGGTACGTCATGTACAGGACGATCGCCTCGACGACGTTGGAGAATTGCGCCACCACGTCGTCACCGGCCTCGCGGGCGGCTGCCTCGGCGCGGTCGTTCAGTTCGCGCATCTGCAGTTCGAACAGGGCCACGAGAACGGCTTCCTTGCTCTCGTGGTGGTAGTAGAGGGCGGGGACGGTCACCCCGACACGACGGGCGATCTGCCGCACCGTCGTGCCGTGGTAACCGTTCTCGTTGAACAGATCCAATGCCTGCTCGAGGATGGGCGTCAGCGGCAGGGCCTCGAACGTCCGCCAGTCGGCGTACAGCGGCTCCGTCATGGTCGGCCCGTCCTCGCGCAGAGTCACAGGTCGCCGATCAGCGCGGTGCCATGCGGATGGCGCCGTCGAGACGGATGGTCTCGCCGTTGAGCATCGGGTTGCTGACGATGTGCGCGGCGAGCGCGCCGTACTCGGACGGGTCGCCGAGACGCGAAGGGTGCGGAACCTGACCGCCGAGCGACTGCTGCGCGGCCTCCGGCAGGGAGCCGAGCAGCGGCGTCTTGAACAGGCCGGGCGCGATCGTGTTGACGCGGATCAGCAGCGACGCGAGGTCGCGGGCGATCGGCAGGGTCATGCCGACGACGCCGCCCTTGGATGCGGAGTACGCGGCCTGACCGATCTGGCCCTCGTATGCGGCGACGGAGGCGGTGTTGATGATGACGCCGCGCTCGCCGTCGATCGGCTCGTTCTTCGAGATGCGCTCGGCGGCAAGGCGGATCACGTTGAACGTGCCGATCAGGTTGACGGTGACGATCTTGGTGAAGTCGGCCAGGGGGAACGCGCCGTTCTTGCTCACGGTCTTGATGGCGTTGCCGATGCCGGCGCAGTTCACGGCGACACGCAGCGGTCCGAGCGATTCCGCGACATCGAGTGCGGCGGACACGTCGGCCTCGCTGGTGACGTCGCCGGCAGCGAAGCGCACGCGGTCGCCGAGTTCCTTGGCGACGGTCTCACCGTTGGACGAGGGCAGGTCGATGATGACGACGCTGGCGCCGTCGGCGAGCAGGGCCTTGGTGGTGGCCAGGCCGAGGCCCGAGGCACCGCCGGTGACGAGTGCGACGCTGTCGTTGACGATCATGTCTATACCTTTCGGAAGCAGGGTTTTTCGGGGAGGTGGGTCAGATGCGTTCGATGATGGTGGCGTTGGCCATGCCCGCGCCCTCGCACATGGTCTGCAGGCCGTAGCGTCCGCCGGTGGCCTCGAGGTTGTTGACGAGGGTGCTGAGCAGGCGGGTGCCCGACGAGCCGAGGGCGTGTCCGAGCGCGATGGCGCCGCCCCACGGGTTGAGCTTGGCCGGGTCGGCCCCGAACTCGTGCGCCCACGCCAGCGGCACCGGCGCGAACGCCTCGTTGACCTCGTAGGCGTCGATGTCGCCGATGCTCAGTCCCGACTTCGCGAGGATCTTCTTGGTCGCCGGGATCGGCGCGGTGAGCATGAAGACCGGATCGTCACCGGCAACGGCGAACGAGTGGAACCGGGCCCGCGGGGTCAGCCCCAGCTTCGACGCCATCTCTTCGCTCATGATCAGCGCCGCGGACGCGCCGTCGGTCAGCGGCGACGAGTTGCCCGGGGTGATGTGCCACTGCGCCTCGGGGAATCGGGCCGCGTACTTCTCGGAGTAGAACGACGACTTCAGCCCGGACAGACCCTCGGCGGTGGTGGAGGCGCGCACGGTCTCGTCGGTGGTATGCGTCACCGTCTCACCGGCGGCGTCGGTCACCGAGATCGGGACGATCTCCTTGTCGAACAGGCCCTTCGACAGGGCGTCGGCGGCACGCTGATGCGACTGCGCGGAGAATGCGTCGAGGGTGTCGCGGTCGAACTTCCACTTGGCGGCGATCAGTTCGGCGGAGATGCCCTGGTTGACGAGTCCCTCGGGGTAGCGGGCGGCGATACCCGGGCCGGACGCGTCCTGACCGATGGTCGTCGTGCCCATCGGAACGCGGGACATCGACTCCACACCGCAGGCGATCACGATGTCGTAGGCGCCGGCGATCACGCCCTGCGCAGCGAAGTGCGCCGCCTGCTGGCTCGAGCCGCACTGGCGGTCGACGGTGGTGGCCGGAACCGAATCCGGGAATCCCGCCGACAGCACCGCGGTCCGGGAGATGTTGAGGGCCTGCTCGCCTGCCTGCCCGACGCAGCCGCCGATGACGTCGTCGACCTGTGCGGGGTCGATGCCGTTGCGTTCGACGATGGTGCGCAGCACGTGCGCGAGCAGTTCCACCGGGTGGGTGCCCGACAGCGCACCGCCGGGTTTGCCCTTACCGGAGGCGAGGCGGACGACGTCCACGATGACAGCGTTGGTCATGATGTTCCCTTTCGAGGAGGAGAAAGTGTGCGGCTGCGCCGCCTGTGAGTACTTATTAACCGCGGGGCGTTAACAAGTACTCACGGGTCAGCGGCCCTGCCAGACCGGCTGGCGCTTCTCGGCGAACGCCGTCGGGCCTTCCTTGGCGTCGGCGCTGGTGAAGATGGTGGCGATGGCGGCGTTGTTCGCCTCCCACGCCCGGTCGCCCCAGTCGGGTTCAGTTGCGGTGCGGTGGATCATGGCCTTCGATTCGCGCACCGACAGCGGTGCGTTCGCAGCGATCTGCTCGGCGAGTTCGAGTGCGACGTCGAGGGCGGTGCCTGCCGGGGCGACACGGTTGACCAGGCCCAGTTCCTTGCCCTGCGCCGCGGTGATCGGTTCGCCGGTGAGTGCGATCTCCAGCGCGACCTTCTTCGGGATCTGCTGCTGCAGGCGGATCACGCCGCCGGCGGCGGCGAACAGTCCACGCTTGACCTCGGGAAGCCCGAGCTTCGCCTCCTCATCGACGACCGCGAGGTCACTGGCGAGGACCAGTTCGGTGCCGCCGCCGAGGGCGAAGCCGTTGACCGCGGCGATGGTCGGCTTGCTGATCCAGTGTTGCGCGTATCCGGCGAAGCCCCATTCGAGGTGCCCCTCCGCAGCGATGTTCCCGCCCGTGGAGAGGGCCTTGAGGTCGGCGCCGGCGCAGAACGCGCGGCCGGCCCCGGTCACGACGACCACCCGCACCTCGGGGTCGTTCTCGGCCTGCTCGAGCAGACTGCCCACTGCGGTCGACAACGCGCCGTTCACCGCATTGAGCGCCTTGGGGCGGTTCAGCGTGATGATGCCGATGCCTCCGCGCCGCTCCCACAGTGCGGCTGCCTCCGTCGTCTCCGTCTGTTCTGGCACGTCTCGTCCTCCGCCTCGGCATGATTACTGATCGCTCGTTAAAGTTAGTACCACGGCGTCATCGGCAGGGTCAATGGTCGAATTTATCTAGCGCCCGTTCAGTTGCGTCTGGTATGGATAGTCAGGGACCGACGGAGGAGATCACCACGTGTATGCCCAGCAATTGACCACCGCTTCCGGCCCTGCCGGAGTCCAGCTCGTCGAGATCGACGAACCCGACGGAACCGGCCGCGTCGTCGTGGATCTGCACGCCGCCGGAGTGTCGTTTCCCGACCTTCTGCAGACCACGGGCAGCTACCAGCTCGTCCGGGAACTGCCGTTCGTGCTCGGTGTCGAGGGCGCGGGCGTGGTCCGCAGCGCACCCACGGACAGCGGCATCCGTGCCGGGCAGCGGGTGGCCGTCCTCGCGTCGGACGGAGCATGGCAGCAGACCGTCGCGGTGGAGCCGGACTCGGTGTTCCCCCTGCCCGATTCGGTGTCGCTCGAGGCGGGGGCGGGCTTCCTGATGAACTACCTCACCGTGCACTTCGCTCTCGACGAGCGCGCCCGCTACCGCTCCGGAGAGACCGTGCTGGTGCACGGCGCCGCAGGCGGTGTCGGGGTCGCGGCCCTGCAGGTCGCGGCCGCGCTGGGGCTCGAGACGATCGCCGTGGTCAGCACCGAGGAGAAGGCCGGCATCGCGAAGGCCAACCGCGCCGATCACGTCGTTCTCCTGGACGGCTGGAAGGACCGGGTCCGCGACCTCACCGGAGGCCGCGGAGTCGACATCATTCTCGACCCGGTCGGCGGCGACCGTTTCACCGACAGCCTGCGCAGCCTCGCGCCCAACGGGCGACTGGTTGTCCTCGGCTTCACCGGCGGTGAAATTCCCACCGTCAAGGTCAATCGCCTTCTCCTGCGTAACATCTCCGTTCTCGGGGCCGGCTGGGGCGAGTACGTGCGCACCAACCCCGGCTATACGAGCAGGCAGTGGGCGACCCTGGGTCCGCTCCTCGAATCCGGTGCGCTGCAGATCGCCGAGCCCACCACCTACTCGTTCGAACACGCCGGCGACGCACTGCGGACGCTCGAAACCCGCTCCGCCACCGGCAAGATCGCCCTCTCCGTCCGCCCTTCCTGACAAGGATCCCCATGAGCTCCGACATTCCCGGCGTGGACACGACCGTCGACGACGGCGTCCTCCGCATCACCCTCGACCGTCCTTCCCGCATGAACGCCGTGACCACCGAAACCCTCGATGCCGTCGCCGACGCATTCGACAAGTACGCGGGCGACGCGGAGGTGCGGGCTGCCGTCCTCACCGGCGCCGGTCGTGCGTTCTGCACGGGTGCGGACCTGGGCGGCGAGAACGTCTCCGGCCCGCCGTCGTCCGCGACGATCGACGCCGCGAACCGCACGGCAGCCGCGATCCGCGCGTTCCCCCGGCCGGTGATCGGTGCTGTCAACGGTCCCGCCGCCGGCGTCGGGGTCTCCCTCGCCCTGGCCTGCGACCTCACGATCGCCACCGCGTCGAGTTATTTCCTGCTCGCGTTCACGAAGGTCGGCCTGATGCCGGACGGTGGTGCCACCGCACTCGTCGCCGCGTCGATCGGTCGCGCCCGCGCACTGAAGATGGCGCTGCTGGCCGAACGACTGCCCGCTGCTGAGGCTCTCGCGGCCGGATTGATCGCCGACGTGTACCCCGACGACGAGTTCGCCGTGACCGTCGACGCCCTCGCGCGACGTCTCGCCGACGGACCGTCGGAGGCGTTCCACTTCACCAAGGACGCGGTCAACGACGCCACCCTCTTCGAACTGGACAACGCGTTCGCCCGTGAGCGCACGGGTCAGCTCGACCTCCTCGCCGCCCCCGATTACCAGGAAGGTGTCGCGGCGTTCCTGGAGAAGCGACCCGCAGTGTTCGGCCGCGGCTGACGGCATCACGATGACAGCGACGTCCAACGCTCAGCCCTTCGCCTCCCGGCGCACGCACTGGGCCAATCATGTTGCCCGGCATGCGTTCGCGAAACCCGATGCGGTGGCGCTCCGGTTCCGGGGTACCTCGACCACCTGGCGTGAGCTCGAGGACCGCAGTGCGCGGACGGCGGCGGTCCTCGCCGCCCACGGTGTCGGCCGCGGCGACCGCGTCGTGCTGCTGCTGACCAACCGCCCCGAGTTCCTCGAGGTGATGCTGGCCGCGACTCGCGTGGGTGCGATCGCGGTCCCGGTGAATTTCCGGCTCAGTCCCGGCGAGGTGCGGTTCATCGTCGCCGACAGCGACGCCACCGTCGTGGTCGTGGAGGATTCACTCACCGGTCTCGCCGCGGAGGTCGACGAGAGCGTGCCGGTTCTCGTGGTCGGCGACGCCCCCGACGACGTCTCGCTCGAGACGCAGTTGCGCGCAGCCGATCCCGACGTCCCGATCGCGGACGTGGCGGAAGACTCCCCCGCCGCCATCATGTACACGTCCGGCACCACCGGTCGTCCGAAGGGCGCGGTGCTGTCGCACCTCAATCTGCAGGCACAGGCGCTGACTTTGATCCGCGGATGGCGGCTGTTCGACACCGAGTCCGAGGTCAACCTGGTCTCGTCCCCGCTGTTCCACATCGCCGCCCTCGGCAGCGTGGGGCCGTTCCTGCTGATCGGCGCCACGATCGTGATCCACCCGACCGGTGCGTTCGATGCGGCCGAGCTACTCGACGCGCTCGAGCGCGAGCGGGTGACCAGTGTGTTCATGGTGCCCACCCAGTGGCAGGCCATCCTCGACGACGCCGGCCCCGACGGCCGGGATCTCGCCCTGCGGGTGCTGGGCTGGGGAGCCGCGCCGGCCACTCCGACACTCCTCGACCGCCTGTACGCCGCCTTCCCGGACGCCGCGATCGTCGCCTTCTTCGGGCAGACCGAGATGTCTCCGGTGACGTGCATGCTCGACGGCAAGGACGCCGTGCGCAAGATCGGGTCGGTCGGGAAACCGATCGACACCGTGGCGATGCGCGTGGTCGACGAGGCGATGAACGACGTGGCGCAGGGCGAGATCGGTGAGATCGTCTACCGCGGCCCGGGACTCATGGAGGGGTACTGGCGGAACCCCGCGGCGACCGCGGACGCGTTCGACGGCGGCTGGTTCCACTCCGGCGACCTCGTGCGGGTGGACTCGGACGGGTTCGTGTACGTGGTGGACCGCAAGAAGGACATGATCATCTCGGGTGGGGAGAACATCTACTGCGCCGAGGTCGAGAATGCCCTGGCCGCCCACCCGGACATCGTGGATGTCGCCGTGATCGGGCGGGCCGACGAGCGCTGGGGTGAGGTTCCCGTCGCGGTCGTCGTCCCGCGGGCCGGGGCGGCGCTCGAGGTCGACGCCCTCGCGGACTGGCTCGACGGCCGGGTCGCCCGCTACAAGCGGCCCAAATTCGTCGAGGTCCTCCCCCAACTGCCCCGCAACGCCAGCGGGAAGGTCGTCAAAGGCGTTCTGCGCGAACAGTTCGGCACGGTCAGCGGCTAGCCGCGGGACGGAGGTGGCGGACGAGGAAGTCGGTCTCGTCCGCGACCACCCGCTCGAAGAGTTCGCCGAAGTAGGGGTCGAAATGACCGCCCGGGTACACGTGCACCTCGGCGCCCGGGGTCTTGGCCGCGGCCTTCTGCGCGCTGCGGGTGAACGTGACGACGTCGTGGTCGGCGATGGCGAAGAAGACGGGGCAGGCGATCTTCGCGACCGTTTTCGTCGGCCGGTACAGCGCCGCCTGCAACGCCACCCGCCCCGGTGTCTCGTTGCGCCATGTCGAACCGGGCGGATCCATCCCGTGATATCCCGCCTCCGCGTCGGGTGTGGTCATGGCCGCGAACGAACCCGGTGGCCCGACGACGGGAAACATGTACGGCGGCCGGTGCCGCAACTGGGCGTACCGGTCCCGCAGGTAGGCGACCGCCATGCGGCCGAGGCCGACCACGCCCAGTCGCGGAAGGTTCGTCAGACCGTCGACGTACGGAACCTGCGACACGACCGCGGCCACCCGCCGGTCCCGCGCCGCCGCCGTCAGGACGAGCCCGCCGGACAGTGACGTACCCCAGAGCGCGACCCGGCTGGGGTCGATGTCCGGGCGGCTGCGCACGAACGCGACGGCGCTGTCCCAGTCGTCGAGTTGGCTGTCGATGTCGAGCAGTTGGCGGGGTTCGCCCTCACTGGCACCGAAATAGCGGTAGTCGAACACCAGCGCCGTGACTCCCGCGGCCGCGAACCGTTCCGCGAACGCGTCGAGCCTCTGTTCGCGCACCCCGCTCCAACCGTGCGCGAGCACGACACAGGGTGCTGCCGTAGGGGTTTCGGATTGGCGCCGGTACAGCCAGGCCGCGCAGCGCTGTCCCCGCGAGGAGAACCACACGTCCTCACGGCGGACGTCAGGGCACGACCGACCAGCTTCGACGGGTGTCGGCCGAGGATTCATGGGAGGCGCCTCCGAGAGGTGTGGACAGCGTCCAGTCTCGGGCCCTGCGCGCGGCGGCGACAGCCACCCTAGGGTGAAGAATCGGCACCCTAGGGTGGAAAATCAGCTCTCGAGGGCGACTTTCATGCGCTCGAGGGTCTGCCGCATCCCGTCCTGCATCAGCTGGTCGCGGTTGCTGCCCAGCACCTTCGACTTCTGCACCAGCCGTACCCACCATACGGGCGTCGCGTAGATCTCCCGGGTCTCGGTGACGAGTGTGCCTGCGCCGGAGGGTTCGAGGTGATACGTCCAGCGCGCCTTGGGCTCGTCCGCCTCGAACGAGAACTTCCGGCCCGGAATCACGTCCACGACGGTGCAGTGGGTCTTCCAGCGCACCGGGCCGTGCCGGTTGGCTCCGATGAATCGCGCGCCCACCATTGCCGGAGTGCCGGACTTCCAACGGGCCCCGGTGTTCTCGGGGCTGAACCGGCCCATGCCCTCCACGTCGGTCACCACGTTCCACACCTTGCCGGGCGGGACGTCGATCAGGATGCTCGCGCTGTCCACGTCTAGCGGCCCGGAATCCACTGCAGCGCCTTCACGAAAGGCGGCATGATCTTGGCCCACACCTTCGGCGACAGTCCGCGCGGACCGCCGAGGTTGAGGATGCGGGTGGTGGCGATGGTCTGCGGTTCGGTGTACTTGATGAGCCCGTCGTCGCCGTGGCGGCGACCGACACCGGACACTCCCATGCCGCCCATCGGCGCACCGGTGCTGCCCCATGCCGGGGCGTAACCCTCGTCGACGTTGACGGTTCCGGCGTGGATCCGTGCGGCGATGGCCTCGCCCTCCGCCTTGGTTCCCGCCCACACGCTGGCGTTCAGGCCGTACTCGGTGTCGTTGGCGCGTTCGATCGCCTCGTCCACGTCGGTGACGGGGTAGATGGAGACCAGCGGCCCGAACGTCTCGTCGCGGTAGCACTCGGCGTCCTCGGGAACACCGGTCAGGACGGTCGGCTCGTAGAACAGGGGGCCGAGGTCGGGGCGCGCCTTACCACCGGCGACCACGGTGGCGCCCTTGACGACGGCGTCGTCGACGTGGCTGGACACGGCCTTGACCTGTGCTTCGGACACGAGGCTGCCCATTTCGATGCCGAAGTCGTAGCCGGCGCCGAGCTTCATGTTGCGGACGCGTTCCCCGAACAACCGGGTGAACTCGGGTGCGATGGACTCCTCGACGTAGATCCGCTCGATCGAGATGCACAGCTGCCCGGAGTTGGAGTAGCAGGCGCGGACGGCGGCGTCCGCGACCTCACGGAGGTTCGCGCCTGCGGTGACGATCATCGGGTTCTTGCCGCCGAGTTCGGCGGAGAAGCCGATGAGACGGCGACCGGCCTGCTCGGCGAGGAGCTGACCCGTGGCCGAGGACCCGGTGAACATCAGGTACTCGGTGTTCTCGACGAGGGCGGTGCCGACCACCGAGCCCGGTCCGGGGACGACGGCGAACAGGTCGCGCGGCAGCCCGGCTTGGTACAGCAGGTCGACGCAGGCCAGCGCGCAGTACGGGGTCTGGCTGTCGGGCTTGAGGACGACGGCGTTGCCGGCGAGGAGCGCGGCGACGGCGTCGGACACCGCGAGGGTCATGGGGTAGTTCCACGGTGAGATGACGCCGACGACGCCCTTCGGCTGGTACCGCACGACCGTCTTGGTGAGACCGGGCAGCATGCCGGAGATGCGGCGGGGACGCAGCAGCTTGGGGGCGACGCGCGCGTAGTGGCGGGCGGTCATCGAGATGTCGAGGACCTCCTCCTGCGCGGCGGCGCGGGACTTGCCCGTCTCGGCCTGAGCCATGTCCATCAGGGCGTCGCGGTTCTCGAGGACCAGGTCGCGGTACCGGTGGAAGATCGCGGCTCGCTCGGTGACGGGACGCTTGGCCCATTCCTTCTGCGCCACCCGGGCGCGTGCGATCGCGTCCTTGGCGTCCTGAGCGGTACCGACCGGGACGGTGGCCAGTTCCTTACCCGTGAACGCCTCGACGACGGACCGCGTCGGGCGATCCGCCGCATCCGGGATGGCGATGAGGTCGGCGAGCCGCGCGAACGTGGCGGCGGATGGAACAGGCATTTCGTACCCCTACTGGTTAGTAGTTTTTGCGGTTACACATAACTTACCTGCTTGGTGTGCCAAGTCACAGGGGCGGGTGGCTAGTGCCGGTCTTCGAGCCCGACGGCCTCCCGCAACTTCTCCTCTGCCTTCCTCAGCTCGGGGTTGTCCTGGGCGGAGGAATCGAGCAGGGCGGCGAGCGCCTCGGCGATGACGTTCAGTTTCTCCTGCAGAGCCTCCGTGGCGCGGCGGCTGGCATTCTCGAGCAGGACCACGAGGAGCAACGTGAAGACGGCGCCGACGGTGTGGATGGCGATCTGCCACTCGTGAAGGTCCTTCCAGAGCGGAATGCTGACGACCCACAGCGCGACCACTCCGGCGCAGATCCCGAAGAACGGCGCCTGGCTGACCCGGAGTTCGATCTGCTCGACGAACCTGTCGAACGCCGAACGCTGATCGGTGGGCTGCTGACGTGCAGCCTTCGCGTTGCGCACCATCTTCGGAGTCTAGGCGCAGCCACCACTCCCGATATGCCCGTTTCAGCTGATATGCCCGTTTCAGGGCATCGCGACATACAGTGCGGAGACCGCCGACCGGGTAGTGCACCCGGTCCCGTGCGGCCGCACGTATCCCTGTCTTGGGCTTGCGTAGCGCCTCGTTGGTGACCTTCGACGGAATACCCGTGGTGAACAACATGAACTCGTGATTCATACGCTGGGAAGTCGACCGCGCCGACGGCGCCATCGACATCCTTTGGGACCTTTTCGAGGCCGAATTGGCGTACGCCGAATCCCGGACCGAGGCCAACCGAGAACGGCTGATCACCGCATTCGATGCGGCCGCCACAGGTCAGACACGCATGCTGACGATGGGCGCGTATTGGGTCAGGCCAGAAACCTATACCGCCTTCGGTGGCGTCAACGTAAATCTTTTCGCGAACAAGTACGGCGACGTTGCCGCGCAGCTCAACCTCGAGGGCAAGATCTCCGGCGAGGACTTCCTGGCCAACACCGAGACCGTCAGCGCCTGGCTCTCGTCCCGGGATTCTCCGTTCGACATGCCACCGGAGCTTTCGCTGAGCGCGTGGCATTTCCATGCGATCAGCGACGCGCCACAGGCACCCGCCGACGACATCACAGCCGCCGCGGACGTCGAGTCAGCGGACGACGGTCCCGAGGCGACAGTGCGGGAAGTCGCATCGGAGTACGTCGTCGCCGACATCGTTGCCTATGGCTCTTTCCTCGACATTCAACTCCTGGAAGCGAATGATCGAGGCCGTGAAGTCGAAGAAGAACATCATCTGGCAAGGGCCACCCGGAACCGGCAAGACGTGGCTCGCCCGACGCCTTGGCTGGGTGCTGTGCAACGAGCCTCATTCCGACCGGATGACCCTCCTGCAGTTTCACCCGTCGATGTCCTACGAAGACTTCGTCCGTGGGTTCCGGCCCGGCTCCGACGGCAAACTCACCCTGATCGACGGCCCTCTGCTCACCGCCGCCCAGAACGCCCGCCAAGACTTCCGAACACGACTACGTCGTGGTCATCGAGGAGATCAACCGCGGCAATCCCGCACAGATCTTCGGCGAGATGCTCACCCTGCTCGAACACGACAAGCGCGACCCCGAGAACGCGCTGAACCTCGCCTACCCGCGGGACAGGGAAGGACCGTTTCATCGGTCCTCGAACCTGCACCTCATCGGCACGATGAACGTCGCGGACCGGTCCCTGGCCCCGGTCGACATGGCGCTACGGCGGAGACTTGCCTTCTTCGATCTGGGGCCGGAGTACAACGATGCCTGGCGCGAGTTCGTCATCGAACGCGGCTACAACGAATCGGTCGTTGACCGCATCGCGGTACGGATGACCAGGCTGAACGAGGTGATCGAGGCCGACCCGAACCTCGGCAAGGACTACTGCATCGGCCATTCGTACTTCACTCCGGGATCCGTCGCCGCGACGGGCGAGTACTTCTCGGAGCGCTGGTGCGTCCGGGTGATCCAACTGGTTCGACAAGCCGCAGGTGGCTAAGGATCGCGGTGAATCTCGATCACGCGCAATGGGATATGCCGGCGGCGACTGTCACCGGGGCGGTGGAGTATCTGGTTCCCGCGAACCCTCTGTATGACATGCTGTGTACGCATCTCCACCACTTGGCCCGGACGGCCGCAGCGGCTCCGCTGCTTCTCGACCATCTCGAGTGCGCGACGGTCCGGCTCGCTCGCGTACTCGTCGCGAGCGCCGCCGACGACGAAGCACGACATCGGGAGTCACTCGAGCACAGTCTGCCGGCGCGACTTCGCCTCTACATCGAGTCGAACCTCACAGATCCCTGCTACCGCCAGCCGGCGCCTCGACTGTGGTCTCCGAACGCATTTCACGCGTCGATTCCGCGACGCGTCGGCATGTCTTCACGCGATTGGCGGTGGCTGCCGGAATCGACCGACCGATTGACCGTCTGCCTGCGGTGCGCCGGGGTGAAAGGACGTGTGCGGCACGGGTGTTCGTGCCCCGGGAATGCCGAAAGCCCCCCAACAAGGTTGGGGGGCTTTCGGTAACGGATGTTCGGCGGTGTCCTACTCTCCCACACCCTGTCGGGTGCAGTACCATCGGCGCTGGAGGGCTTAGCTTCCGGGTTCGGAATGGGACCGGGCGTTTCCCCTCCGCTATGGCCGCCGTAACTCTATGAAACTGTCACACGGAACATCAGCGAAGACACATCCCATCACCGTGGGTGGTGGGGTGTGCTTCTTTCTTCTGTTCTGAAACGTGTGTGTTGTTTCAGATACTGCACAGTGGACGCGTAGCTTCTTTGTGGTAAGTCCTCGGCCTATTAGTACCAGTCACCTGCATCCGTTACCGGACTTCCAGTTCTGGCCTATCAACCCGGTGGTCTGCCGGGGGCCTTACCCCCTCGAGGGGGTGAGAAACCTCATCTTGGAACAGGCTTCCCGCTTAGATGCTTTCAGCGGTTATCCCTTCCGAACGTAGCTAACCAGCGGTGCTCCTGGTGGAACAACTGGCACACCAGAGGTTCGTCCGTCCCGGTCCTCTCGTACTAGGGACAGCCTTCCTCAAGTTTCTAACGCGCGCGGCGGATAGAGACCGAACTGTCTCACGACGTTCTAAACCCAGCTCGCGTGCCGCTTTAATGGGCGAACAGCCCAACCCTTGGGACCTACTCCAGCCCCAGGATGCGACGAGCCGACATCGAGGTGCCAAACCATCCCGTCGATATGGACTCTTGGGGAAGATCAGCCTGTTATCCCCGGGGTACCTTTTATCCGTTGAGCGACACCGCTTCCACTTGCCGGTGCCGGATCACTAGTCCCGACTTTCGTCCCTGCTCGACCTGTCAGTCTCACAGTCAAGCTCCCTTGTGCACTTGCACTCGACACCTGATTGCCAACCAGGCTGAGGGAACCTTTGGGCGCCTCCGTTACATTTTGGGAGGCAACCGCCCCAGTTAAACTACCCACCAGGCACTGTCCCTGAACCAGATCATGGTCCGAGGTTAGAGGTCCAATACGATCAGAGTGGTATTTCAACAACGACTCCACACTCACTGGCGTGAGCGCTTCACAGTCTCCCACCTATCCTACACAAACCGAACCGAACACCAATACCAAGCTGTAGTGAAGGTCCCGGGGTCTTTTCGTCCTGCCGCGCGTAACGAGCATCTTTACTCGTAATGCAATTTCGCCGAGTCTATGGTTGAGACAGCTGAGAAGTCGTTACGCCATTCGTGCAGGTCGGAACTTACCCGACAAGGAATTTCGCTACCTTAGGATGGTTATAGTTACCACCGCCGTTTACTGGGGCTTAAATTCTCAGCTTCGCCACCGAAGTGGCTAACCGGTCCTCTTAACCTTCCAGCACCGGGCAGGCGTCAGTCCGTATACATCGTCTTACGACTTCGCACGGACCTGTGTTTTTAGTAAACAGTCGCTTCTCACTGGTCTCTGCGGCCCCACCCAGCTCACACTGCAAGAGTGATCACCGGACGAGGCCCCCCTTCTCCCGAAGTTACGGGGGCATTTTGCCGAGTTCCTTAACCATAGTTATCTCGATCGCCTTAGTATTCTCTACCTGACCACCTGTGTCGGTTTGGGGTACGGGCCGTGTGAAAGCTCGCTAGAGGCTTTTCTCGGCAGCATAGGATCACTGAATTCGCCTCATTCGGCTATGCGTCACCTCTCAGGCTTGATGAACGGCGGATTTGCCTACCATTCGCCCTACAGGCTTACACCAGTATTACCACTGACTGGCTCAGCTACCTTCCTGCGTCACCCCATCGCTTGGCTACTACCAGATCAGGTCCCATGCATCCACATCCAGGGCCCCCGAAGGGGCGTAAGGACGCTTCAGGATGGTTAGTATCACTGATTCACCAGGGGCGCGTTCACACGGGTACGGGAATATCAACCCGTTGTCCATCGGCTACGCCTGTCGGCCTCGTCTTAGGTCCCGACTCACCCTGGGCGGATTAACCTGGCCCAGGAACCCTTGGTCATTCGGCGGACGAGTTTCTCACTCGTCTTTCGCTACTCATGCCTGCATTCTCACTCGTGTGGCCTCCACGGCTGGGTCACCCCGCCGCTTCCATGGCCACACGACGCTCCCCTACCCATCCACACCACTGCCCAAGACTCCGCAGAATCAAGGGGGTGCATTGTGTGAATGCCGCAGCTTCGGTGGTGTACTTGAGCCCCGCTACATTGTCGGCGCAGGATCACTTGACCAGTGAGCTATTACGCACTCTTTCAAGGGTGGCTGCTTCTAAGCCAACCTCCTGGTTGTCTTCGCGACCCCACATCCTTTTCCACTTAGTACACGCTTAGGGACCTTAGCTGGCGATCTGGGCTGTTTCCCTCTCGACTACGAACCTTATCGCCCGCAGTCTCACTGCCGCGCTCTCACTCACCGGCATTCGGAGTTTGGCTGATTTCGGTAAGCTTGTGGGCCCCCTAGACCATCCAGTAGCTCTACCTCCGGTGAGAAACACGCGACGCTGCACCTAAATGCATTTCGGGGAGAACCAGCTATCACGGAGTTTGATTGGCCTTTCACCCCTACCCACAGCTCATCCCCTCAGTTTTCAACCTAAGTGGGTTCGGTCCTCCACGACGTCTTACCGTCGCTTCAACCTGGCCATGGGTAGATCACTCCGCTTCGGGTCTAGAACATGCCACTACGGACGCCCTATTCGGACTCGCTTTCGCTACGGCTACCCCACACGGGTTAACCTCGCGACATGCCACTAACTCGCAGGCTCATTCTTCAAAAGGCACGCCATCACCCCCCACACCGAAGTGTGCAAAGGCTTTGACGGATTGTAAGCGCACGGTTTCAGGTACTATTTCACTCCCCTCCCGGGGTACTTTTCACCTTTCCCTCACGGTACTAGTCCGCTATCGGTCACCAGGGAGTATTCAGGCTTATCGGGTGGTCCCGACAGATTCACACCAGATTTCACGGGCCCGGTGCTACTTGGGTTTCCATCACGACAGTCATCATGTTTTCGTGTACGGGACTCTCACCCTCTACGACAGGCCGTTCCAGACCACTTCCACTAACACAATGATTTCTTACTGTCGGCCAACACGGCAGCATTGACAAGATGAACCCCACAACCCCACGAATGCAACACCTGCCGGCTATCACACATCCATGGTTTAGCCTCTTCCGCTTTCGCTCGCCACTACTCACGGAATCACTATTGTTTTCTCTTCCTGTGGGTACTGAGATGTTTCACTTCCCCACGTTCCCTCCACACACCCTATATATTCAGGTGCGGGTAACACGACATCACTCGTGCTGGGTTTCCCCATTCGGACATCCTCGGATCTCAGCTCGGTTGACAGCTCCCCGAGGCTTATCGCAGCCTCCTACGTCCTTCATCGGCTCCTGGTGCCAAGGCATCCACCGTACGCTCTTCATTACTTACAACAAAGATGCTCGCGTCCACTGTGCAGTTCTCAAACAACACACAACCAACCACCCACACAGACACCAGACCAGAAAAAGCACACCCTCACGGGCACACCCTCCTGCGGTTTGACCTGCAGTGCTTGCTTGTCGTCACTTCCTGTAGAAAAAACACTCGCGTGTTCCCTCAGGACCCAACAGTGCATCGATATAACTCTTCTCCCACCGGCACTCGGGCCGGCAGTAGTGAAAAGAATGTTTGTCAGTGTTCCACCCATGAGCGTCCGCAGCCCTACTGATGAGGACTAAACGGTCTCTGCCAAGCCGCTGTACACCTGTGTGACAACAACATTGGAGATGTGCTCCTTAGAAAGGAGGTGATCCAGCCGCACCTTCCGGTACGGCTACCTTGTTACGACTTCGTCCCAATCGCCGATCCCACCTTCGACGGCTCCCTCCCACAAGGGGTTAGGCCACCGGCTTCGGGTGTTACCGACTTTCATGACGTGACGGGCGGTGTGTACAAGGCCCGGGAACGTATTCACCGCAGCGTTGCTGATCTGCGATTACTAGCGACTCCGACTTCACGGGGTCGAGTTGCAGACCCCGATCCGAACTGAGACCAGCTTTAAGGGATTCGCTCCACCTCACGGTCTCGCAGCCCTCTGTACTGGCCATTGTAGCATGTGTGAAGCCCTGGACATAAGGGGCATGATGACTTGACGTCGTCCCCACCTTCCTCCGAGTTGACCCCGGCAGTCTCTTACGAGTCCCCACCATTACGTGCTGGCAACATAAGACAAGGGTTGCGCTCGTTGCGGGACTTAACCCAACATCTCACGACACGAGCTGACGACAGCCATGCACCACCTGTATACCGACCACAAGGGGGGCCGTATCTCTACGGCTTTCCGGTATATGTCAAACCCAGGTAAGGTTCTTCGCGTTGCATCGAATTAATCCACATGCTCCGCCGCTTGTGCGGGCCCCCGTCAATTCCTTTGAGTTTTAGCCTTGCGGCCGTACTCCCCAGGCGGGGCGCTTAATGCGTTAGCTACGGCACAGATCCCGTGGAAGGAACCCACACCTAGCGCCCACCGTTTACGGCGTGGACTACCAGGGTATCTAATCCTGTTTGCTACCCACGCTTTCGTTCCTCAGCGTCAGTTACTGCCCAGAGACCCGCCTTCGCCACCGGTGTTCCTCCTGATATCTGCGCATTTCACCGCTACACCAGGAATTCCAGTCTCCCCTGCAGTACTCAAGTCTGCCCGTATCGCCTGCAGGCTCACAGTTGAGCTGTGAGTTTTCACAAACGACGCGACAAACCGCCTACGAACTCTTTACGCCCAGTAATTCCGGACAACGCTTGCACCCTACGTATTACCGCGGCTGCTGGCACGTAGTTAGCCGGTGCTTCTTCTGCAGGTACCGTCACTTTCGCTTCGTCCCTGCTGAAAGAGGTTTACAACCCGAAGGCCGTCATCCCTCACGCGGCGTCGCTGCATCAGGCTTTCGCCCATTGTGCAATATTCCCCACTGCTGCCTCCCGTAGGAGTCTGGGCCGTGTCTCAGTCCCAGTGTGGCCGGTCACCCTCTCAGGTCGGCTACCCGTCGTCGCCTTGGTAGGCCATTACCCCACCAACAAGCTGATAGGCCGCGGGCCCATCCTGCACCAGTAAACCTTTCCACCCTCAGCCATGCAGCCGAAGGTCATATCCGGTATTAGACCCAGTTTCCCAGGCTTATCCCGAAGTGCAGGGCAGATCACCCACGTGTTACTCACCCGTTCGCCGCTCGTGTACCCCGAAGGGCCTTACCGCTCGACTTGCATGTGTTAAGCACGCCGCCAGCGTTCGTCCTGAGCCAGGATCAAACTCTCCGTTGAAGACTCTAGAAATCGCAGGCGAACCTGGAAATCAGTCATAGACATCGAGTCAAATCACTAGCGATCAAAAACTCAAACTAGCATTTTCAAACACTGACCCCCCTCCGACGGAAGAAGGAGAAGAGCCAGCAAATACCCACACCACACCTCACAACCAAACCCCAAGAGGCGGTTGATCATCCGTGATGCGGAGTACCAAAAACATTTGGCACTGACATTCATCGACACACTGTTGAGTTCTCAAAGAACACGCACACACCATCACTTCTGGCACACTTGCCAGCCGCTCCGGGGCAACTTTTCCAGCTTATCTCATCGGACTGACCGGCGCAAACCGGCACCCGCTGAAGACATTCCGGGGTTGAAGCACAACCATACACGATGGTGAACTTCGGATTGGTCAGGCACTTCGTACAACCTCGTTGCATTCACCTTGCGGTGAAGGTCGGTGTCCGTGTCGCTCTGACTTGGAATAAGTTACGCGAACCGTCCGCCGTTTTCCAAATCGCCTGGTCGCAGCGATTCCGTCCGCCGATCGTTCAGGATCTGTCACTCGCGCTGACACCGACTCCTTCTATATAGGAACTCCTATATAGAAGGTCGCAAGACTGCGGCGGTCCTCAGCGACAAGTGCGCAGGACCGTCCGCCCCGTGTCCAGCCTGCGGATGTTGTCGGTGATGTCGCCGACGCGGCCGACGAACGTGTGGTCGGTGACGCCGGACGAGTGCGGGGTCATCAGGACGTTCGGCAGGTCGCGGAACGGCAGCGCGCTCGGGGCGCCGTGACCGCCGGCGTCGGGGTAGGAGTACCAGACGTCGATCGCCGCGGCCGCGATCCGGTGCGACGCCAGCGCGTCGTACAGCGGTTGTTCCTGGACGAGGGGGCCGCGCCCGACGTTGATCAGGATGCCGTCGGGGCCGAGCGCGTCGAGTTCCGCGCCGCCGATCATGTCGCGAGTGTGATCGTTCAGGGGTGCGGACACCACCACGACGTCGGACTCCGCCATAAGCCGGAGCAGCGACGTGTTGCCCCCTGCCCAGGCGAGGCCTTCCGCGTCGGCGTCGAGATTTTCCCCGCCCGGTCACGGCGCAGCCCTCGGACCCGAGCGCGCGCAGCAGGTTCCACGACCGCCGGCCGATGTGACCGAAGCCGACGAATCCGACCCGCGCGCCCCGCATCGACCGGCACTGCGCGATCGCGTCGTCGTACACCGAGGTGGCCCACACGTCGCCACGGAGGGCGCGATCGTGCCGGAGGAATCCGCGGCGCAGCATCAGTGCCGCCGACACGATGTACTCGGCGATCGAGTCCTCGTGGTGGAAGGTGTTGGCCACCAGGGTGTCCGCGAGGAGCGCGTCGAACGCCACGTTGTCGGTGCCCGCGCCGGCGACGTGCAGCAGGCGCAGCTTCGGCGCCGCGGCCGCCATCGCGGCGGTGAACCGGCCGCCGACATAGACGTCGGCGTCGGCGAGGTCGGCGACGATGGCCGACTCGTCGAATGTCCGATGCCACGACACCGTCGCACCGGACGGCAGCCCCGACTCGAACAGTTCGCGATGCGGCAGCAGATTCCGGTCGCCGACGACGACCTTCATCAGGTGCGCACCAACGCCGGGCGCTTGCTGTCGAACGTCCAGCCGGGCACCAGGAACTGCATGCCGATCGAGTCGTCGCGCGCGCCGAGCCCCTTCTGCCGGTACAGCTCGTGGGCGGCCTCGACGCGGTCCATGTCGAGTTCGACACCGAGGCCGGGGGTCGACGGCACGGTGAGGTAACCGTCTTCGATCTCGAACGGGTCCTTGGTGATCCGCTGACCGTCCTGCCAGATCCAGTGGGTGTCGATGGCGGTGATGTCGCCCGGAGCCGCGGCCGCGACATGGGTGAACATCGCGAGCGACACGTCGAAGTGGTTGTTGGAATGCGAACCCCACGTGAGGCCCCACGCGTCGCAGAGCTGGGCGACGCGGACGGATCCGTTCATGGTCCAGAAGTGCGGGTCGGCGAGCGGGATGTCGACGGCGCCGGAGCGGATGGTGTGTCCCATCTCGCGCCAGTCGGTGGCGATCATGTTGGTGGCTGTCGGCAGTCCGGTGGCGCGCTTGAATTCGCTCATCACCTCGCGACCGGAGAAGCTGCCCTCGGGCCCGACGGGATCCTCGGCATACGCGAGAACGTCTTTCAGTCCGCGGCAGGTCTCGATCGCCTCCGACAGCAGCCAGCCGCCGTTGGGGTCGAGGGTGATCCGGGCGTCGGGGAATCGCTCGGCCAGCGCCGTGACGGCCGCCGCCTCCTCGCGGGGTGCCAGGACGCCGCCCTTGAGCTTGAAGTCGGCGAAGCCGTATCGCGCCTGGGCCGCCTCGGCCAGTCGCACGACCGCGTCCGGTGTCAGCGCCTCCTCGTGCCGCAGTCGCAGCCAGTCGTCGGACTCCGCCGCACCCGACTGGTACTCGAGGTCGGTCTTGTTCCGGTCGCCGACGAAGAAGAGGTAGCCGAGCGCCTGCACCTTCTCGCGCTGCTGACCCTCGCCGAGCAGGGCCGCGACGGGAACGCCGAGGTGCTGCCCGAGCACGTCGAGGAGTGCCGACTCGACGGCGGTGACGGCGTGGATCGCGACACGGAGGTCGAACGTCTGGTTGCCGCGGCCCGCGGCGTCCCGGTCGGCGAACGTGCGCCGCAG
The DNA here is from genome assembly GCF_000014565.1 of Rhodococcus jostii RHA1. Taxonomy (NCBI): domain Bacteria; kingdom Bacillati; phylum Actinomycetota; class Actinomycetes; order Mycobacteriales; family Nocardiaceae; genus Rhodococcus; species Rhodococcus jostii. The sequence goes on along the minus strand of NC_008268.1, from coordinate 4,135,761 downwards.
ATCGGCGAGAACGCAGTTGTACTCGCCGATGCTGCGGCCTGTCACGATGGCGCGGGCGTCCTCGAGGGTACGGCGGATCGGTTCACCGCCGGGCACCTCGCCGACACCGGTGTTGCCGTCGGAATCGGTGAGGATCACCAGGTTCCGGGTGAAGTACGGGGCATGCGCGCCGGACAGGTTCAGGAGCATGCTGTCGTGTCCCGCGATCGGGACCACTCGCATGTCGGTGACGACCGGGGTGCTCGTTGTACTCATCTCCGAAAACCTTCCTTCACAGCGCAGCGCCGCCCGTGAGGCGCTCACAACCAAAACTCTAAGTTGCCCGATCGATACATGTCCAAGACTTGTTGAGCATCGAACGATGCAGACACTGCATCACAGAAGTTGCTGTCCGATCAGCATCAACGCACCCACGCAGGACACCGTGATCGACGCCCGGCGCAGGCGTGCAGCGTCCAGGTGGCGATTCACGAACCGCGACGCCACGTAGCCGAGCACCGTCGCCGGGGTCAGCAGCAGGAACATCACCGCCGACTCGCGGTGCACCGACCCCGTCGCGGCGAGAACGGCCACCGACAGCGTGGAGCCCACCAGGAAGAACGCGCTCATGTTGCCGCGCAGCTGCGCCCCCTTCGACCCCTGCATCACCAGGGCCATCGGCGGTCCGCCGATGGAGGTGGCCGTGCCGAGCAGCCCCGACGCGGCGCCGGCGACGGCGAGGTTCCGGCGCCGCGGCGGCGGTGCCCAGCCCAGCGTCGCGAAGACGACCCCGGCCAGCACCACGGCGGCGAGCAGCAGCGACAGCCCCCGTTCCGGCAGCACCACCAGCAGCAACGCGCCCGCGATCGTGCCCGGCACCCGGCCGGCCAGCGCCCACCCGGTGCCCGACAGATCGAGGGCGTCGCGTTCCCGCCACACCACCATCACCGTGACGACCGTCGCCGTCATGATCAGCGTCCCGGGCAGCAGGCCCGGGTCGACGAGCGCGACGACGGGTGCCGCGAGCATGCCCATCCCGAATCCGATCGAGGCCTGCATGCACGAGGCGAGAAAGACGGCGAACGCGATGATCGCGAACTCTGCCCCGCTCACCCGACCGCGACGGGGACGCCGAGTTCGACCGGACGCCGGGGATGGTGGCATTCGGCGACGTGGCCGCTCTCGCGCTCGTCGACCGCTGCAGGTGGCGCGGTGCTCGCACAGATGTCGGTCGCGTGGGCGCAGCGGGTCCGGAACCGGCAGCCCGACGGCGGGTTCAGCGGCGACGGCACTTCACCGTCGAGGATGATCCGCTTGCCGCGGGAAGCGGCGTCCAGCTTCGGTGCCGCCGACATCAGGGCCTCGGTGTACGGGTGGGCGGGACGGTCGAAGACGGCGTCCGTCGCACCGGTCTCCACGATCCGTCCCAGGTACATCACGGCGACGCGGTCGGCGACGTGCCGGACCACCGACAGGTCGTGCGAGATGAACACGTACGAGATGCCGAGTTGCTTCTGCAGGTCGTTCAGCAGGTTGAGCACCTGGGCCTGCACCGACAGGTCGAGCGCCGACACGGGTTCGTCGCAGATGACGACGCTCGGGTTCAGCGCCAGGGCGCGGGCGATTCCGAGTCGCTGCCGCTGACCGCCGGAGAACTCCTGCGGGTACCGGTGCTCGTCGCTCGGCCGCAGCCCCACCAGGTGCAGCAGTTCCCGCACCCGCGCCGCCCGGTCGCGGCTCGTCTTGTACATCGCCTTGTGGGTGCGCCACGGCTCGGCGATGATGTCGGCCGCCGACATCCGGGAGTTCAGCGACGCGTACGGGTCCTGGAACACCATCTGCACCCGGCGGCGCAACGCGAGCAGGTCCTTGCCCTTCAGCGAGAACGGGTCGACGCCGTCCCACGTCACCGAACCGGAGTCGGGGCGCTCGAGCATCATCAGCGTGCGGGCGAGAGTGGACTTGCCACAGCCCGATTCGCCGACGAGCCCGAGCGTTTCGCCGCGGGCGAGGTCGAGGTCGATGCCGTCGAGCGCGCGCAACTGATTCTTGCCCGCCGCGTTGGCAGGCACCTTGAACGTCTTGGTGAGGCCCCGCACCTTCAGAATCGACTCAGACATGCGAGATCTCCTCGGGGAAGTGGCACGCCGAGCGGCGACCGGGTGTGGCGACGTCGGCGAGCGGTGGGCGGGTGGTGCGGCACAGGTCGCGGGCCAGCGGGCAGCGCGCCTGGTAGACGCAGCCGGACGGAATGGAGTGCAGGTCGGGCGGGGTGCCGCCGATGGATTTCAGGTCCTCGCCGCGGACCGCGTGCACGGGAACCGAATCGAGCAGGCCCTTGGTGTACGGGTGCTGCGGCGACGAGAAGACCTCGGCGACCGGGCCCGTCTCGACGACGTTGCCCGCGTACATGATCGCGACGCGGTCGGCCTCCTCCGCGACGAGCGCGAGATCGTGGGTGATGAGGATGACGGCCATGTCGTGCTCGGTGCGCAGATCCCGCAGCAGCGACATGATCTGTGCCTGCACCGTGACGTCGAGTGCCGTCGTCGGCTCGTCGGCGAGCAGGACCGTCGGGCTCAGTGCGACGGCCATCGCGATCAGTAGGCGCTGCCGCATGCCGCCGGAGAACTGGTGCGGGTAGGAGTCGACGCGCGATTCGGGCTCGGGAATCCCGACCCTCTCCATCAGCGAGATCGCCTCCCGTCGCGCCTCTTTCGAGGACAGCCCGCGATGGATGCGGAACGGTTCGGCCAACTGCTTGCCGACCGTGTAGACCGGGTTGAGCGCGGTCAGCGCGTCCTGGAACACGATGGCCAGTTCGGTGGCGGCGAGGGTGCGGCGGGTCCTGGCCTTCGCCGTCACCAGGTCGACGTCGCCGAGACGGACCGAACCGTCGGTGATGTCGGCGATCGGTTCGAGCAGGCCGACGAGCGCCTGCGCGGTCATCGACTTGCCGCAACCCGACTCACCGAGCAACGCGAGGGTCTCGCCGCGCCGCGCGGTGAACGACACGTGGTCGACGGCCCGGACCGTACCCGAGGGGGTACGCAGATCGACGGTCAGATCCGCGACCTCGAGGGCGACGCGGTCGGTGTCTGCGACGTCGGGCGATTCGACAGCCGGTGCGGGTGCACTCATGAGACGACCTTTCGGGTGGGGAACAGCCGGGAGCGGCGCGACCGCGGGACGGTCAGACGCCAGCGCTGGGCGGGGTCGGTGGCGATCCGGGCCCACGCCGCGAGCACGGTCGCCGACACGGTGGTGATCACGATGGCGAGGCCGGGGAAGAACGACAGCCACCACGCCGTCTGCAGGTACGTCCGGCCCTGGGACACCATCAGGCCCCAGCTGATGTCCGGCGGCTGGATGCCGATGCCCAGGAAGCTCAGCGACGACTCGGCGAGCATCACGTAGCAGAAGTCGAGGGTGGCGACGGTGAGCAGCGTCGGCAGCAGGATGGGGAACACGTGCCTGCGGATGACGGCACCGCTGCGGGCGCCGAACGTGCGGGCGGCGTCCACGAACAACCGGCTCTGCAGTTCCGCCGACTCCGCGCGGGCGGTGCGGAGGTAGATCGGGATGCGGGTGATGGCCAGTACCAGGACGATGTTCGCGGCGCTGGGCGAGAACACGTAGAGGACGACGACGGCCATCAGCAGCGATGGGAAGCTCATGATGACGTCGGCGACGCGCATCGCCGTCGTCTCCCGCCAGCCGCGGTGGTAGCCCGCCCACATGCCGACGAGGGACCCGATGATGCAGGACAGCGCGACCGCGGGCAGCGCCACCAGGAGGGTGGTGCGGCACGCGACGATCAGGCGGGCGAGCATGCTGCGTCCGAGCGGGTCGGTGCCGAGGATGTTCATCCACCCGTTCGCCACGTGGAACGGCGCGAGGTTGGACTGGTCGAGGTTCTGATCCGTCGCGGCGTCGCCGACGAGCCACGGGCCGAAGACGGCGACGAGGAACACGAACACCAGGATCGCCGCCGCGACCGTGGCCATCCGGTCGCGCAGGAGCAGTCGCCACAACGGCGCCTTGCTCCGGGACGGTTTCGGTGCCGGAACGGTTTCTTCGACGGGGACCGCGACGGCGGGCGTCTCGTCGGGGCCCGGGTAGACGTCGCCGGCTCCGTCCAGGCGGGGTGCGTTGTCTATGGACATGTCGGCGGCCTCCTAGACCTTGGACTTCTCACGGACACGCGCGTCGAGAAGTGCGTAGCCCGCGTCGATCAGGATGTTGAGCACGAAGATGCTGACCGCGGTCAGCAGCACCGCCGCCTGCAGGACCGCAAAATCGCGCTGCAGGATCGCGTCGATCATCAGCTTGCCGATGCCGGGCCAGCCGAAGATCGCCTCGACGACGACGGCGCCGTTGACCAGTCCGACGGTGAGGTCGCCGGCCACCGTCAGCGCCGGAGCCGCGGCGTTGCGGAGCGCGTGATGGGTGACGACGCGCAGATCGCCGGCGCCCTTGCTCCGGGCCAGTCGTACGTATGGTGCGGACAGCGCCGACACCATCGCACCGCGGACCACCTGGGTGAGCACGCCGAGCGGCCGGATCAGCAGGGTGGCGATCGGCAGGATCCACGACAGCGCGCTTCCGGTACCCGACGTGGGCAGCACCCCCAGCACCACCGCGAAGATCCACACTCCGGTGATGGCGAACCAGAAGTCGGGGATGCTGGCCGCGGTCATCGACAGCAGGCTCGAGATCCGGTCGGCGAGCGAATTCGGCCGGTACGCCGCCCAGCAACCGATCACGATGGCGCCGATGATCGCCAGCAGCATCGTGAAGAACGCCAGCTGCAGCGTGGCCGGGAACGCCCGCAACGCCATGGTCGCGGCGGATTCACCGGTGCGCAGCGACTCGCCGAAGTCGAGGTGGACGACCCCGGACAGGTAGTCGGCCATCTGGCTCAGCACCGGCTTGTCGAGGCCGTTCTCGGCCGCGAACTCGGCGCGCTGATCCGGTGTCGCGGAGACCGGGAGGTAGAGGTTGGTCGGGTCGCCGGTGAGACGGGCGAGCAGGAACACACCGAAGAGGACGACGAGGAGGGGTACGAGGCTGGTGTAGACGCGTCGGCGCAGGAAGGCGAACATGACTCACCGCCTTCGGATCGGGTTCGGTTGGGACATCTCAGTTCCTCCGGGGGGCTGGGAAGAGTGGGTTAGCCGTTCGCGGATGTGTCCGCGTGGGTCATCTCGCTCAGGCGCATCTCGTCGCCGGTCGCGGAGTTGGGCGCGTACTGCACGGTCGGGGACTTGGCGAGCACCGCGTTCATGTGGGCGATGTACGCGAACTGCCGGATCTCCTTCGGTTCGTTGGCCAGTACCGAGGCGAACGCGTCCTGACGGGCGTCGCCGACGAGTTGCTCGGCGGCGTCGATCTGCGCGTCGTATCCGGGCGAACCGAAGTAGCTCTGATATCCGTCGCTGCGCATGTACTGGTCGACGGTGAACTGCGCGTCACCCGCCTGGTTGCCGTGCTGGATCATCAGCAGAATCGGTCCGGTGCCCTGCGGGAACGGCCGGATCTGGTACTGCATCTGCCCGGCCGTGTCCATCATCTCGATCTTCACGTTCAGGCCGGCCTTGCTCAGCGAGTTCTGGATGACCTCGATGGTCTCGTTGATCTTCGGGAACTGGCCCGTGCGCCCGATCAGGCGGATCTGGTTGTCGACGGGAACGCCGTCGGACTTGGCCTCCGCCACCAGTTGCGCGGCGCGATCGGAGTCGTAGAGGGTCGGCTGCAGGCCGGGGTCGAACCCGACGATGCTGCTGCCGACAAGTTGCCCGGCCGGCTCGCCGAGACCCTGGAACAGTGCCTTGACGATCCCCGCCCGGTTGACGGAGAGGTCGATGGCCTCGCGGACGCGGTAATCGTCGAGCGGCGGTTCGGTGGCCATCATGCGCAGCGCCGTCGTCTCGTTGTTGGGGTAGGCGACACCGAGGTCGCCCGCGCCGTCCTCCGGACCGAGGTACGTGGCGAGTTCGGCCTCGTCGTTGGTGACCATCGCGGCCCGGACGCTGCCCTCGGTCCGCCACTGGTAGATCGCCCGCGTGTACTCGGGCGCCGGGCCCCAGTACGTGTCGTTGCGGACCAGCGCGAGTCGCTGCCCGTGATCCCAGTAGTCGATCTCGTAGGGGCCGGTGCCGATGGGATCGCGCACCTTGTCCTGCGCGTCGGTGGTGGAGGGCACCATCTCCACGAACGAGATCCGCAGCGGAAGGATCGGGTCGGCGACGGGAGTCTGCACCGTCACGGTCGACGAGTCGATGGCGTTCACCTCGAGTTCGTCGTCGCCGAAGACGTACCCGTCGACGTCGCAGCCGATGGTGGAGTTGACGGTGCGATCGATCGAGAAGGCGGCGTCCTCGGCATCGAAGACGCTGCCGTCGCTGAACGTGACGCCCGGACGGATCCGGAACGTCCAGACGGTGTCCGACGTCTGCTCCCACGAGTCGGCGAGCTTCGGTTCGAGATCGCCGGTATCGGCGTTGCGTTCCACCAGCGGCTCGGTGATGTTGGAGCGGACGACGACTCCGGTAGAGGTCAGTGACGCGTCGCAGGGTTCGAGCGTGGGCGGCTCCTGCGGGAGCACGATCCGCAACGTGTCGGGGCTGGCGGCGTCGCTGTGGCTCGAATTGGCCACCGAGCAACCTGTGACCAGAGCCGGCACCGTCAGTGCGGCGGTGGCCACGACGACGGCGCGGTAACGGGTTCCCTGCTGCAGCGAACGTGCAGGGCTCATGGTGTCCTCCGTAGGGATGTGTCGCGTACTCGACGCGAGTGAAGAGGGCCCGCCTGTGACGGTAGACACACGCTATGAGCGGCCCGAAGGAGCGTCAACAGGGGGAAACGGCCCGAAACAGCTCGTGAGGGCCGTCACACGCACAATTGATGGAGACTGCGATCACGCCGGCAGGCCCCTGACCGGCACATACAGGGAGTTTCGACATCTGCGCACGTCAACGCTCCGCCGACCAATGCCGTTTGAGTATCGATCCATGTTATTTACGTGTTGGACAGGTATTCCGGGCGCCGCTTAACGTACGGGTAACCGGTGACGCGGAGAGTCGCGTCACCACTCGTCAGGAGGCACGATGGTGACCACTGAGTCGTCCGTGAAAGAAGCTGCTGTACAGACTGTTTCGGGAGGACGCGTCCTGAAGGTCGGGCCGCTGAAGCCGTCCCTCACCGCGACGCTCTCCGAGAAGTACGACGCACTCGACCTCCCGCTGGGCGAAGACCGCACCGGCTTTCTCGCCGAGCACGGCGAGTCCGTCACCGCGGTCGTGACGTCCGGTCGCACCGGAGTCGACGCCGCACTGATGACGGACCTACCGAACCTCGGTGCCATCGTGCACTTCGGAGTCGGTTACGACACAACCGATGTCGTGCTCGCCGAGGAACTCGGAATCGGCGTGAGCAACACCCCCGACGTCCTCACCGACTGCGTGGCCGACACCGCCGTCGGACTGCTGATCGACACGCTCCGCGGGTTCTCCGCCGCCGACCGCTTCGTGCGCGACGGCCGCTGGCCCGCAGAGGGCAACTTCCCCCTCACCCGGAAGGTGAGCGGCACGCGGGTCGGCATCGTCGGGCTGGGACGCATCGGCTCCGCCATCGCCACCCGCCTCACCGGCTTCGGCTGCACGATCTCGTACCACAATCGGCGCGAGGTTCCCGGCTCCCCGTTCTCGTACGTCGGCTCGGCCGCCGCACTCGCCGCCGGGGTGGATGTGCTGATCGTCGCCGCAGCAGGCGGCAAGGGCACCGAAAAGCTCGTGGACCGAACGGTTCTCGAAGCCCTCGGGCCCGACGGCTACCTGATCAACGTGGCGCGCGGAAGCGTCGTCGACGAGGACGCGCTCGTCGAACTGCTCACCGGACGCAAGCTCGCCGGTGCCGGACTGGACGTATTCGCCCGCGAACCGCACGTGCCCGAAGCGCTGCTCGCCCTCGACACCGTCGTCCTCCTCCCCCACGTCGCGAGCGGCACGACCGAGACCCGGGCCGCGATGGAGGCTCTCACGCTGCAGAACCTCGACGAATACCTCGCCCAGGGCACCCTGACCACTCCCGTACTCGAGCCGAGGTCACGATGAGCGTCATTCTCAGCTACGTTCCGACAGTCGAAGGTCGCGGTGCCCTGGCCTTCGGATTCGCCGAAGCCCGCATGCGCGCAACCGATCTCGTCGTGATCGCGGACGGCGACAGCGCCTCGAATCCCGGGTTCGGGGCCGAACTGCACTCCGCGAGGGAGGAAGCGGACGCCGCCGGCGTCGACTACCGCATCGCACGGAACGAACCCGACCGCTCCCACGCCGACAACCTCATCGACGCGTCCTACGACTCCGCCGCCGAGCTCCTCGTCCTCGGCATGCGACGACGCTCCCCCGTCGGCAAACTCCTCATGGGCAGCGTCGCCCAGCGTGTGCTCCTCGAGGCGCAGTGCCCGGTCGTCGGAGTCAAGCCGCCCGTCGCAGCAGAGGTCTGAGCGGCACGGACGTCCTGCCCTAACCCCGGCGGATCGCACAGTGACGGGTTGTATTCTTCCGGACACGGGCCAGGAGAGGACTTGCCGACGCGCCGATCACCGTTCACCCGCTCGTCCGTCGGGCGGTCGTCACGACCGGCCCACCACCCTCGCCACCGGCCTGGGCAACGCGTTCGATGTGGCGGTGTCCGGCGGGACGCACTACGTCACCGAGTTCGATTCGGGCACCGTGGTCGCCCTGCCCGCCGCCGGCGGCACCGTCCTGGCCACCGGACTCGACCAGCCGTTTTCTGTCGCGGCCGCCGCGGCATGCACGGGTTCTCTGTGCATTCCGTTCGGCTGTTAGGGCCGTGACGCCCTCGGCCCCATCCGCAAACCTGACGGCGCCGAATACCTGCCGTGGGACAGCCATGATCGATGGGCCTCAGCGCGCCGACGGCGCGGAACTGGGCGGTCGCCTCCTGACGTTGGTCGGCGACCGCGACTTCCACGCGCTCGCACCCGAGATCTCCCAGCTCGCGTGCGACCACAGCAGCGACCGGTCGGCGTTCACGGCGGTCGTGGCGTGGATCGTCACGACCATCGCCGACCTCATCGCGGATCCGGCCTCGAGCGTCACCGACGCCGTCGACAGCTTCATCAGCGTCGTACCCGTCGTGCACGACACCGCAGAGTTGAACGAGGAATTGCCCGCGCCCGCCGAGTGGCTGTTCACCGCCGTCGTGAGACACCTGCAGAGCAGGCACCGGGCAGGATCCGATCCCCCGCCGCCCGTGCCTGCCGACACCGCACTCATTCGCATGCAGGCCCTCGTCGAAGCCTTGCTCTGGCTCGACGCCCTGCTCGAATGCGACCACAGCCTGTAGGCGAGCGCAATTCCCCGACTCGGGGACGGTGCCCTCACAGTGACGGCCGTCACGAGTCGGAATAGCCCGACCCGTAGGCCCGTTCCCCCAGTGGATCCCGATCCTGCGCGGCGGCACCGAGAACGGAGCTGCCGAACACGCCTACGGAAAGACCGATATCTGTGAATCTCTTCTCCCCCTTGACACTCGGCGAACTCGAACTGCCCAATCGGGTCGTGATGGCACCCCTGACCCGCGTCCGCTCCGGGCGTGACGGTGTGCCCGGACCGCTGGTGGTCGAGCACTACCGTCAGCGGGCCTCTCTCGGTCTGATCGTCGGTGAAGGCACCTACCCCAGCCACGCCGGCCAGGGCTTCCCCGGCCAGCCCGGGCTGGTGACACCCCCGCAGGTTGCGGGCTGGAAGAACGTCGCCGACGCCGTGCATGGAGCCGGTGGACGGATCGTCGCCCAGGTCATGCACGCCGGCCGCGTCACGCACGAGGGAACCACCGGCGGTCACGAGGTAGTCGGCCCGAGCGCCGTCGCCATCGACGGTGAGACCCGCACATACGAGGGGAAGGAGCCGTACCCGGTGCCCCGCGCGCTGCGTACCGAGGAACTTCCCGCCGTCATCGAGGAGTTCGTCCAGGCGTCGCGGAACGCGGTGGCAGCCGGGATGGACGGGGTCGAAATCCACGCCGCCAACGGCTACCTGCTGCACGAATTCCTCTCCCCGGCGTCCAACCTGCGTGAGGACGCGTACGGCGGCTCCCCCACGAACCGGGCACGCTTCGTCGTCGAGGTGGTCGAGGCCGTGGCCGACGCCATCGGCGCAGGCCGGGTGGGTATCCGCATCTCACCCGAACACAACATCCAGGACGCCCTGGAACTGGACGCCGACGACGTTCGGGCCACCTACGGCGCGCTGGTCGACGCCATTGCTCCGTTGAAGCCCGCCTACCTGAGCATTCTGCACAAGGACCCGTCCGGGCCCCTTGCGCAGGACCTGCGGACGCGCTTCGGCGGTCCGGTGCTGATCAACAGTGGTTTCGGAGCAGTCACCACCCGCGACGAGGCGCTGGCCATCCTCGACGACGGCCACGCCGATGCCGTCGTCGTCGGGCGTCCCGCGATCGCCAACCCGGATCTCGTGCGGCGCTGGCAGGAAGACCTGCCGCTCAACACCCCGGACCCCGAGACCTTCTACTCGGAAGGCGCGAAGGGCTACACCGACTACCCGGTGTTGCAGCACTGAGCCGACCCGCAGGACGACACGTTGTGGCCCATGACCCCAGGTCATGGGCCACAACGCTGTCCGGCGGACGCCCCCGTGTCGCGTATCCGGTTCCGGCACCGTACGGTTAGTCGTAGTTGAGTACACAGCTACCGCAGTTCACGGACCGCCCGACGCGTCCGTGCTCTGATCGGGCGTACCAACTGTGCACGCTGTGCCAGGACGCCCACCTCGAAGGTGGCCGACAGTGAGAGCACCACACCGCACGACGCTCTCGCAGCCGAAGCTCCCGACGAACAGCTTTACTTCTATCTTCTCGTGACCTGTCGGAGGAACTGCATTTCCGGACCACTGAACTCCGGGCCTGCTCTGCCGCGGCGACGCTCACAGAAGTTGAAAGGTGATCGTTCATGCCACTCACCGTGGAGCACACCACCCGTTACGCCGATGCCCTCATGACGCTGGCCCTGGCCGCGCACCGCCCAGCCACCGTCGTCAACACCGGCACCGGCTATGCCGTCCGGGTCGATTTCGAGCGCGGCATTCACCTGCTCGCCACCAACGCACCGGGGGATCTCAGTTCCGATCCGGACGCGCAGAACCCGTGGGTGGTGACTTTCTTCCAGAAGCAGCCCGCCGCCGAAGACACCCAACTCGTGACGGTGACCGGGGAATGGCTCGTCGACGCATTCGATCAGGCTCTCGCCATGATGCCGATTTCGGGGATCGCCGACGACCCGAAGGCGCAGCCCGCCGAGCTGCGCCTCGTCGGCACCGACGTTCACGATCTCGCTCGGTAACACCGCCTGACGGGGCCGCGTCCATCCGTCACCGCCCGGCAGCAGACCGTCTACCCCCTCCGGGTAGGCGGTCTGCGAGTCTCCCCAGCCGCTCGACCGCGGGCAGCGCCTGCGCGATCTTCTCCGCGTCGCGGGCGATGATCTCGGCGCTCCGGTCGATGCCCTTTGCGCTCACGGCGAGCCCCTCCGCTGTCTCCGCGATCTGCTTGGCGGCGTCCAGCAGTTCGGACAGGTCGTCGGCCGCGGGCCCCAGACGGTCGATCAGCACCCCGATCTGGCGTACTCGGAGCATCACCGTCCTGAAGCCGCGTTCCCACTCGCGGATCTCGCTCGAGACGTTCTGCAGGATCTTGATGGGAGGCTCCTTTTCGGTGCTCGGCGGCCGGGCCTGGCGACGCGAATCCAACCTATCTGTTACTCCCAGTTTCCCATACCCTGCCTAGCCATTCAGATCGTGTCCGGTGGCCGCGCGCGCGTAGGAGTGGAGGCTGGCGATCACCTCGGCGCGGCTGCGACGGCCGGCCAGCACCTCCATCTGATAGCCGTCCTCCATGGCCACGAAATTCGCTGCGAGCAGGCGCGGCGGGTCGGTGAGCGTGAAGTGACCCTGAGTCTGCCCGATGACGAGAATGCCGTAGTAGACGGCGATTTGGCGCTCGGTCAGCGAACTGTCCAGGGCCGCCGCCTTGGCGTCGCGCAGCGATCGAGGCCAGCACTCGAACAGCAGTCGGACCAGTTCGTCGTCCGGTCCGCTCGCGACCCCGTGGTCGATGCAGGCCCGGAGGCGGTCGCGCGCGTCGGGGAACTGGTCGGCGACGCGCTCGCGCTCCTGGCTGAACCGTTCGATGGCCCGCTGATACGTCTCGTAGATCAACGCGTCCAGGTCGCCGTAGTAGAGCACCGCCGCAGGGGTGACCCCGGCCTGCTCCGCGATGTCACGAAGACGCACCCCCTCCAGTCCGCGCGCGAGCACCGCCCGCTGGACGGCCTCACCGAGTTCGGCCCGGCGGGCCCCCTGATCCTTCTTCCGCGCCACTGCCCTCGCTCCGCTCTTCCCCGGTTTCTATATGGAGATTTAGACAATACCTTCCCAGCTATTGACACGTAGATCACACTGTTCTTAAATTTCTGTTTAAAGAATCCGCCCCGATCTCAGGAGTCACCGTGTCGACCAATCCCACCGACGCCGAGACGAGTCTCGACCCACCACCAGCACCCACCGGAAAGGGACTGCGGGGCGGCTCCGTGGGTCTGCTCGCCGCAGTCGCGCTCGGCCTGTCCTCGGTCGCGCCGGCGTACAGCATCGCGGTCACGCTCGGTTTCGTGACGATGGTCGTCGGCAACCTCGCCCCCGCCGCCCTCCTCCTCGGTTTCGTTCCGATCCTTCTGACGGCGTTCGCTTTTCGCGAGCTGAACCGGGAGATGCCGGACTGCGGCACCACGTTCGTCTGGACCACCCGCGCGTTCGGTCCGCACACGGGATGGCTCTCCGGCGGCTGGGTGGTGCAGATCGCGACCCTCATCGCGATGACGGCACTCGCCCGCGTCGGAGCCGGATACCTCCTGACCCTGCTCGGCCTGGATTCGCTGGCGTCCGACAACGTCGCGGTGATCGTCACCGCGGTCCTGATCGTCGCCGCGGTCACCACCATCGCCTACCGCGGGCTGCAACTGGCCGCGTCCGTGCAGTACGTGCTGCTGGGGCTGCAACTGGTCGCCCTGTTCGGCTTCGGAGCGGCCGCGTTCGCCCGCACCGGCGCCTCCACACCGAGCCTGTCCTGGCTGAACCCGTTCGCATTCGGCGGCTTCGGCCCCTTCGCGGAGGCGGTACTGCTGTGCCTGTTCATCTACTGGGGATGGGACGCGCTGATCACCGTCAACGAGGAAACCCGTGACAGCGACCGCATCCCGGGTCAGGCCGCGGTGATCTCCACCCTCGTCCTGCTGGGCACGTATCTGTTCACCGGATTCGCCGCGATCAGCTTCGCCGGCATCGGCACCGACGGGCTGGGCCTGGGCAATCCCGACAACGCGGGCGACGTGCTCGCCACGCTCGGGCCGCCGGTACTCGGCGCGGGACTGTCGAAGGTGGTCGAACTCGCCATCTGTGTTTCGGCGATCTCGGCGCTGCTCACCTGTGTCATCGGCAGCTCACGCGCCACCCTCTCCATGGGCACCCACGGCGCGCTGCCCCGCGCCTTCACCCGAATCCACCCCACCTCCCGCACGCCCGCGTTCGGCACCGTGTTCTTCGGTACGACCGCCGCGGTGCTGCTCACCGCCCTCACGCTCGTCTCCGGCAACTTCCTCGGCGACGCGATCCTCTCGATCGGCCTCCTCATCGCGTTCTACTACGGTGTCACCGGTCTCGCCTGCGTCTGGTACTTCCGCCACCGCCTGACCGACTCGCCGCGCGACCTGTTCCTCCGGGGCATCCTGCCCGCACTCGGGGGCACGATCATGCTCGCCGCCTTCGCGCGCAGCGCCCACGACATGCTCGACCCGGACTACGGGGCGACCTCGTTCCACGGCATCGGCGGGGTGTTCCTGCTCGGTGTCGGTTCGATCGCCGTCGGCGCCGTGGCGATGGTGCTCGTCCGCACCCGCTTCCGCCGCTTCTTCCGAGACGGCCGCACCGCCGTCACCGAATTGACCGTCACAGAGGACTGAACCCATGCGCACACTGACCATCGCCGCCATCCAGACCGCCCCCGTCCCGTTCGACGTGGAGGCCACCTGGCAGCGGTTCGCCGACCAGGTCCGCGCCGTCCGGGACACCTTCCCGCACGTCGAACTCGTCGTGGTCCCCGAACTCGTGCTGGCCGCGGAGGCGCCCCTACTGCAGGCCCGCGCCGACTGGATGGACAAGGTGGCGCTCCCACTCGCCGGCCCCCACATCGACCGGATCTGCGCACTCGCCGAGGAGACCGGCCTGTGGCTGGTGCCGGGAAGCCTCTACGAGCGCGGCGACGACGACAAGATCTACAACACCGCCATCGCCGTATCACCTCTCGGCGAGGTGGTGGCCCGCTACCGCAAGGTCTTCCCCTGGCAGCCGTACGAGCAGACCGCACCCGGCAGCGAGTTCGTCGTCTTCGATATTCCCGGCATCGGCCGCATCGGCCTGGCCATCTGCTACGACGGCTCCTTCCCGGAAACCGCGCGCCAACTGGCCTGGCTCGGCGCGGAAGTGATCATCCAACCGACCCTCACCACCACCCGCGACCGCGAGATGGAACTCGTCTGCTCCCGCGCCAACGCGTGGACCAACCAGGTCTACGTCGTCAACGTGAACGGCGCCGACCCGGCCGGAGTCGGCGAAAGCGTCGTCGTCGACCCCGAGGGCATCATCCGCCAGCAGGCAGGGTCGGGAGAAGAAGTCCTCGTCGACACCCTCGACCTCGACGCGGTGACCCGGGTCCGCACCTACGGCACGTTCGGCCTCAACCGCCCCTGGGACCAGATCGCCCGGTACGGCGAAGGGATTCGACTCCCGATGTACGACGGCGCGGGCATCCAGACACCGCCGTGGCACGACGATGCCACGCAAATTCCCGCGTCCACGCCCAGCTGACTCGGTCTCCCGGGAGGGGCGGTCGCGAGAGCCCGCCCTTTCCGGGACAGGTCCTGGATAATTGCGAGGGTGAGGCCCCTCGCTGCTTCGTCCGTCGACACGGTCCTGCAGGACTATCAGCCGCGCATCCTGCGCCGCTACCTGTGGATCACGACTGCGCTGCACCTCGCGGGGTTCGTCCTCCCGCCCATGGTCGGGTTGTCGATCCGGCCGGAGACCGTCGCCGCTCGCACGGCGGGCATTCTCCTCGGAGTGTTCGCACTCGTCGTGCTGCACCGGGGCGGGCGCAGGCCGAGCCGACGCGCCTACCAGGTCTGCACGGCGGCGGCACTGCTCGCCACACCGATCGTCATGTCCGGTCTCGTTCTCGCCGTCGCCCAACTGCTCTGCGCGATCGCGGCGATGTTCCTGGCGATGTACTTCGTCGTGTTCTACCCGAAACGGCAGTCGAGGCTCCTCGTCGGATGCCTCACCGGGTTGATGGTGGTCGGAGTCGTCGTCGCGCCCACCGCCTTCACGCTGGTGCCGGTGGAAGTGGACACGGTGACCGTGAAGGCCGCCGTTCTCGTCGTGGCCGTCACCTGCGTAGTCGGCGCGGCCGGGATGTTCGGGTCCCTCACCCGGACCCTGATCGAATCGGCCAGCACCGACGGACTGACGGCCCTGCTCAACCGCGCCGGTTTCGAGCTCGCGTTCCGGCATGCGCTCGAAAGCGCGGGCACGGGACAGGTCTCCGTGTCGTTGGTCCTCATCGACGTCGACCAGTTCAAGTCGACCAACGACCACTACGGCCACGCCGCGGGCGACGCGGTTCTCGTCGACCTCGCCAACTACCTCGCCGCGCACATGCCCCGCGGCGCCCTTCTCGCCCGGGTCGGCGGCGACGAGTTCGTCACCTGCGTGGTTGGCGAGCATCACGCCGAGCTGCCCGGCGTGACGGCGCAACTCGCCCGGCGGAGCCCTACCCCGTTCAGCTTCGGCGCCGCGTCGTGCACCGGAGAGGCCGACCCACTCACCGCGCTCTATCGGCACGCCGACCGCGAGCTGTACTCGGCGAAGCAGCGACAGCACCCACCCGAACCGCCCGCCGACGAGCCGTCGCTGCGGACGGGGTGAAACACGGGCAGGCGCCGCACCCGGGTCATTCGGCGATTCGGGCGGTCACCGGACGCCGGTCCGCCGGCTTCACGTGGGTGACCATCCACACCGCTGCGACGACGAGTGCGCAACCGGCGAACTGCCCGATGCTGGGTCGCTCGTGCACGATCACGATGGAGAACAGCATCGCCAGCACCGGCTGGAGCAGCAGCAACGTGGCGCCCACCTCGGCGGCGAGCCGCGGCAGAGCGAATCCGATGAGGACCCAGCCGAGTACCTGGCTGCTGAACGACAGCGCCGCCAGCCATCCCAGCGCGGGCCATCCCGGCGTCAGGTCCACCGTTCCCCACAGTGATCCCACTGCGGTCCCGACGACGCCCGCGGCGATCGTCGACACGAACACCTGCGACGGCGCCCGGTGTGCGGATCCGGCGCGGCCGATGACGAAGATGTAGATCCCGTAGGCCACGCCCGCCGCCAGCGACAGCAGAGTTCCGAGGAACAGCTGATCGCCGTCGCCGCTGCCGCCGAGGATTCCGCCGGCGAGCGCCACGCCGGCGAACAGGAAGGGAACCGCCACGACGAAACGGACCGGCACTCGTGCACGGAAGAAGACCCACGCGAGCAGTGGCACGACGACGACTTGCACGTTGACGACGACGGTGGAGATTCCGGCGCCGATCAGGTGGATCGATCGCGCCCACAGCGCGAAGTCGACGCCGAGCATCATCCCGCCGAGCACCTGGGCCGCGATCACCCGACGCGGAATCCCGCCGTACCGCCGAAACTCCTGCAGCGCAAGGAGACCGAGGATGGGCAGCGCCAGCACACACCGGAAGAACGTCGACGTGGCCGGCTCCACCCCGGACAGCTTGATGAGACTGCCGGTCAGCGAAGTCGCCACCGCACCCGCCAGCACCAGCAGTCGCGGATCCACGGACGCGACGCTGAACGAGGGGCTGACGAGGGCACGGGGACGCAAACGGAGGGCGGTAGTCACACCGAGAATTCTCCGAGGCTCCAACCATTACAACAAGTGAATAGTCGTGTCATGAAAGCAGTAGCATTACTACTATGTTGAGTGTCGATCGCCTCCGCGCGCTGTGCGCTGTCGCCGAACACGGATCGATCGGCGCCGCAGCCCGCGCCCTGCACGTGACGCCGTCCGGGGTGTCGCAGCAACTCGGAAAGTTCGAACGCGAGGTCGGCGTCGCACTCCTGGTGCCCGCAGGCCGCGGCGTCCAGCTCACCGATGCGGGCCGGCTCCTGGCCCGTCGCGGACAGGAAGTGATATCGCTTCTGGCGCAGGCCGAATCCGAAGTCGTCTCCCTCGACCGCGATGTGGTGGGAGAACTGCGAATCGGGTCCTTCTCCTCCGCAGGCAGAGTCGTCGTGCCGACTGCCGTGGCGACGCTGCGCAGGCGCCACCCGCAGCTCGCGGTCAGCTTCTTCGCCGGCGAGACCGAGGACCTCGTACCCGCGATCGTGCGCCGTGAACTCGACCTCGCCGTCGTCGACAGCTGGGTCACGATGCCGCTGCACCTGCCCGAGGACGCAGTCCACACCCTGGTGCACCGCGACTCCGCCGACGTCGCACTGTCCCGGGACCATCCGCTGGCCTCTCGCGACCACGTCGACCTCGACGAGATCGCGGACATGCCGTGGACGACGTGGAAGAAGGGCGCGGTGTACCACACCTGGCTGGTGCAGACGTTGCGCAACCGCGGCGTCGAACCGGATATCAGGTACGAAGTGCCCGAATTCGCGGCTCAACTCGAATTCGTCGCGCACGGTCTCGCCGCAGCACTCGTGCCGCGCCTGGCCCGCGTCTGGGTACCGGACAACGTGGCGATCGTCCCGGTGCGTCCCACACTCGAGCGCGAGATCTACGCGCTCCGCCGCGCCGACAACGACCGCCCCACGGTCCGGGCCGGGATCGAGGCACTGACCAAAGCCTTCACCGGCATCGGCGTTTGACAGCTCCCCCGTCGCCCGACCTGTCCCGGCGGGTCTGACGCAGCCACGCCGACCGCGCGCGAACACCTGCCAGAAGGCCCTACACGTGCAGCCGTTTCGGTTGCACAATGGTGGTGGGCAACCACCCGGAGGTGCGCGATGAGCGAAACGTGTGCAGCGCCGATACGCCTGTGGCGTCTGGGTCCATGGAGCCGCAACCCTCTCATGCGGGGGTGCGACCGGCTCCGATCCGCGATGGTTCTCATCGGGGTGTTCTTCGTGCTCATGATGATTCCACTGGCCGCGGCCTACGGAACGGAGACGTACTCGCGGCTCGACCAGCAGACGCGAGCCGAACTCGCCACCCAGCACCCGACACCCGCCACGCTCGTCGACGATTCCCGCACCGGGAGCGCAGGAGAACCCCTGCCCGCCTCACCCCAGTATCAAGCCCACGCACGGGTGCAGTGGTCGGCGAACGGGCAGACGCACACCGCCGACGTTCCGACCGAATCGGCCGCGAAGGCCGGCCAGACCGTCACCGTCTGGCTCGACCAGAACGGCGATCTCGTCCCGGCACCGGAGACCGGTTCGCAGAACGCCGCCACGGCGGTGAGCGTCGCGTGCGGGATCTGGGTGACCGCGACCGGTGGGTACTGCCTCCTGTTCCTCGTCGTGCACTGGGTCGCGTCCCGCCGCCAGCAGGCTCAGCTGACGCGCGAATGGAACGAACTCGACCGTCCACCCGGGTGGCACGTCAGCTGACCGACGACGGAACCGAGCCGCGACGGCTACCGGCCGGGCGCCCCGTTCGGCGGCTGTCCGCCACCCCCACCGGGACCGCTCGGCGCGGACTGCGCGTTCGCCGACTTCTCGGCGACACCGATCGTGATCGAGATCGTCATACCGGTGGCGGGTTCGCCCGACACGGTGGCCAACTCGGCATCCCAGCCGTCCCCGAAGACGTTGTCCGAGTCCAGGGAGACCTTCGACAGGTTGCCGACACTGTTCGCGTAACCGCTGTCGTAGGCGAAGACCGTGGTGCACGCGTCCTGCGGCACAGCGATCTGCGACGTCAACCGGGCGTCCTCGCCCGCCACCGCAGATTCCAGTGAGTCGAACACCTCGAAGTGAATGTGCGGCCACCGTCCCGAGTAGCAGGCCGGGAAGATCGACGTGAACGACACCGTGCCCGCGGAGTCCGCCAACTGAACGCCGCGCAGGTAGTTCTGCTCGGTGATGCCCTGACCATAGAGCGAGTACTCGCCGTCCCGGTCGCAGTGCCACAGGTAGACGGCCATTCCCGCGCCGGCCGCGCAGTCCTTCGTCAGGTCCTGCAGGTTCAGTTCGATGGTCGTCGCGACACCCTCCGCCGTCCCGGTGTACGCGCCGAAGCTACTGCGAATGTCCTGCCGCACGATCCCCGACTCGACCAGCACGTTCGGGCCGTTGGACCCGTCGCCGGGATACGGTCCGGCCGTTTCCTGCCGCGCCGCCGCCACGCACGTGCCGTCGCTCACCGTCTCCCCCGTGGTCGCGGCCGCCCCTGTCGAGGACGACGTCGCCGTCGATCCCGCGGTCGAGCACGCGGCGAGCGCGGTCGCACCCGCCGCGCCGAACACGAACAGTGCGCGGCGACGCGACAACATCGATTTCAGGTCGTGGCTGAGGCCGCGATCGTGCTCGTGCCTTTCTCGGCGTGGTGACGCGGGCTGTTCGTCATGAGGACCTCTCCATGGGCTGTTCGGGTTACTTCCCATACAAGCGGTCGCCGGTGCGGGCACCCTCGAGCTTCGCTGTGGAGTCGCTGTGAACGCCTGTCGCCCAGCAGCGGTCCCGTGGGGCGTCTCGCGAGACGCGCCGGTCAGAGAGATTCGGCGCCGGCCGTGCCGGAGAGTGATTCGTTCTCGAGGTCGCGCACGAGGGGGATGCCGAGGGCAGCGAGTAGCATCCGGCAGTCTTCGGCATCGATCGAGTGGTGGGCGACGGTCCGCTGCGCCTTACGGACGGACTCTTCGTCGAGCTCGCGTTCGCTTTCGAATATAGAAGCATCCCGGTCGGACATGGCTCCCACCTTTCCTCGGCATCACCTGAATAACCCGGAGTGAGTCCACCGAAACCGACACGGCACAACGCGATCGGGTGTCGTCCGAAGCGGATTCAGCTCCGCCGGAGGTGAGGTGCGAGGCCTGTCGAACCGGCCTGCGGGAGGATCAGCGACTGTAGGTCGCGAACAGCCTGCGGATGCTCTCGTCCCAGTACTGCTGGCGGCGGCGTTCGACCGCGCGTGAGCACATCGCCCACACCGCACCCAGGATCAGCGCGCTCGCGGCGAGGGTGACGAGCACTGCCGCGACCGCGGCGCTGACGACGTCGGAGGTCGTGATCCGCGGGCCGGCCCAGCTTCCGTCGTCGCCGACGGCGATGGTCTTCGAGGTGCCCGCCGGGGTCCCCGAGGGGACCTCGATGCTGTCGGTGCGGGACTCGGAGCCCCAGGCCCACGTCGCCTTCACCATCGGGGTGGTCCGGACCGAGCCGCCGGGCGACAGGGTGATCGGGGCGTCGGCGCTGGTGACGGCCTCGACGAGGGTTGTGGTGGCGCGTTGTTGCGCGGCCCGCGCACTCTCCTGGTGGTACTCCCAGGTGCCGATCACGGCGGCGAGCACGATCGCGAGACCCCCGAGGGTGACGATGACGGATTTCAGGGTGGCCGCGAAGCGATCGACGGGTCGCGCGAACGGGTTGGACGGTCGACCCGACACCGAGTACACCACGGTTGCCTTCGAGCGCCCCAACACAATCCACCTCATTGTTTCGTCCACGTTAAATATCAGCTTCACCAGTGTCGCCACTGATCAGGCAACAGGGAAACCGAAATGGACAAACTTGACGAGTCTCACACTCCGCGGGCCGGAGTCGGCCCCGCTCAGCGCTGTGCGGGGCCGAGCGGCGTTCAGGGTTCGAGGTGCGGATCGGACTGTTCGCTGGACACCGTCCGGCTGCTCAGGTGCCCGCCGCCCCACTTCGAGTCGGTCCCGGCGTGGAGTGCGAGCAGGTCGTGCCCGAAGTCGTTGTCGAAGTCCCGCAGCACGGTGTGCAGGTGGTTTCCGCCGCCGACGGAGTTGACCGCTTCGATGAGGTACCGGTCGGTGTGGACGCGGAAGTAGTGCGGTGCGCCGCGCTTCTGCGCACCGGCCCACGCGAAGAACACCCGGTCGATGCCCCCCTCTCGCAGCGCCTGCCGGTGGCGGTCGCCGGCTTCCTCGGGCAGTCGCTCGAGATAGCAGTCCACGATCCCCAGCAGCGTGTGCTGCTGGTCACCGGACAGCTTCGCGCCGCTGATCCCGGACGGCCGGTCGCGGACGAACTTCAGGGCGACCCGGTCGGCGTCGGTGATGGTGTACCCGGGCATGCCGAGGTCGTAATGGTCGGGGTATTCGTAGGCCCCGATCCGCGGCACCTGCCGGGTCACGAAGTCGGCGGGGGCGACGTCGTGGATGACGGCGTGGCCGCGTTGCTCGTCGTCCAGGGAGGCCAGCAGGTCGAAGGCCAGGCCCTCGTCGTCGGCGAGGGGCTTGAGCACCCCGTCGTACTCGGTGGGCTGGGCGCCCAGCGCGACCGGGGTGGCGGAGATCCACCGCTCGTCGACGATGGTCAGGTTGAGGCAGACGTGGTGACCGAGGAAACGCAGCGTCCAGGTGTCCTCGAATCCCGGCCTGCCGAAGAACGTCAGGAAGTACGAATCCGAGGTGCGCCACGTCTGCAGTGCCGGTCCGAGGAAGTCCTGCTCGTAGTCCCGGAGCACGTGCTCGAGTTGCGGAATCGAGAGCACCTTCGTGAAGGTGCGCAGCGGCACTGCCAACCGGATCAGATCCCACACCAGCACCTTCTGGTGACGGTCCAACTGGTGGAGCGGGATGCCGGTGCGGTCCGGTTTGGGGATGATGTCCCAGTTCAGCCGCCGCGGGTCGTCGAAATCGTCGATGATCGCGGTCGCCCGTTGCCGGGGGTCGAACGTATCGATCAAACCCATGGCGGTCACGAGCAGCTTGGTCGCCGTCTGGGGCGCCTCATGGAGAGCAGACACGTGAATCTTCCTTCTCGAGTGTGGAGGTGGAGCGTCCGGCGAGGGGAGGTGTTCTCACCATCCCGCCGCGAGGTCGATCGCCTTCTCGGCGCCCGCGAGGTCGCCGCCCCGCCACGCCACGTGCTGGTCGGGTCGGACGAGGACGAAGGGGGCGCCGAGGAGACTGCCCAGAGATCCACCGGTGTCGGACAGCCGCAGCACCGTCAGAGGGACGCCGAGTTCCGCGGCCTTCGCCGTCGGCGCGTCGAGTTCGGCGGTGCGCCGCGAGGATCCCACGTCGTCCAGCACGACGAGGGTGTACTCCGGGCCGAGCGCGTCGTAGAGCGAACGGCCGTCGCCCAACCACGCGTGCGGCAGTAGCGCTCCGGGGCACGAGGTGGGCACGTACTCGACGGGATCTTCCGCCGGCGGCGTCGAACCGTCGGGCACGATGACGGGTGAGTCGGTGTAGGCGTAGCCGAGAACGAGTCCGAGCGAGTGGAATTCGCTCTTCTTCACGGCGAGCGCCTCTGCAGTGCGGCGGCGCGCCTCGTCTGCCGCGGGGCCGTCCTGACCGATCTCGACAGTGGAGAAGTGGTGCGCCAGAGCCTTTTCCTGCGCTCCGGCTTCGGCGATGGTGCGGGCGGCGACGGGCCGGCGTTCGGCTTCGTAACTGTCGAGCAGTTGCGGCCCGGCCCAGCCGCGCAGCGTCGCCGCGAGCTTCCACGCGATGTTGACGGCGTCACCGATGCACGTGTTGTACCCGTGCCCGCCCCACGGCGGATTGAGATGCGCGGCGTCGCCGACGAGGAACACCCGACCCTTGCGGTAGCTGTCGGACAGCAACATTCGTGCCACCCACGGGTCGGTGGCGATGATCTCGACCGGGACCGGCTCTCCGATGAGGCTGTGCACGAGCGCGGTGGCGTCGACCTCCTCGTCCCGGACGTCGACGCCCTGTACGATCGCCCACCAGGTGTCCGATAGGTCGAGCCGGCCCACTATGCCCGCCGCCCCGGGTGCCATCACCCAGTGGTGGACGGCCCCGTCGAACGGCACCCGCTCGGCGAGGCCCGGCGCACGGAACAGGATGCTGAGGTTGGGGCGCTCGCCCGACGTGCCCTCGAACCGGGCGCCGATGGACTCGCGCACGATGCTCGCGCCGCCGTCGCACCCGAGGACGTAGTCCGCCACGACCGTTCGGGTCTGCCCCGGACCCTCCACCGTGGCACGGACGGTGCCGTCGGCGAGTTCCTCGAGCGACGTGACCCGCGCCCCGAGTTGCAGGGTGGCGAATTCGCTGCGCTGCACCACCTCCCGAAGCACGGTTTCCACGACAGGTTGTGGTGCCTGCTGGCCGCGTTCGGGCGCCAGCGTCGGGGTGGCGACGTCGAGCTGGAAGCCGTTCTCGAACCGGGTGATCTCGTGGCCCAGCAGAGTCGAGCAGAACACGATGTCCTGCGCCCACTCGACGGGAAGAGGCGACGCGGCACGCACCTCGTCGGCCAGTCCCCACCGCCGCAGGTGCGTCATGGTGCGGGCGTTGGTGGTCTTGGCGCGCGGGCGTTCGGAGTCGACGTCGACCCTCGGTTCGACGACCAGGCTTGCCACCCCGTGGTGGGCCAGCTCGAGCGCGGCCGCGAGCCCGGACGGCCCGCCGCCGACGATCAGTACCGGTATCCGGTCGACACCGGACGCGACGTCGGTCATGCGCCCTTCCTTCCGCTGGCATCGACGATCGGGGTCCGCAGGACGCCGAGCTTGTCGATCTCCACCTCGACGATATCGCCGGGCCCGAGCAGCCATGGTGGGTTCCGCACGTAGCCGACGCCCTCCGGGGTGCCGGTGGCGATGATGTCGCCGGGGTGCAGGGTGAACGTCTCGCTGACGAGGGCGATGATCTCGCCGACCGAGAAGATCAGGTCCCGGGTGTTGCCGTCCTGCACGACCGTTCCGTTGACGCGGGTCTGCACCCGCAGACCGTCGGACAGATCCCCGACCTCACCGGCGGGAACCAGCGGTCCGAGGGGGCCGGACCGGTCGCCGTTCTTGCCGAGTGTCCATTGCGCGGTCAGCTTCTGCGCCTTGCGGGCGGTGAGGTCGTTGAAGCAGGCGTAGCCGAGCACCCCGGCCTGGCCGGTGGCCGCGTCGACGCTTTCGAGCCGGGTGCCGATGAACGCGGCCACCTCACCCTCCCAGTCGAGGCCCGCCTCGTTGGCCGGCACCGGCGTCGGGGCTCCGTCGACGCTCAGCGACGGGGTCCACCGCCCGAACAACGTGGGGTAGGGCGGCGGGGTGAAGCCGCCCTCGGCGGCGTGGGCCTTGTAGTTGAGGCCGACGCAGATGACGCGGGCGGAGTCGGGCACCGGCGGCACCACGCTCACGAGCGTGACGTCGATCTCCGGCGATTCGAGGTGTTCCGCTCGTGCCACCCAGCCGGCGGCGTCGCTCCAGAACTCCTCGAGCGAGGCGAGCGGTCGAACGAAGCCGTCGCGGAGGACACCCACGGTCACGGCGTCCTGATCCTTCTTGCGGTAGCCGACAATCTTCATCTATTTCATCCTTTTCGTCCGCCACCGTTCGGTGACGAGTTCTAGCGGGAAACTTCGGTGCTGCGCGCGGTGGTTGCTTCGAAATGGTTGTTCGCGGCGGCGGGGGTGGCGCGGGGGCGTCGTGGGAGGGTCGCCATCACGACGCCGCCGATCAGCGCGGGCACGGCGAACGCCAGTGAGCTGACGATGACGGCACCGCCACCGGCGACGAAGAACGCGCCGTACGTGGGGCCCGCGATCGCGCCTGCCCGTCCGATTCCGAGCGCCCACCCGAGCCCGGTTGCCCTGAACCGGGCCGGGTAGAACGTCGCGATGTGATCGTTGAGCATGTTCTGGGTGCCGAGGCCGCCGAATCCGGCCAGCGCCACCAGCAGCATCAGGACGGCGGTCGGCGGGTGCGTGCCCAACAGCGCGAGAGAGACTGCGGCCGTGGAGAACCCGGTCAGGACCAGCGGCTTGGACCCGAACCGTTCGGCCAGCACGGAGGCGAGCAGCGTTCCGACGATGGCGCCGGCGCTGTAGACGAGCAGGAACGTCACCGCCGAACCGATCGGGTAACCGGCATTGCGCATGATCTGCGGCAGCCAGGTTGTCACCCCGAACATGGTGAGCATGCTGCAGATCGCGACGAACCAGATGCCGACCGTGGCCCGCCCCATCCCGTCACCGAAGAGTTTGGCGACCGGCGACTTCGACGCCCGTTCCTCGGAGGATCGTTCGGCGACGAACGCCCGCGACTCCGGTAGAAACGCGAACGCCAACGGCAACAACGTGATCAGCGGAACCGCACCGAGTGCGTAGACCGGACGGAAACCGAACTCCTCGAGCAGCACCAGGGACGCCGTCGATGCGAGGACGCCGCCGAACGCCGGTCCGGTGAGCACCATGCCGAGGATCCGGGACCGGTAGGCCGGGGACGCGAACTCCGCCGCCATCGCGATGGCGGTGGGCATCAACCCGCCGATCCCCAGGCCGGCCACCAGCCGGGTGGCGGCGAAGATCTCGAAGGTCGGGGCGATCGCGGTGACCAGGGTTGCCGTCGAGAAGAGTGTCAGGCACGCGAGGAACAGGCGGCGACGGCCCAGGATGTCGGTGAGCGTCCCGGCCGTCAGCGAGCCGACGAGGACTCCGACCAGGGCAGCGCTGCCCACGGTGCCTGCCGCCCCCGCCGTAATGAACCACGGGGCGTGTCCGATCAGGGCGGGCAGGGTGGCGCCGTAGACGAACAGGTCGTATCCGTCGCTGAGGAGGGCAGCCCAGCAGAGGACGGGCACGAGCACTCTGCCGCGGCCGCCGGGTGAGGACGTGGAGAAATTCATGCGGAACACTCCTGGTCGGTGAGGGGAGGATCGACTCCTCCAATAAACGGTTATAACCGTTATGTGTGATGGTAGCCACAGACCACTGCCCCCTGTCAAGCACGGGAATCGAGAAAGACTGCGAGAAGTGATCGCTCAGTGAGCGTGCGCCTGAGCGGCCGCGCGGGCTCGGGTCGCGTCGCCGGACTCGATCGCATCGACCAGCGCACGGTGCACGTCGATCCGTCGCGCGAAGTACTCGCTATTGGTGGCGCTTCGTTCGCGGCTCGCGCGCGTCGCGTGCTGCTCCACATAGGTTTCCAGGCTCAGATAGGTTTCGCGCAACACCTGGTTGGGGCCGATCGCCACGATCCGGCGGTGCAGATCCCACACGGCACGGATGAACGCCTCGGGGTCACCGGCCGAATCCTCGAGGACGGTCATCACCTGCCGCAGGTCGGCGACGTCGGCATCGGTCCGGTGCCGGGCGGCCAGCTCCGTCACGAGGGGTTCCAGTTCTTCCCGGACGGCGATCGCGTCGGCGACTCCCGCCGCGTCGCCCTCGACGGTCAGCAGGGTGCGGCCGAGCCGGACCACCGAGGACGGTTCGGCGACGAATAGGCCACCGCCGGGCCCGGGCCGGACGGTGATGACCCCCCGATCCTGCAGGAGCCGGACGGCCTCGATGACCGTTCCGCGGGCCATCCCCGACTCCGCCTGGAGTTCCTTACGGGTGCCCACCCGATCACCGGGCGCGAGTTCACCCGCGGCGATCCGGTCCTGGATGTGGGCGACCAGGGACTCTGCCCGGGTGACGGTGCTCTGGATCGCCATGGCACGAGTGTAGAGCTCAGCCGCTCCGGACGTGTGCGCGCCGGACGGGTCTCACCGTCCGTCGCCGCGTGCCGGCGGCGGCCCGACGACCTCGAGGTCCAGCTCCGCACGCGCCCGCGCGAACCCTTCGGCCGGGAACTGCATGTCGCCGCCCTCGGTGTGGACGTGCGCGTCCGTCGGGACGTTCATGTACTCGAAGAACTTCTCGAACACGCCCGTGGTCAACAGGCCGAGCATCTGCGTGTCGTGGCTGTCGAACGCGAAGCTGTGGATCGTTCCGGCAGGCGCATGGAGGAAATCGCCCTTGGTCAGCATGATCTCCCGGCCGTTGGCGTGCAGGAGAATTCGGCCCTCGATGCAGAAGAAGTTCTCGGTGTGCTCGCGGTGGAAGTGACGGGGAATGTACGCACTCTTGCCGCCCATGGTGTGCATCGCGAAATACGTTCCGCCGGTGTTCCGCGGCCGTGCCAGATAGGTGTTCAGCTGGTCGAGACTCGCCCAGCGGTCGCCTTCGCCCGCCTGCAGCACGTAGGGGGACTCCGCGGCGGGCAAGGACGTGCCGGTCACCGCAGGCAGGTCCGTCTTCTCGAGATCGTGGACCCGGACACCGAACCGGTCCGCGAGTTCGGATTGCCGCGCGTCCGACATCGGCGCAGCCTCGGCGTCGAAGACGTGTGATGGGGTGGCCTGCCCGGTGGCTTGCGACCACCGGTGCCCGTCGCCGACGGTGAGCCAGCTCAGGAACCGCGTCCGGTGCGCGAGCATGCGGTAGGCGTACGGCGTCCCGGCCGGGACGGTGACCGAGTCACCGGGCACGAGCAGGTGCGATTCGCCCGGCAACCAGATCTGCAGCCGTCCGTCGGTGACGTACAGGAAGCGGTGCTCGCGATCGTGGGCGAGAAACGGCGTCTCGGTTCCCTTGCCGCCGTACACATATGCGGCACCGAATTGCCCGCCGGTGTCTTCCGGCCGGGCGATGACGGTGATCAGTTGCCCGCCGAGTTCGTGGCGCTCGCCTTCACCGGCGGCCATGGCGTAGGGCACGCAGCGGCCGGGGAGGGCGTCGAGTTGCGGAGCGGCAGCGTGGATCTCGTCGAGGACGGGAATGTCGAAAGTAGTCATGGTGTGCCGGTACCTGGTTTCAGTGTGTGCGAGAAGAAGGCTTCGACCGCGGCGAACGAGGCGGAGGGGTACCTCTCGGTCAGCGCGCGACCGACGTCGCTCACCGCGCGAGTGGAGGCGGGCGCCTGCGGATCTCGTTCGAGACGGCCTTGGTCGAGGGTCTGGTCGGGGCCGAGTTCGAGGACGTGGCCCGGGTTGAAGAACCCGTGCCCGAATCCCTCGATCAGGTAGAGAACGGCGTCGTTGCCGTGAGCGACGAGCGCGTCGTACAACGCGACGCTCTGCGCGAACGGCACCAGGTTGTCGCCGAGCCCGTGCATGACCAGAAACGGCGGTGCTCCGGGCGCCACCTGCAGTGCGGGGCTCGCGGATCTCGCGGCGTCCAGCCGGTCGCGGATCGCGCCGCCGAGCAACGAAGCCTCCGGGGAATGATCCTCCCCCGGTGTCCGTTCCGCGGAGAGGTCGACGAGGCCGGGTAGGTCGCCGGGCCCGTAACCGTCGACGACGGCCTGGACCGAGCTGTCGACGGTCGCGGGTTCTTCACCGGGCAATCGTGTTGTGCCCGAGTGCACTCCGGTCAATGCCGCGAGGTGCCCACCGGCGGACGAGCCCCACACACCGATCCGGTCGGGGTCGATGCCGTGGTCGGCGGCGTTGGCACGGAGCCAGCGCACCGCCCGCCGGACGTCGAAGAGCTGGCCGGGGTGGCAGGTTCCGGGCGCGAGCCGGTAGTCGATGCTGACCATGACATAGCCGTGCTGTGCGAAGTGTTGCACCAGATCTGGGCATGCAGTGCGGTCTTGAAGCCGCCAACCACCTCCGTGAATCCACACGATCGCAGGCAAGGGATGCTCTGCTTCGGCGGGACGGACGAGATCGAGTAGCAGATCGGGGGCGTACTCGACGGTGGATCGGCGGACGACGGTCGAAGCCGTGTCCAAGGGACTGAACTCCTTCGGATGCAGGACCCGGGCCTGGGTCGCCGCTCGCGCGGTTGTAAGGCCCTTCCTTAGATCACTGTCTGTCGGGCACAGTAACAGCTTCGGCAACCGGAACGGAAGACCCGGATTCTCCCTCTGCCGCGCCGGTGAGCGCGGCGGTCAGCCGGGCGGCATGTCCGCGGACACCCTCGACGATGTCGACGGCCCCGTCGCTGAGCACCCACTGCAACTGAAGGCCGTCGCTCACCGCAATGCATTCGCGCGCGAGCGCCGGGTAATCCAGCGAAGCCGGCAGCCCGTCTCGGTGCGCCCCCTGACGCAGGCGATCGGCGAGGGCCTCGACGGCGCCGTCGTAGCGCTGCGCGAAGACGGTGTGAGCGGGACTGCTCGGATCGGCCGCCTCCGCGCTCACCAGCACGAACAGTTCGATGAGACCCGGCTGTCCGACGAGTCGCCGGGCCGCGTCGACCATCGCATCCAGAGTCGCCAGACCCGACGCCTCGGCCGGGAGGGTGTCCCACCACTCCGCCGACGTGTCGAGGCGGTACTGCGCAACGGCCAGAAGCAGGTGCTTCTTCGTCGGAAAGTGGTGCAGCAGACCGCTGTCGCTGATCCCCGCGTCGGCGGCGATGCTGGTCATGGTGGTCGCGTGGTACCCGTCCGCCGAGAATCGCCCCGCGGCGGCCTCCACGATTCGCGTGCGCCGCTCGATGCCCACCGAGTAGCTGCCACGCGCCCGTTTTCCCATGTCGCCACGATACGACAGCACAATTCTCGAATTGAAAACCGGATGAACCCGGTTTTCGTGTACGGTGCTGTGCATCACATTGCGACGTCCGCTGCGCACCACCTCGCCGCGCGGATCTTCACTTCACGGAAGGCGGAACGCCGATGGCTACCGTTCGCTCCACACACCCGTCCCCGGCACACCTCGGCCACCCCTCCGCGGTCACCGCGCCAAGTCCCCGCTACGTCGTCCCAGCCATGGTCGTCGGCGCATTCGGGGTGTACTTCGGCAGCCTGACCCCGACCATCATCACGCTGTCGATCCGCATCTTCGGCGTGGACGCCGAAGGCAAGACGCTCGGGCTGTCGACGGTCGTGGTGATCGGCGCCCTCGTCGCGCTCGCCTCGATACCGCTGTTCGGCTCCCTGTCCGATCGCACGACCAGCCGGCTCGGCCGACGCACCCCGTGGCTGATCGGCGGTGCTCTCGTCGCGTTGGCCGGTCTCACCGTGATCGCGCTGGCAACGAACGTCGCTGCGATCGCCGCGGGCTGGGCACTCGCCCAATTGGGTTACTCCGCGGCGCTGGCCGGGTTCGTCGCGCTCATCCCCGACTTCGTCCCCGACCATCTGCGCGCCCGGCTGTCGGGCATGATCGGCTTCGTCACGGCGTTCGCCGTCCTCGCCGGCGTCACTCTCGGGAGTCGCCTTGCCGACCACCCGGTGCCGATGATGATCATCCCCGGTATCGCCGCCGTCGTGTGCCTGGCGGTTGTCGCCGTGGTCATCCGAGGTGCCGACTCGCGTGTGGACCCGGCCACGCTGCAGCCCTACAGCTTTCGCGAGTTCGCGTCGAGCTACTGGATCAACCCGATCCGGCACGCGGACTTCGCGCTCAACTGGATCAGCCGGTTTCTGTTCGGGCTCGCGATGGTCGGGCTCACCACCTACGCGACCTACTTCCTGGTCGACGCGGCGGCCCTGAGCATCACGGACGCGGCCGCCGAATACGCCCACGCCACCGCCGTCACCACGCCCATCTCGATCGTGTCGTTCCTGCTCGCCGGATTCCTCTCCGACAAGCTGGGCCGGCGCAAGGCCTTCGTCGCCGTCGCGTCGTTCCTCACCGGCGGGGCACTGGTGTACCTGGCCGTGAACCCGCACGTCAGCGGGTTCCTGCTGGCGTTCGTCGCCTTCACGATCGGTCAGGCCTGCTACCTCACGGTCGACATCGCGATCGCCGCCGCGGTCGTGCCCGACGTCCGGCAGACGGCCAAGGCGATGAGCGTGTACCAGGTGGCGGCCACACTCCCCTACGCAATCGTCCCGCTCATCGGGGCCGTGCTCCTCCCGCTCACCGGCAACAACTATGCGCTTCTGTTCTGCATCCTGGCCGCCTGCGCCGCCGTCGCCGGGGCAGCCGTTCTCTTCGTGCGGTCGATCCGATGACGACACCGACACACCTGCGTCTCGAACACCTGCGGCCCGGCGAACCCTGCGGCACGACCCACCCACGACTGTCCTGGCGGCTGCCCACCGGAAGCACAGGTCAACAGGCCTACCAGGTCCGGGTCGCGGGCGCCTTCGACCGCACGTCGAGCACCCTGTTCACCACCGAGATCATCGAAGGTCGCGACCACGTCCTCGTACGACCCTGGACGGCAACGCATCCGGCGCCGACCGCAGGCGAGGCACGCACCTGGCAGGTGCGGTGCTGGACGGATCTCGGACCGAGCGACTGGTCCGAGCCCGCGACGTGGGTCACCGGCCTTCTGCACGGCGGCGACCTCACGGCCGACTGGATCGAACCGTACGAGCCGGACGTTCCCCCGCTCGGTCACCGTCCCGTATACCGGTTACGCGCGTCCTGGCGACCGCGGGCGGAGATCGCCCACGCCTCGCTGTTCGCGACCGCTCACGGCATCTACGAGTTCTTCGTCAACGATGTCCGGGTCGGTGATCACGAGCTGACCCCCGGCTTCACCTCCTACCGGGCACACCTGCAGGTGCAGCACTTCGACGTCACCGACCTACTGCACCCGGAACACAACGACCTGGGAATCCTGCTGAGCGACGGGTGGTTCCGTGGACGGCACGGGTTCGAACGCCACGGCGACAGTTTCGGTGATCGGGTTGCCGCGCTCGCGGAACTGCACGTCCGGTATGCGGACGGAACGTCGGAACGCTTCGGCACCGGCGACGGCTGGACCAGCACACCGAGCGAGATCGACGCCGCCGACCTGATGGACGGCCAGCGGGTGGATCTGCGGCGGGTGCCCGCCGGGGAGGTACGCCACCCCGCGGTGGTCGCTCGTGGTGGACTCTACGACGATCGTTCCCGGTTGACGACCGGCGTGGCGCCCCCGGTGCGCCGGATCGAAACCCTGGCGGCGGTGGCCGTCACCGAGCCTCGACCGGGAACGTACGTCGTGGATTTCGGGCAGAACGTCAACGGATGGGTGACCGCGGCCGACCTCGGCCCGGCCGGGACGCACGCGACCCTCACCCACGGTGAGTCCCTGGCCGCCGACGGGAGCGTCGACACGGATCACCTGCGCGCCTTCGAGTTCGCCACCGGCACCGGTTTGCCCGCCGGTCAGGTCGACCACGTCGTGTCGTCCGGGCGCGCCGGCGAGGCATTCGAGTCGCGCCACACCACGCACGGATTCCGCTACGTCCAGTTCGACGGTCTCGCGACCAAACCGGGACCCGGCTCGGTCACCGCCGCCGTCGTGCACACCGACCTGGAACAGGTGGGGAGTTTCGGATGCGACAACGATCGTCTCGCAAAACTCCACGCCGCCGCGGTGTGGAGTTTCCGCGGCAACGCCTGTGACGTCCCCACCGACTGTCCCCAGCGCGAGCGGTCGGGCTTCACCGGCGACTGGCAGGTGTACGTCGAAACAGCCGCCTTCACACACGATGTCGCGGGTTTCAGCGACAAGTGGCTGCGCGATCTCGCCGCCGACCAGTGGCCGGACGGCACGGTTCCCAACATCGTGCCCAACCCGGCAGGCAATCAGCCGTCGGGGAACCATTTCGCCGACATCGCCAACGGCTCGGCCGGATGGGGCGACGCCGCCGTCATCGTCCCCTGGCAGCTGTGGCGACTGTACGGCGACGTCGAAGTCCTGGAACGCCAGTACGATTCCATGACCCGCTGGGTCGAGCGGGCCGCCGGCGCGGCCCGGGACCGCCGCCATCCCGACCGCGCGCGGGCGCGTCCCACACCGGACGCTCACGAAGAATATCTGTGGGACACCGGTTTTCATTGGGGTGAATGGCTCGAACCCGACGAGATTCCCGCCCCCGATCCCGCCCGCGATCACAGTGTGGTCGCCACCGCGTACCTCGCGCGGTCGGCCGAACTGCTCGCGCAGATCGCCGGAGTACTCGGCCGCGACCGGGACGAGTGCCGTTATGCCGCGATCGCCGCGGGAGCCGTCCGCGCCTGGCAACGCGAATTCATCACTCCCGAAGGCACACTGACCCACCCGACCCAGGCGAACTATGTACGCGCCCTGGAGTTCGACCTCGTGCCGGCCGAAGGTCGCCGGCGGTTCGCCGACGAACTCGCACAGTTGCTCGTCGACAACGACTATCACCTCGGTACCGGTTTCCTGGCCACCGGCATGCTGCTGCCCGCGCTCGCACGCAACGGGCACCTCGACACCGCCTACCGGGTATTGCTGTCCACCGGCAATCCGTCCTGGATGGAGATGATCGACCGCGGCGCCACCACCATCTGGGAGCGATGGGACGGAGTCGACGAGAACGGCCGCGCCACCGCCTCACTGAATCACTACGCCAAGGGCGCGGTCATCTCGTTTCTCCACCAGTTCGTCGCCGGCCTACGCCCGGCCGAGACCACCGGCCCCCACACCGTCGGCTATCGCCGATTCGTCGTCGATCCGCGACCCGGCGGGGACATCAATACTGCCCACGCCGAGCACTGCAGCCCCTACGGCAATATCGCGGTGCGCTGGACGATCGCCGACGACGTGTTCACCCTGAGCCTGACCGTGCCGTCGGGCAGCGAATGCGAACTCCGGCTGGGCGACACCACGGAACTCCTCCGGTCCGGGACCTACACCCGCACCTGCCCTGCGGCTCGCGTCACCCAGCGATCGTCGCGTGCATCTCCCACACGATGATCTCGGCGCCGGTGTCGGTGGTCACCTGCTGGCCGCCGCCACCGCTGAGCCGGACGGCGTCACCCTCGGCGAGAATGCCGACGCCTTCCATCGACGCTTCGCCGCGCGCGACGAACACGTGGAGGAACGGGGCGTCGGGCAGGGTGATCGGCGCTTGCCCGGGCTGCAGACGTGCGACGTGCATTGCGGCGTACTTGTTCTTGATCCGGATCGCCGAGTGGTCCGCGTAGTGCGGCATGCCCGATGCGACGGGCACCAATCCCCCGGCGAGCAACTCGTGGTCGATCTCGAGTTGCTCGTAACCGGGTGTGATGCCGGCTTCGTCGGGCACGACCCACATCTGGATGAAGTGGACCGGATCGGTGTGCTCGTCGGCGTGCTCACCGCTGACGCCGTCCAGTCGCCAGGAGTCGTTCTTCTCCGAGTGCAGGATTCCGGTTCCGGCGCTCATGCGCTGAGCCAGTCCGGGGTAGATGACGCCGGAGTGTCCCATCGAATCCTGGTGCACCAGTGAACCCTGGAGCACCCAGGTGACGATCTCCATGTCCTGGTGGGGGTGGGTGTCGAAGCCCTGACCCGGGATGACGATGTCGTCGTTGTTGACCATCAGCACCCCGTGGTGGGTGTTGGCCGGGTCGTAGTGGCTGCTGAACGAGAACGAATGCTTGGAATCCAGCCAGCCGGCGTCGGTCTTGAACCGGTCGTCGGCTCGGCGGACGTCGAAGCGGGGCGGGGTGATGGCGGCAGTCATGAGCGAATCCTTTCCAGGTTTCTCAGAGCCAGGTTTCTCAGAGTCGGGCTTCTCACAGAACGTGTGAGCCGTACATTTCGCCGAGCGGGTCGGCGATGAGTTCGAGACGGGCACCGTCGGGGTCGCGGAAGTACATCGACACCTCACTGTGTTCGACGAGTTCGACGCTGGCGTCGATCAATTTCGTGCGCAGGTGCTCCCACCGGTCGGGTTCGACGCTGATCGCGATGTGGTGGAGTCCGCCGAGCACCTCCTGGTACGGGCCGACGTCCAGTCCGGGGAAGTCGAAGAACGCCAGCAGGTTGCCGTTGCCGATGTCGAAGAAGAAGTGCGACGAACCGGCGTAGTCCCGGTTCTCGATCAGCTCGGTGAGCGGAAACTCGAGCAGGTCTTGATAGAACCGGACGGTGCGCTCGACGTCACTGCTGATCAGCGCGGTGTGATGGAGTCCGCGGGCCGAGGACGCGGGCCTCGCCGCCACCGGCTTCAGATGCTCGGCGCGGATCCGGTCGCGTTGCTCCGCGAACCTCTGCGAACGCTCCTGCTCGTCTGTGGTGCCCATTGCCCTGCCCCTCTCCGCGGAGCGCAGTGATTGCGCTTTCAACTAAATTCAGATTACAGCAAGTCGTTGCGCTGTCAACTACTTGGGCTATGCTGGTGCCGTGGAACCGACCCGATGGCTCAGCGCCGACGAACAGAACACCTGGCGCGCCTACCTGGACGCCACACGCCTACTCCTGCAGGCGCTCGATCGGCAGCTCACCCGCGACGCCGGCATCTCGTTCACGGACTTCGAACTGCTCGTCGTGCTGTCGGAGGCGCCGCAGCGGCAATTGCGGATGCGCGAACTCGCCGACGCGGTCACCACCACCCGCAGCGGTGTGACCAGGGCGATCAGCCGGCTGGTCGACACCGGCTGGGTGCGCCGCGTCGAATGCGAGGACGACAAGCGGGGAACATTGGCCGAGCTGACCGACGCCGGGGCCGAGAAGCTCGCCGCCGCCAGCCCCGGACATGTCGCGGAGGTGCGCCGCAACATGTTCGACCTGCTCAGCCCCCGCGACGTCGGCATCCTCGGTCACGACTTCAGCGAAATGCGCACCCACCTGCTGGAAAACCCCTGAGCCCGGAAAGGTCGGCCATGAGCAGCACGGCACCCGAGAACGAGTACGTCCACATCGACAAGCAGAGTCCGGCCGTCTATCAGGCGCAGATCGCCGTCGCCAAGGCCGTCCGTCATGCGACCACCGAGGTCGGGATGGACCGGCGATTCGTCGAGTTGATCAACGTGCGTGTCTCCCAGATCAACCGCTGCGCGTACTGCCTGGACGTTCACGTGGCCGCAGTACTCGCGGCCGGCGAGACCCAGCAGCGACTCGCGGTTCTGCCCGCCTGGCGGGAGACGACCCTGTTCTCCGACCGGGAGGTCGCGGCGCTGACCCTGGCCGAATCGATCACGACCCTCCCGGACGCGCATACCCAGGAGGCCGATTACGCGTTCGCGCGGCAGTTCCTCTCCGACCCGGAGATCTCCACGGTGAGCTGGATCGCCGTCACCATGAACGCCTTCAACCGAATCTCCATCGTCAGCCGCCATCCGGTCCGGCCGAAGCAGTAATACCGCCGTTCACCAGCGTTTCGCAGAATTTAGTTGACTTCGCAACGACATCGGCCTAACGTAGTAGTTGCAGATTCAATTACCTCGATTTCGAGTGACCGTTCCACAGCCCAAGGAGTTCACATGACCACCGCCACCGCCACCCTGCCCGACCTCACCGCCGGAACCTGGGCCATCGACACCGTCCACTCCACCGTCGGCTTCTCCGTCCGCCACCTGATGGTCAGCAAGGTCCGCGGCACCTTCAACGACTTCACCGGCGCGATCACCATCGCCGAGGACGGCACCGCCGCCGTCACCGCCGAAATCCAGGTCGCGTCCATCGACACCAAGAACACCGACCGCGACGCCCACATCAAGTCCGCCGACTTCTTCGACGCCGAGCAGTACCCCACCGCCACCTTCACCTCCACCGCCGTCCGCGCCAAGGGCGACGACTACGTGGTCGAGGGCGAATTCACCCTCCACGGCGTCACCCGCCCCGTCGAGCTCGCCCTCGAGTTCAACGGCGTCAACCCCGGCATGGGCAACGGACCGGTCGCCGGCTTCGAAGCCACCACCGTCCTCAACCGCAAGGACTTCGGCATCACCATCGACATGCCCCTCGAAGGCGGCGGAGCCGTCGTCGGCGACAAGATCACCATCACCCTCGAGATCG
The DNA here is from genome assembly GCF_000014565.1 of Rhodococcus jostii RHA1. Lineage (NCBI taxonomy): Bacteria > Bacillati > Actinomycetota > Actinomycetes > Mycobacteriales > Nocardiaceae > Rhodococcus > Rhodococcus jostii. Next base: position 4,099,048 of record NC_008268.1, on the reverse strand, counting down.
AGGCCGGCCTGCAGGCCTGACCCCACCCGCACCACACGCCCCGTCATCCACCCGGATGACGGGGTGTTTCGTTGTTAATGCGACGCAACACTTTCGCTCGACGTGATCCAGGTCATTGTGATCTTGGGCGGGCTCGAGTGACCCTGGCCCCTTCGATGTAGGCGACTGCGAAACGAAGGTGACCACATGGGTAGCGACTCCGAACTCTCGTTCGCGCTCGACCTCACGCTGGACGAGGCGCGGCGGCGCACCGCTGTTCTCGAGGCGATCGGCGAGGACTGGGACCCCGTCGCCGTGCTCGCGGAGGAGGAGCGGGCGTACGACATGCTGTACTCCGGTCTCGACCCCGAGCAGCAGCGCATCTACGACGAGCTGGTCCAGGCGGGTGTGCTCCCGGATCGGACGGTGGGCCGTGTTACCGATTGATCCGACCGCGGACTTCTCCCGGCGCGCCTGGTTGCCCTGCCCCGGCTGCGATCACGGCTCGGACTGCCACGACTGCGGGTCCGGCCGCAATTGCGACCGGCATTGGCAGTACCTGCTGAGCAATCAGGGAACCAACGTCCATCTGCAGTGCCCCGACTGCACCCACCTGTGGAGTATCGACACCCGCCACGGGCGACCGCAGCGGCGGCGGAAGGCGGCGTAGGCGCCGGCCCGCGGCTCGGTCATCCCCGGCTCCGCGGCCTGTCGGCGAGCAGTTGGGTGAGCCGGTGCGCCTGGCGGAGGAGGAGTTCTCCCAGTTCGCGGCGGCGCTCCTCGCGGAACCGGCTCTCCACCCCCGTGATGCTCAGCGCCCAGGCCGGTGCTCCCTGGGCGTCGAAGACGGCGGCGCCCATCCCCCAGCTGCCCTCCACGAGCAGTCCGGGGTTGACGGCGTACCCGTTCAGGCGTGTCTCCGCGATGCGCTCGGCGATCTCGTCCCGCCGGTGCTGCGTTCCCCACTCGCCGGTGACGTCGGCGCGCGACAGGTAGTCGTCGATGTCGCGGTCCGGCAGGTGGGACAAGATGACCAGACCCGCCGACGCCACCCCGAGCGGTAGGCGGATGCCGACGTACAGCACGTGGGAGCGCAGCGGGAAGCTGCCCTCCTCGCTCGCGATGCAGACCGTTTCGTCGCCGCGGCGGGCGGACAGGAAGACACTCTCGCCGGTCTCGCGGGCGAGATCGCGCAGGATGTCGCGGGAGCGGTCCGTGATGTCGTACCGGCTGGCCGCGAGCGAGCCGAGCAGATACAGCTCGGGTCCCAGTGACCATTTCCCCGACTTCTGGTCGCGGTCCACCAGCCCCTCCTCGGCCAGCGAGACGAGGAGGCGATGCACGGTGGGGCGGGCGAGACCCGTCTCCCGCGCCAGGGCGGACGTCGAGGCTCCCGACGATTCGAGGGCGGCGATGGCCCGGAAGAGGGCTCCCACCCGCCGAATGACCTGCGGCCGCTGCGCGTCGTCCATGACCCCAGCATACGTTCACTGAGTGAACGCTCTTCGGCGCGACGTCCAAACCGCGAGCACTGTCCCCGAACCACTTGAAATGCATGCAGCTACCCCTTTTAGTGGAGCAGAGCTCATCGCACGAAGACGTTCACCAGGTGGACGATGTGATGCGGAAGACGGTATCGCCGGTACGGCGGCCAGGAGAAAGGATGCACATGGGATCGAGAGTGTTCGACACCCCGGAAGAAGCAGTCGCGGACGTGTCCGACGGCGCATCGATCGCCGTGGGCGGGTTCGGCCTGTGCGGAATCCCCGACTCGCTGATCCGCGCGCTCGCCGACTCCGGTGTCGGGAATCTCGAGGTCTTCTCCAACAATTGCGGTGTGGACGACCACGGACTCGGAATTCTGCTGGGCGCCCGCCAGATTCGGCGTGTCACCGCGTCGTACGTCGGCGAGAACAAGGAATTCGCCCGTCAGTACCTCTCCGGTGAACTCGAGGTGGAGCTGACCCCGCAGGGCACGCTGGCCGAACGCCTCCGCGCGGGTGGTGCGGGCATCCCCGCGTTCTTCACCCCCGCCGGTGTGGGAAGTCCCGTCGCCGACGGCGGACTGCCGTGGCGGTACGCCGCCGACGGTTCCGTCGCCCTCGCGTCGCCCCCGAAGGAAACACGCGTGTTCGGCGACAAACGCTACGTTCTCGAACTCGGCATCACCGCCGACTTCGCCCTGGTCCACGCACTGCGCGGCGACACCGCCGGCAACCTGGTATTCGACAAGTCGGCCCTGAACTTCAACCCCCTCGCGGCGATGGCCGGGAAGGTGACCATCGCGCAGGTCGAGGAACTCGTCCCCGCAGGCACCATCGATCCCGCCCAGGTGCATCTGCCGGGAGTCTTCGTTCAACGCATCGTCGAGACCGGCCCCCAGAACAAGCGGATCGAGAAGCGGACAGTCAGCAGCACGGAAGGAGCCACTCGATGACCGGCACCAACGGATGGACACGTGAGCAGATGGCCGCTCGCGCGGCCGCGGAGATGGTCGACGGCGAATACGTCAACCTCGGCATCGGGCTGCCGACGCTCATTCCCGGATACCTCGGCACCGACGTCACCGTGACCCTGCATTCGGAGAACGGGATCCTCGGGACCGGCCCCTATCCCACCGACGAGAACGTCGACCCCGACCTGATCAACGCCGGCAAGGAAACGGTCACCGTCAACGCCGGTGCCGCATTCTTCGACTCCGCGCTGTCGTTCGGCATGATCCGCGGCGGCCACATCGACACCGCCGTCCTCGGCGGTATGCAGGTCTCCCGCACCGGCGACCTCGCCAACTGGATGGTCCCCGGAAAGATGGTCAAGGGCATGGGCGGCGCGATGGACCTCGTGCACGGCGCGAGCCGCGTCATCGTTCTGATGGAACACACCGACCGGGACGGCAATCCCAAGATCATCGACGCCTGCACCCTGCCGCTGACCGGCCAGGGCGTCGTCAACCGCATCATCACCAACCTCGCCGTCATCGACGTGGTCGGCGACGGCACCCTCGCTCTCCGTGAGGTCGCTCCCGGCGTCACCGTCGACGAGGTCGTCGCCGCCACCGGAACCCCCCTCGAGATCCGCGAATCCGAACTTGTCTGAGCAACATTCGTCACGACACCAAGGACAATCCCATGACTTCTCCCGCCAGGTCCGTCATCGTCGCCGGAGCCCGGACCCCCGTCGGCCGGCTGACGGGTTCGCTCGCGTCACTCTCCGGATCCGATCTCGGTGGCATCGCCATCAAGGGCGCCCTCGACAAGGCCGGGGTGGCACCCGAACTGGTGGAGTACGTGATCATGGGGCAGGTCCTCACCGCCGGCGCCGGTCAGATCCCGGCCCGGCAGGCCGCGGTCAACGCGGGCATCCCGATGTCGGTGCCCGCCTTGACCGTCAACAAGGTGTGCCTGTCGGGTCTCGACGCCATCGCGCTCGCCGACCAGCTGATCCGCGCCGGCGAATTCGACGTCGTCGTCGCCGGGGGGCAGGAGTCGATGTCCCAGGCGCCGCACCTTCTCCCGAACTCGCGGAGCGGTTTCAAGTACGGCGACACCACCCTCGTCGACCACCTCGCCTACGACGGCCTGTACGACATCTTCACCGAGCAGGCGATGGGTGCGCTCACCGAGGACCGGAACGCGAACACCGACAAGATCGGTCGCGAAGAGCAGGACGCCTTCGCCGCCGCCTCGCATCAGCGCGCCGCGGCCGCGTGGAAGAACGGACTCTTCGACGACGAGGTCGTACCCGTCACCATCCCGCAGCGCCGGGGCGAGCCACTCGTGGTCACCGAGGACGAGGGCGTCCGCGCCGACACCACCGCCGCGTCGCTGTCGAAGCTGCGGCCCGCGTTCAGCAAGAACGGCACCGTCACCGCGGGTTCGGCGTCGCAGATCTCCGACGGCGCGGCCGCCGTCGTGGTGATGAGCAAGGCCAAGGCCGAGGAGCTGGGGCTCGAATGGCTCGCCGAGATCGGCGCCCACGGCGTCGTCGCCGGACCGGATTCGACACTCCAGCAGCAGCCCGCCAATGCCATCGACAAGGCCTGCACCCGTGAGGGACTCGACCCCTCGGCGCTCGATCTCGTCGAGATCAACGAGGCCTTCGCCGCCGTCGGCATCGAGTCGACCCGGCAACTCGGAGTCGACCCGTCGAAGGTCAACGTGAACGGCGGCGCCATCGCCATCGGGCACCCGCTCGGCATGTCGGGGGCACGGGTCGTTCTGCACCTCGCGCTCGAGCTGAAACGACGCGGCGGTGGAACCGGCGCCGCCGCTCTGTGCGGCGGCGGCGGACAGGGCGACGCCCTGATTCTCCACGTCCCGGGCGAGTGATCACCACTCTCGCACAGTAGGTTTCGCGTCACCGGGTCATGATCGGCCCGATGCGAGCGCGGCGACGGCCGGCGCGAACATGGTGGACTTGATCGCGCCGAGCGTGCCGGCGTCCTTCCCCGCGAGCGGCGCGATCAGGTCGACAGCGGCGCCGAGGACCGCCCCTTCGGGGGCGGTCCCGTCGACCAGCCCACTCGTCTGAGCGTCGGGGCCGCCGTAGCGGCGGCCGGTGGTCATGGCGGTGATCGCGGTCTGTGGTGTCAGCTTGGCCTGGATCAGCGCGGCCATTCCCGGGGTGAACGGAATGTGGATGTCGACCTCGGGGAAGCAGTAGTACCCGCGGTCGGACCGCATCACCCGGTAGTCGTGGGCGATTCCGAGCATGGCACCGGCGCCGAACGCGTGCCCGTTGACCGCGGCCACCGTCGGCAGCGGGAGCGTCAGAATCCGGCTGAACAGGGCCTGTACCCGCCCGACGTACCAGTCCCCACGGTCACCGTTGGCCATCAGCCAGTCCAGGTCGAGGCCGTTGGAGTAGAACTTCCCGGTGGCCGTGGTGACCAGGGCCTGCGCGCCGTGTTCGTGGGCGTCGTCGAGGAGCCGGTCGACGGTGTCGAGCCACTCGGGGGAGAAACGATTCTCGTCGTCGCCGAGGTCGAGGACGGCGATCGTGTCCCGGTAGGTCAGGGTGGCGGTCATCGGGAACCTTTCGTGTTGCTGTCGTGACGTTTCCCCGGGGGCGGGGGGTCGAGTGTGAGGACGGCGCGGACCGCCGTCTCCAGGCGCAGGCGCATGGCGTCGTCCGGTTTTCGCCGGGCGTGTAGCAGCAGACCGGTGGGGAGCCCGACGACGCACGCTTCGATCACTTCGACCGCGCGACCGTCCTTGCGCCCCCACAACGCGCGGGCCAATCGGACGAACAGTTCGACGAGGACGGAGTCGAGGCGCGACAACTCGGCGGCGACGCCCTCGGGGATCTCGGATCCGAGCAGTTCGTCGCGGCGGACGGTGAGAAGGAGCCGCGACGACCGCGGGAACCGCTCGGCGAAGACGGCCGGGGTGTCGGCGGCCGCGACGACGGCGTCCACGGGACCGCGCCCCAGAGCCGCCTCGACCGATTCCTGTTGCAGGTCGAGAAATCGGTGCGCCGCCCGCAACCAGGCGCGCCCGACCAGCCCTCCCCGCGAGCCGAATGCGTGGTAGATGGCCCCGTTCGACATCTCCGTGGCCGCGGCGACCGCACGCAGGGTCACCGCGCTCGGCCCGCCCTCCACGGCCAGCCGCTCGGCGGCATCGAGCGCGTCGTCGAGGTCGTGGACTCGTGGCCTGGGCATATCGCGAACAATAACAGATCATGCGTTCTATTACTCGCGGGTAGGGGGCCGCCGATCGCGCTGCGGGAACCGCCCGATGATTGGCTTGCCGTTGTGCCCCGAGTCACAATGGGTTAGCTTTGTTCGGACATAAATACATTACGTGTTCTGTACATGGAATACGTCGAGGAGATGTTCATGGCCAGCGATCTCACCCGAACTACCGCCCCGTCCCAGCATGCCGACGCCCCCGGGCGGCACTCGCACAGACTCGGCATCATCGCCGTGGTCGCCACCTTCGGCGGCCTGCTCTTCGGATACGACACCGGAGTCATCAACGGCGCACTCGAACCGCTCGAGGAAGACCTCCACCTCACCTCGTTCACCGAAGGCCTCGTGGTGAGCATCCTGATCTTCGGTGCCGCGATCGGCGCCCTGGTCGGCGGAAGGATGTCCGACCGGTTCGGACGCCGGCACAACATCCTGGTGCTCGCGATCATCTTCATGATCGGGACGATCGGCTGCGTGCTGTCCCCGACGTGGGAGGTGCTCGCACTGTTCCGCTTCATACTCGGCCTCGCCGTCGGCGGCGCATCCGCGACGGTGCCCGTCTACCTCTCCGAGATCTCCCCCACCGAACGGCGCGGCAGCGTGGTCTCCCGCAACGAAGTCATGATCGTCGTCGGACAGTTCGCCGCATTCGTGATCAACGCCGTCATCTTCAACATCTGGGGTGAGCACGAGAACGTTTGGCGTTTCATGCTTCTGGTCGCCGTCATTCCGGCCATCTTCCTGTTCGCCGGAATGCTGCGGATGCCGGAGAGCCCGCGCTGGCTGATGTCGCAGGATCGGCACGACGAAGCGCTCGCCGTGCTTCTCCAGGTTCGGTCCCCGGAGCGGGCACGTGCCGAACTGGAGGAAGTCCGGGCGCTCGCCGAGGAAGAGAAGCTCTCACAGACCGGCGGGGCCGCCGACCTGTCGGTGAAGTGGATTCGCCGCCTCATCTTCATCGGCGTCGGCCTCGGAGTGTTCCAGCAGGCCACCGGCATCAACTCGGTGATGTACTACGGCACCCAGCTGCTCGGCGACGCCGGATTCTCCTCGAACGCCGCCATCGTCGCGAACACCCTCAACGGCCTGTTCAGTGTGCTCGGCGTCCTCACCGGCGTCGCCCTGATCAACCGGATCGACCGTCGGAAGATGCTCATCGGCGGCTTCACCCTCACCACCACGTTCCACGTGCTCGTCGGCCTGTCCGCGTTCCTGCTGCCCGACGGCACCCTCAAGGCCTATCTGATCCTGACGTTCGTGGTGCTGTTCGTCTTCTCGATGCAGGCCACGATCGGTCCCCTGGTGTGGCTGATGCTGTCGGAGATCTTCCCGCTGAAGATCCGCAGCTTCGCCATCGGCGTCTGCATCTTCGCGCTGTGGATCGCCAACGCCGTTGTCGCGCTGCTCTTCCCGCCCGTCGTGACCGCACTGGGAATCGGTGCGACGTTCTTCATCTTCGCCGGCCTCGGCGTGCTGGCACTCGTCTTCATCAAAACCCAGGTTCCGGAAACCCGCGGCCGCTCGCTCGAGGAACTCGAAGACCAGTTCCGGCACGACTACTCGTGACCGTCGCCGCACCACGTCCCCCTGAAAGGTTGAACCCATGACATTGCTCGTAGCCGTGACCGACTCCTCCGAAGGATCACACGCCCTCCTCGCCGGCAAGAAGGAAGCCGCGATGCTGGGTACCGAGCTCCTGGTGGTGAACCTCTCCCTCACCGAACCCGAAGACGTGCACACGCTCGCGGACGACGGCGTGACCGTCCTCGACCGGATCGGCCGTGGAGACCGCGATCCCGCGACCGCCGTGCTCGACCTGCTCGACGAACGACCCGACATCGAACGCCTCGTGATCGGCGTCAAACGCCGCAGCGCGGTCGGCAAGGCGCTTCTCGGCAGCGTGAGCCAGCGCCTCATCCTGCAATCCCCGATCCCGGTCCTCGCGGTCAAAACCCCTCAGTAGGAGCCGAGTTGAGCAAGCAAGGGAGCCTGCGACTGGTCGCGGGCATGGTCGGCGGCGGGCAGGGCGCCGACATCGGCAAGACCCACCGCTACGCGATGCGTCTCGACGACCGGTACGACCTGCACGCGGGGGTCTTCGGGCGGGACGGCGCATCGTCGGCGCGGATCGCCGAGAGCCTCGGTGTGCCGGCCGAGCGCATCTATCGCGACTACCGGGAGATGGCAGAACGGGAATCCGCCCGCGAGGACGGCGTCGACGTGGTCGCCGTGACCACGCCGAACGACAGCCACTTCGACATCGCGCGCACATTCCTGGAGGCGGGCATCTCGGTGGTGTGCGAGAAGCCCCTCACGCCCGACTCGGCGTCGGCTGCGGAACTGGTCGCGATCGCCGAGTCCTCCGGTGCAATTCTCGCCGTCCCACACTGCTATTCGGCGTACGCGATGGTCCGGCACGCGGCCCGGATGGTGCGCGACGGCGACCTCGGCCGGATCCGATTCGCCGCGGTCGAGCACGCGTCCGGGTGGGCCGCGGCACCCGTCGAACTCGGCGAGCACCGGCAGGCACGATGGCGTACCGACCCGGGCGTCGCGGGATTCCCCAGCGTCGTCGGCGATCTCGGCACCCACGCCTTCCACCTCCTGCGGTACGTCACCGGACTCGAAGCCACCCGGGTGTCGGCCGAACTGGACACCCTCGTCCCCGGGCGGCGGGTGTTCGACAACGCCACCGTCCGCCTCACCCTCTCCAACGGGGCACCCGCGACACTGTGGGCGAGCATGGCCGCCACCGGCAACGAGCACGGCCTGCGGATCCGGGTGTTCGGCGACACCGCGAGCATCGAGTGGCGGCACGAGGACCCTCACCACCTGACGGTGCGCGACCTCGACGGCGGCACGACGACCCTCGCGCAGGGCATGCGCACGCTGACCGAGGACGCCGGCAGGCTCACCCGTCCCGGCCTGGGACATCCCGAAGGCTTCCTCGAGGCGTTCGCGAACTTCTACCGCGATCTCGCGGACGAACTCCGCGCCCGCCGCGACGACACCCCCACCACCCTCCGCGATCTGTCCTTCCCCACCGGACGCGACGGGCTGATCGGCGTCCAGTTCGTCGAGGCGACGGCCGCCTCCCACGCCGCCGACTCCGCCTGGGTCGTTCCCGCTTTCGCACACGACAAGGTCGGTATCTGACATGCAACGATTCGCCCTCATCGGCGCCGGATTCATCGGCGGAGTGCACGGCGACAACCTCGCCGCGCACCCCGATGTCGACCTGGCCCTCGTCTTCGACATCGACCTCGCTCGCGCGACCGACCTCGCCAAGCGGCACGGCAGCCGTGCGACCACCGATCTCGCGGAAGTCTTCGATCCCACGGCAATCGACGCCGTTTTCATCGCGTCGTCCAGCAACACGCACGCCGAGCACCTTCGCGCCGCGGCGACGGCGGGGATCCCGGCCCTGTGCGAGAAGCCGATCGATCTCGATCTCGCGCACGCCGTCGACATCGTGCGCTTCGCCGAGACCCGATCGTTGCGGGCGATGGTCGATTTCAACCGCCGCTTCGACCGCGACTACGCCGAACTGCAGCGGGTGGTCGCGTCCGGCGAGATCGGTTCGGTCGAGCTGATCCAGATGACCAGCCGCGGTCCGGCGATGCCGCCGCTCGAGTACATCGCGGTCTCGGGCGGGCAGATGCGTGACCAGACCGTCCACTTCTTCGACCTGGCCCGGTGGATCTCCGGGCTCGACCCCGAGTCCGTCTTCGCGACCGGTTCCACGCTCGCCGAACCCCGCCTCGCCGAGTACGGCGACGTCGACACGTCGGCGGTCACCCTGCGTCTGCCCGGCGGCGCGCTCGTCCAGATCGACTGCACCCGGAGGATCGGCTACGGCTACGACGAACGCATCGAGGTGCTCGGTTCGACGGGCATGGTCGAGGCGCGACGGCAGCGCGCCGGATCCGTCTCCCGGTACAGCGCGGGCCGCGTGGTCGACGACGGCTTGCACGCGGGATGGTTCGAACGGATCAGAGGCAGCTACCGCACCGCGCTCGACCACTTCGTCGACGCACTGGAGAACGGTGCCGCGATCGGCCCGACCCTGGCGGAGGGGTTGAAGGCGCAGGCGATCGCCGAGGCCGCGACCCGGTCACTCACCAGCGGCCGGATGGAACCGATCGAGTACCCGGCCTGAGACCGATCACACGGGGTCACCGAGCACGACGACGTCGGCGCGGGCACGGCCGGGCGCGACCAACGCGGTATTGCGTTCGTCGCTGCGCCGCACCCACTCTCGCGCGTCGCCGGGCGACTTGCCGAACCGGATGTGCCGTTCGACGAGCCGGGCGACGCGCTCCTCGTCGTCCGGGGCGAGGAACCATGCCTCGTCGAGCAGGTCGCGCACCCTCGCCCACGGCTGCTCGTCGAGGAGCAGGTAGTTTCCCTCGGTGATCACCAGCGGCACGTCCGGCGGGACGGCGATCGACCCGGCGTAGGACTCCTCGACGTCGCGGTGGAACTCCGGGGCGTACACCGTCTCGCCGTCGGGTTCACGTAGCCGGCGCAGCAGCGCCACGTAGCCGGCGGCGTCGAACGTGTCGGGTGCGCCCTTGCGCCCGGCCCGGCCGAGGCGGACCAGTTCCGCACCCGCCAGGTGGAATCCGTCCATCGGCACCACCACCGCGGACGGTCCCAGCGCCGCGAGCACCGCCGCGGCGACGGTGCTCTTACCCGAGCCGGGCGGTCCGGCGATACCGAGAATGCGGCGCTGACCCGAGTCGGCGAGCACGCGGGCGCGCGCGGTCAGTCCCGGCAGTCCACCTTCATACCGCACCGGACCGCCGGTCGTGCCCACTGCGTGCTCGTCGCCCATACGCAGACCGTAGCTCAGGCGACGTGGACCTCGGTGCCCTCCGCCTGTCGCCCGTCGCCCAATGTCACCGCCGAGCAATCAGATTGAACTGTTGTGACATGGGGCGAGCGGCACTGGCCTCACGTCCACGCCAGCCGTCAAGTTCGTCGTCCTCTGCCGTCAGCCGGACACCGGCCACGAATTCCTTGACCCCGCCGAAGGACGCCGGGGTTCGGGTCTGCAGGCGCAGCGATCTGACGACGGCCTCCCGCGGGTAGCAGCGGCCCCAACGGCCGGCGGATGTCCTCACCGTGGACGACCTGGAGCGTGAGTGGTTCGACTCCATCCTGTCGCCGCGCGCTCTCGTCGGCGTGGTCCGGCAGCACCATCCTGGCGTCGACGGTCCGTACTCGTGGTGGTCGTGGCTGGGGCAGGGGTTCGTGAACGACACCGGGTGGCGCATCGACTACCACCTCGCGACGCCGCGCCTGGCACAGGCTGCGGTCGCGGCCGGCACCGACCGGGAGCCCGCGGCCGACCGGCGGATGAGTGATCACGCTCCGGTCGTCGTTGACTACGACCTCTGATCGGGGAGATTCCCGGGTTCGGGAATTTGGCTAACCGCCCCATCGCGGGTGGTGCGCGTGCAGTCATCCATTCATGCGCTGGTGGTCATGGTGTGGTGGCCGCGTTCTTCCTAGTGTTTCAGATCACAGACGCTCAGCGAGGTGCACGTTCGCTTCCCGCGGAGCCGTGGGAAGAAAGGACGGACACCGTGGCGACACTGCAGACGGTCCAGAAGATCGGGCCGGTGCTGGACCTGTTCACCGCAGCGCAACCGGAATGGGGGGTCTCCGAGGTCGCCGCTGCCATCGACGTCCCCCGATCGAGTGCGCACGCCTTGCTGTCGAGTCTCGTCGAGACCGGACTGCTCCAGTGCCGCACGCGTGGTCGCTACCGGATCGGGTGGCGGGTGATCGAACTCGGCGAAACCCTGCGGGGCACCGTCGACGTGCGGTCCTGCGCCGCGCCGGTCATCGAGAACCTCGTCGAGCGGTACGGCGAAACCAGTCACCTCGCGGTGATGGAACGGTGGCACGTGCTGTACGTCGACAAGGTGGTCGGTACGCACAACATCACCGTGCAGGGTGCACGCGTCGGCGCCCGTCTCGAAGCACACTGCACAGCGGTGGGCAAGGTCCTCCTGGCGAGCCTCGAGGAGAACGAACTGCACCGGTACCTGGCCGGTCGCCAGTTGCGCAGGCACACGCCGTCGACGATCACGAATGCCGGGGCGCTGCTCGACGCGTTGTCGGTGGCGCGGTCTGCCGGCCACGCCTACGACCTCGGTGAAGCCGTCTCGGAGGTCCACTGCGTCGCCGCGCCGGTGCGTGACGACATGGGTTCCGTGGTGGCCGCGGTGAGCATGAGCATCCCGGTCAGCCGTTTCGTGCCCCGCCGCGTCGAGTTCACCCGTGCCGTCATGGCGGCAGCCCGCGACGTCTCGCACGCGGTCGCGAACACGAACCACGCCACACCCACCACGACCAGGGACGTTCCCGAATCGGGCCGGCCTGCGCTGGCCTCCTGACGTCCCGTCACCCGAAGTCCGAACCGAATGACACAGAGCAGAGGTGCCATGGATACCGTCGCACGTAAGGCCGCCGACCGGTTGCTGGAGGTGTACCGGACGGGCGAACCGATCGACCCGCTGACCCCGGAGCATCCCGACGCGTCGATCGAACTCGCTTATCGCATTCAGCAAGTGCAGGTCGAGGAGTGGACGCTCGGCGGCGACGTCGTGAAGGGGCACAAGGTGGGCCTCGCGTCGCGGGCCATTCAGCGGCAGATGGGGGTGAACCAACCCGACTTCGGACATCTGACTGCGAGCATGTTCCATCTCGAGCACCAGCCCATACCGGCGGGGCGGTTCCTCCAGCCGCGGATCGAGCCCGAGATCGCGTTCGTGCTGGGCCGGCCTCTGTCCGGACCGGGTGTCACCGTCGCCGAGGCGGTCCGGGCGGTCGACTTCGTCCTTCCCGCACTGGAGATCGTCGACTCGCGGATCCGGGACTGGAAGATCGGCATCTTCGACACCATCGCCGACAATGCGTCGTCGGGCGGCGTCATCCTGGGCAGCCGACCGGTCGCGCTCGACGCGGCGGACCTGCAACTGGCGGGGTGCACCCTCCACATCGGCGGTGAACTCGTCGCGACCGGCGCGGGCGGTGCCGTTCTCGGCTCGCCGCTCAACGCGCTCGTCTGGCTGGCGAACACTGTCGGCCCGATGGGCGTGACACTCGAACCGGGCCATGTCGTGCTTCCCGGCTCGATGACCAAGGCATTTCCGGTGAATCCGGGCGATTCGATCGTCGCGCAGATCAGTGGGCTCGGCAGTGTGACAGCCGTCCTCGGCACCAAGGAGGAACAGTGATGGGTACCGACGCATGGAGCGCAGCACTCGTGGCGGAGCGACTTTTACAGGCGGAAGAAAGTGCCACGGCCCAGACGTCCATCAAAGCTGAGTGGGAGAGCCTCGACCTCGCAACGGCCTACGCCGCGCAGGACATCGCCCTCGGCATCCGGGTGGCGCGCGGTGAGAAGGTCACCGGTGTGAAACTGGGGGTCACCTCGAAGGCCAAGCAGCGTCAGGTCGGTGTCGACGCACCGTCGACCGCGTGGCTGACCGACCGGATGATCCTCCCGATCGGGGAGACCGTGCCCCGCGACCGCCTGATCCAGGCGCGGGCCGAACCGGAGATCGCGTTCGTCATGGGACGCCGACTCGAAGGTCCGGGCATCAGCGCAGCGACCGCCTTGGCCGCCGTGGATCACGTCGTGGGCGCGATCGAGATCATCGACAGCCGGTTCTCGGGCTACAAGTTCTCGATGATGGACGCGGTGGCCGACAACAACTCGTCCGGACGCTACGTCACCGGGCCGATCAGCCGGCGGCCCGAAGATCTCGACCTTGCGCTCGAGGCGTGCCTGCTCGAGGTCGACGGCGAAATCGTCGATTCGGCGACCGGTGCTGCGGTACACGGACATCCGGCCGAAGCGCTGGCGTTCGCCGCCAACACGCTCGCCGAACGGGGCCACGCCATCGAGGCCGGCTGGGTGGTGCTCACGGGAGGGATGACCGACGCGGTGCCGGTGGAGCCGGGCGCGCGGATTGCGGCGCACTTCACGAATCTGGGCACGATCACCGTGGCGGGAGGTCGCTGATGCCGATCATCGAGGTCACCATCGCCGAGGGCCGCAGCCCCGAGGAACTGCGCCTGCTGATCCACGAGCTCACCCACGCCGCTCACCGGGCGGTGGGGACGCCCGTCGCGAACGTCCGTGTGATCCTGCGCGAGACACCGAAGACGCACTTCGCGGCCGGCGACGTCACGCTCGCCGAGCGGGAGGAAGCGGCGAACATCCGGGTATCCGGAACGGCCGCCGACGTCGGCACCTGAGGAGTCGGGCATTGCGATTCGACGTCGAGGCGAAAACCGGACCCGGGTTACACAGGGAAGGCACGCATGCCGTCCGTCTCAGGAGATCCGATGCCCCCCAACAGTCCCGTCACCCTCGTCGCGGAGGCAGCGCCCGCCTCGCCCGCCGTCGCGCGCATGTCCGACGAGTTGTATCATGACCTGTTGTCCCCGAACGAGGTTCGCGACCTTCGTCTGCGGGTGCGCGACTTCGCCACCCGGGCGATCGAGCCCGTCGCGCATCGCATCGCCGGCGGCGACGAGCGGCTCGACGGCTTCCCACGTGACGCGTTCGAATCGATGGCGGCGGAGGGACTGTTCCGGATCCCGTTCCCGCCCGACGTCGGCGGCGACGGTCTGTCGCATCGCGCCACCGCGACCGCAGTCGCGGTGGAGGAATTGGCGTATTACTCCAACAGCGTCGCGGCCATCTACGACGTGCACTGCATCCTGGCGGGCACCGCGCTCGACCAGGGCACCGACGAGCAGCGACGCCGCTGGCTGCGGCCCCTCGTCGAGGGGGAGATCGTGGGAGCCTTCGCGACCAGCGAACCGGGTGCGTCCAGCGACCTGTCCCCCGACGCCGTGTCCACCGAAGCGACCCCGGACGGTGACGGCTGGATCCTCCGCGGCCGGAAACGGTGGATCACCAACTCCGTCGTCGCTTGTGTGGTGGTGGTGCTCGCACGCACCGGTGACGACCTCACGACCTTCATCGTGCCCACCAACGCGTCGGGCGTCACGATCGGAACCCCCGACCGAAAACTGGGGAACCGCGGGCAGATCACCGCCGATGTCAATCTCGACGACGTCCGCCTCGGGCCGGATTCGGTGCTCGGACGGGTCGGGGGTGGACTGCGCCTCGCGCTGCAGACCCTCACCTACGGGCGCATCGGGATCGGTGCCGCGGGCGTCGGAATGGCGCAGGCCGCATTCGATCGGACTGTCGCCCATCTGAAGTCGCGGCACGCCTTCGGGGGTTCGCTCGCCTCGAAACAGCACTGGCAGTTCGTGATGGCTGACTACGCCGCGGATCTGGAGTCCGCCCGCAGCCTGTATCTCAAAGCGGCACTGCGGCTCGACGCCGGCGAGCGATTCCCCGAACCCGAGGCGGTGATGGCGAAACTGCGGGGCACGGACCTGGCCGCGCGGATCGCCCGAGATGCCGTGCAGGCCTTCGGCGGACTCGGCTTCGTCCGGTCGCTCGGCGCCGACGACACCGAGGGTCCGGTGGAGGCCATCTACCGCGACAGCAAGATCGGCGAGATCTACGAGGGAGCCAACGAGATCCAACGGTGGGTGCTGGCGCGTCAGATCTTCGGGCGCGACCACACCGGCTAGAGCGAAGAAAACCTAACGGTCCGTACGTGAACCGCCTTTCCCGCTGTTCTGTTCACGGAAATGCGCGGGGCTGACGCCGAACCGCTTGCGGAATGCGCGGCTGAAGTGTGAGACGTCGCGGTAACCGACACGGTCGCTGATCTCGGCGACGGTCGAGTCGGTGTCGAGGAGCTGCCCTCGGGCGCGGTCGAGGCGCAATTGGTACAGCCATGTGCGTGGGGTGGTGCCGGTCAAGCTGAACAGTTTGTGGATGTAGCGCAGGGACATTCCGAGTTCGACACCGATCTCGGCCGTCGAGTGGTCGGGGTCGTGCAGATACCGCGTCATCGTCTGCTGCACCGTCCGGAGGTCGTCGTGGTGGACCCGTTTCGTCGCGGTCAGGGGGCGCGCCTGCTCGGTGAGGACAGAGGTGAGCAGCTCGACCGCGGACGCGGCCACGGATGCCGAAGACCCCACCGACAACCGGGCGTCGGTCGTTGCCATGTCGACGAGAAAACGGGAGACGAGGCCGCCCATCCCGGTCTGCCCGGAGATCCCCAGCCCGGCGACGCCCTCCATGGCCTCGGCGGAAAGCCGGGAGATCAATAGTTGGCGGGGTGCACGCAGGACGACCTGCTCGAATTCCGTCCGGCCGTCCACGACGAAGGGTGCGGCCGAGTCGAGGATCCCGAATGCTCCCTGCTCGAGGGTCGCACTCCGCGAATGCTGCTGGAGGGTGGCCGTCCCCCGAGTGATCAGACACAGCAGGTAGTCGTCGTTGGGGTCGGACCGGATCATCTCGGGCGTGCGCACGACCGTGTGCGGGTCTGCGTGCACCACACTCACGGTCAGGTCCCCGAAGGGCCGCACCGTCAATTCCGCGGCGAACCGGGCGTGTCTGTCGGGCCAGTCGACGTCCATCTCGCAGTAGGTGGAGTCGAGGGTGTCCGCCCAGCGCACGCGCCCTTCGGTCGACTCCAGCTCGCGCGTACTCAGCACCATCGACGCGGCGCTGTCGGTGCAGGCGGAGTCATCCTTCTGTGCACTGTCGGTCATGTTCGATCGCACCTCCGCATCATAGTGTTCCAGATCACAGGCACTCCCCGCGCGGACGATCCCCGAAAGGCTCCGGGCCGCGCTCACTTCGAATCTTGCGAACGACTTCAGAGGAGACAGCGCCATGACCACCAGCACCACGTGGATCGAATCGATCACCATGGAGGAACTCGACCGCGATCCGAACCCGATCTACGACCGGCTCCGGCGCGAGGCCCCGGTTGCGTTCGTACCCGCGGTAGGGATGCACGTCGTGGCGTCGCGCGACCTCTGTCTGCAGATCGCGCAGGATTCCGAGACCTGGTCCACGGTGATCGCGCCCTCGGGTGGACGAACCTTCGGGAAAGGTACCGTACTCGCCGCCAACGGTGAACAGCACGAGAAAATTCGTGAATGGATCGATCCCCAATTGCGGCCCAGTGCAGTGGACTCCTATGTAGAAGCGCTGGTCCGGCCGCAGGCGCGCAGCCTCCTGGAAGGGATCGAGGATCTGGGTGCCGCAGACATCCAGGAGGCCTACTTCGCGCCGATCAGTGTGCGTTCGGTTGGGGACCTGATGGGTCTCACCGAAATCCCTTCGGAGACATTGGTGCGCTGGTTCGAGACGCTGGCGCAGTCGTACGGGAACGCGGAAGTCGACGAGAACGGAAACTTCGCCAATCCCGGGCCGTTCGAGGCCGGTGACCGGGTGAAGGCCGAGATCGTCGCCGCTGTCGGCCCGATGCTCGACCACTGGACCGAACATCCCGACCACACCCTGATCTCGCACTGGCTGCACGACGGGATGCCCGACGGCCAGGTCCGCGACCGGTCCGAGATCTACCCGAACATCTACGTGTTCCTGCTCGGCGCCCTTCAGGAGCCCGGGCACGTCATGACGACCACCCTGGCAGGGCTATTCCAGCACCCCGACCAGCTCGAACGCGTCATCGACGACCCCACACTCATTCCGCGCGCCGTCAACGAGGGCGCGCGCTGGGTGGCCCCGATCTGGAGTGCCGCGGTGAAGGTCGCGGGCCGCGATGTCACCATCGGCGGCATCGACCTGCCGACGGGAACACCGGTCATGCTGGCATACGGTTCGGCCAATCGAGACGAGTCCGTCTGGGAGAACGCGGAGGCCTACGAGATCGACCGGCCCATCATGCCGCATCTGGCGTTCGGAGCGGGAAACCATGCTTGCGCCGGAACGTATCTCGGTACCGCGATCGTGCGGATCGCACTCGAGGCACTGTTCGAGACGATCCCGAACATCGAGCCCGATCCCGACCGCGCCCCGCAGTTCTGGGGATGGACGTTCCGCGGACCGCAGGGCCTGCACGTCACCTGGGAGGTCTGACCGATGGACCGTATGGTGACGGTGTCGGGGCAGGACGGGGCGTTCCCGGTCGCACCCGGCACGTCGGTCCTGGAAGCCGCCTTGCGGGCGAATCGCTGGCTTCCGCACGCCTGTTCACAAGGGACCTGTGGCACGTGCAAGATCCGGGTTCTCTGCGGGGAGGTCGACCACGGCGCCGCCGACGAGACCATCCTCTCCGCCGACGAACGCTCGTCGGGACTCGCGCTGGCCTGCCAGTCGAAACCGCACGGAGACCTGACCATCGCCCCCGTGAACGACGCCGACCCCGGCCGGCCGATGCACCCCCTCCGCGACTACACAGGCACAGTACGGGAACTGTCCGACATCGCTCGGCAGACCCGCAGGCTCGTCGTCGAACTCGACGAACCGATGGAGTTCGACGCCGGTCAGTACGCCGAACTGATCGTGCCGGGCTCCGGTGTCGCGCGCCAGTATTCGATGGCGAACCCGCCGTCCGAGCAACGGCTGCTCGAGTTCCACGTCCGGAATACGGCGGGCGGCCTCGCCACCGAGGGCTGGATCTTCGACTCACTCGCGGTGGGTGACCGCATCGATATGCGTGGACCGCTCGGCCAGTTCGGTGTCGTCGAACCCCGGGAGGAGCCGGCCATCCTGATCGGCGGAGGCACCGGGCTCGCACCGCTCAAATCGATTGTCCGGCATGCACTGGACCACGATCTGCTACCGGCGATTCACCTCTACCACGGTGGTCGCCGGGAAGCCGACCTCTACGACGTCGAGTGCTTCCGCGCGATGGAGGCGACCGATTCCCGATTCCACTATCATCCGGTCCTCAGTGAGGAGAACTGGGACGGGGCAACGGGAATGGTCACCGACGCCGTGCTGGGTGACTTCGCCAGTTGCCGTGGCCACAGCGCATACCTGTGCGGACCGCCCGCGATGGTCGTCGCCGCCGTCAAGGCCTTGAAACGCCGCCGCATGTCGCCGCGGTTGATCTTCAAGGAGGAGTTCACCGTGAACGCTCCGCGGCCGGCGGCCGAGGCCGTGTGATCCCACTGTCCCCCAACCCGACCTACGACGCCGAGAACAGGAATCTCATGTACCGAGTGAGCATCATTTACAACCCGCCGACCGACCCGGCGGAATTCGACGAGTACTACGCCACAAAACACCTGCCGCTGGTCCGGCAGGTGCCCGGGGTCGTCCGATTCGCCGCCGGCAAGTGTGAGACCCTCGACGGCACTACTCCCGCGGCGTACGCGCTCGCCGAGTTGTTCTTCGACTCCAAGGATGCCGCCGCGCAGGCTCTGTCGTCACCTGCTGGGCAGACGGCCGCCGGAGATCTCGCGAACTTCGCCACCGGTGGTGTCACGATGCTATTCAGCAACGAGGACACCGTTCTTCCCTGACCGTACTTGTTGGCGCAGCACATCACGAAACTCTGCGCGCGTGCTCCTTCCGGTACAGGCCGGGGCTCGAGCCGAAGGTGCTGCGGAACAACCGACTGAAATGGGACACGTCGCGGAAGCCGGCGCACTCGCTGACGTCGGCAACGGACAGATCCGTGGTGAGCAGGTACTTTCGCGCAGCCTCGAGGCGGGCCTGGTACAGCCAGGCCCGCGTCGTGGTGCCTTCCGCATTGAACAACTTGTGCACGGTGCGCAGCGACATACCCGCTGCCGCGGCGATGTCCGACAGCGTGATGTCGGCGTCGTGGAGATTCTGTTCGATCACCCGCTGAACTCGCCTGAGGTCCTCCGTGCGGTGCAGGTCTGCAGCGCTGGTCGCCAACAGGCCCTCGGTCAGGGCCGTGGCAAGCATGTCGACGGCGGAGGATGCGAAGGACACGGCAGCACCTTGCGACATCGGCGCGTCCATGTCCGCGATATCGACGAACAACCGACCGACCAGTCCGCCAGCCCCGGTGTCGCCGTGAATCGAGCGCGCCGTGCCGTGTTCGACGATTCGTCCCGGAAGGCGCGACGTGAGCACCTCGCGGGGGGATCGAACCACGACCTGTCGGAACGGGGCGGGTGAGTGGAACACGAACGGTGCGGCGCAGTCGAGGAGCGCGAAGGAACCCGGCTCCACCACCGTGGCCCGGCCGGACTGCCGGACCTCCACGCTTCCGTCCGTGACGAGGCAGACCAAATATCCCTCCCCCGAATCGGACTGGATCATCGCCGGCGATCGGACGACGGTGTGCGCGTCGGCCCGGATCGTGCTGACATGCAGATCACCGAACGGCCGCCCGCCCCACTCCGCGTCGAAGTGACGCCGAGGCTCCGGCCACGCCACGTCCGTCTCGCAGTAGAGCCGCTCCAGCGTGCTCGCCCACTGCATACGGCCCTCCCCGGTATCGAGCTCCCGTGTTCGCAGAGAGACGATCGCGGGCACGTCGGTGCGCGCGGAGTCATTCGATTGTTCGCGCTCAGCCATGTTCCACCACACCTCCGCCTAATAGTGTTCCAGATCACAGGAACTTGGCGTTCGGGTCAATATACCCCACCCCGTCGAGTACGACACCGACAGCGGTGACCGAGGCGCGCCGACGTCCTCGCCTTCCGAAACAGGTTCCTGCCCAACGAGACCAGGAGTGACTCCATGACCACATCAGCATTCGTCGACGATCGCGTCGGAGTTCCGAACGACGTCCGGCCCATGACGGGCGACGAGTACCTCGAGTCGCTGCGCGACGGCCGTGAGGTCTACTTCCGCGGGGAGCGCGTCGACGACGTCACCACCCATCCGGCTTTCCGTAACTCGGCGCGGTCGGTGGCGCGGATGTATGACGCACTGCACCAGCCGGAGGCGAAGGGCGTGCTGGCGGTGCCCACCGATACCGGAAACGGCGGCTTCACGCACCCCTTCTTCAAGACCGCTCGTAGTGCGGACGACCTGGTGCTCTCCCGTGACGCGATCGTGGCCTGGCAGCGTGAGGTGTACGGCTGGCTGGGCCGGTCGCCCGACTACAAGGCCTCGTTCCTCGGCACGCTGGGAGCCAACGCCGACTTCTACGGCCCGTACCGCGACAACGCCCTGCGCTGGTACAAGCACGCGCAGGAGCGGATGCTCTACCTCAACCACGCCATCGTCAATCCGCCGATCGACCGCGACAAGCCGGCCGACGAAACCGCCGACGTGTGCGTGCACGTCGTCGAGGAGACCGATGCGGGTCTGATCGTGTCCGGCGCGAAGGTCGTCGCGACGGGATCGGCGATCACTAACGCGAATTTCATCGCCCACTACGGACTGCCGCTGCGCAAGAAGGAATACGGCCTGATCTTCACGGTGCCGATGGATTCGCCAGGACTGAAGTTGTTCTGCCGCACCTCCTACGAGATGAACGCTGCGGTGATGGGCACGCCGTTCGACTATCCGTTGTCGAGCAGGTTCGACGAGAACGACGCGATCATGGTGTTCGACCGGGTGCTGGTGCCGTGGGAGAACGTCTTCGCCTACGACACCGACACCGCGAACGGCTTCGTCATGAAGTCGGGATTTCTCTCCCGCTTCATGTTCCACGGATGCGCTCGGCTCGCGGTGAAGCTCGACTTCATCGCCGGCTGTGTGATGAAGGGTGTGGAAATGACCGGCTCCGCGGGATTCCGCGGTGTGCAGATGCAGATCGGGGAGATCCTCAACTGGCGCGACATGTTCTGGGGGCTGTCCGACGCGATGGCCAAGTCACCCGAACAGTGGGTGAACGGCGCCGTCCAACCGAACCTGAACTACGGTCTCGCCTATCGCACCTTCATGGGTGTGGGGTACCCGCGGGTCAAGGAGATCATCCAGCAGGTGCTGGGCAGCGGGCTGATCTACCTGAACTCCCATGCGAGCGACTGGGCGAACCCGGCCATGCGTCCCTACCTCGACCAGTATGTCCGCGGATCGAACGGCGTCGCCGCGATCGACCGCGTCCAGTTGCTCAAGTTGCTGTGGGACGCCGTCGGCACCGAGTTCGGTGGGCGGCACGAACTCTACGAGCGCAATTACGGCGGCGATCACGAGGCCGTCCGCTTCCAGACGTTGTTCGCCTACCAGGCGACCGGACAGGATCTGGCGCTCAAGGGATTCGCCGAACAGTGCATGTCCGAGTACGACGTGGACGGCTGGACCCGGCCCGACCTGATCGGCAACGACGATCTGAGGATCGTCCGGGGCTGAGTGGAACCGACGACGAGGAGCGCAGCCATGACCGTGACAGTGGGCGAACTCGATCCCGAGGTGACGCCGCTACACCTGCGGAAGGCGCTGGGACGGTTCGCCAGCGGTGTCACCATCGTGACCACCGCCGAGTGTGAGGACGAGGACTCGGTGCACGGGATGACCGCCAATGCGTTCACCTCGGTGTCGCTGGACCCACCGCTGGTGCTCGTGTCCATCTCCACACGCGCGAAGATGGACACGAAGATCAGAGAGACCGGGACGTACGGCGTTTCGATTCTCGCCGGAGACCAGGAACCTGTGTCGTTGCACTTCGCGGGCGCGGCACACGAACCGGATCGGGTTCGGTTCGTGTGGCGCAGGGGCGTGCCGCTCCTCGAAGGCGCTCTGGTGCATCTCGCGTGCACCGTGGTCGCCTCGCACCCCGCGGGCGACCACACGCTGCACGTGGGCCGGGTCGAGCAACTCTGGTACGACGACGGGCACCCGCTCGTCTTCTACACCGGCAGTTTCCGGTCGCTGGAACTCCTCGGGCGCGACGAGCCCTGGGGGTTCTGAACCGAGTGCCGACGGCTGGGCGGCCGTGACGAATGTCGCGGCCGCCCATACGTATGTGTGGTGCACTCAGGGC
The DNA here is from genome assembly GCF_000014565.1 of Rhodococcus jostii RHA1. Taxonomy (NCBI): domain Bacteria; kingdom Bacillati; phylum Actinomycetota; class Actinomycetes; order Mycobacteriales; family Nocardiaceae; genus Rhodococcus; species Rhodococcus jostii. Next base: position 4,076,587 of record NC_008268.1, on the reverse strand, counting down.
ACGGCCTGGGCACGAGCCGCGATCTCACCGGCACGAGTCGTGGCGGCCGCGGTCCCCGCGATCGTCCAGTTCGCCGGGTCGACTTCGATGATCTGTCCGCGCACGAGCGCACGCTGCGCACCGAGGATGTCGACGATCAGATCGGTGAACCGCGCCGCAAGTTCCTGACGTTGCGAGGCGGGGCGTCCGGCGAGCACGATCGCCGTGAAATAGGGCGCCGCGGGCGCGCCATCTGTAACGGTGGTTCTCGCGACGGCGACATCGTCGGGCCGGTATCGCACGATGAACGCCCTTACGCGGTCCATCGGTGAGTCGAGAACCTCGGAGTAGCACCGACTCGCGGCGGTGAGCAGTTCTCGGTGCTGCTCGGCGGTGTAGGCACCGTCAACGAGGTGGAAATGGGCGACAGGCATAGGTGACAATCCTTTTCGGGAGTCGGTCAGTGGATTCCGTGGCGGGTTCCGGCATCGACGTTGATCACCGAGCCGTGCAGCACCGCGGCCTCCGGAGCGAGCAGGGTCTCGACGATCCAGCCGATCTCCTGGAGCGTCGGCAGCCGACCGAGGCTGGTCTTGGCGCGGTAGCGGTTCCAGATCTTCTCCGGATCCTGCCCGGTTTCGGCGGATTCGGTTTCGACGAAGGCACGCAGCCTCGGAGTGACAACCGGTCCGGGAGCGATCGTGTGGGTGGTGACACCCTTCGGCCCGTAGAGGGCACTGAGTTGGCGCATGAGGTTGAAGACCGCCGCGTTCGCCGTGCCGGGCGCCGCATCGAGCGGACCCGGTTCGAGACCGAGGGAGCCGGCGATGGTGACGAAGCGGGAGCCGTCGACGAGATGGTCGCGGACGGCGTGCAGGAGGCGGACGAGCCCGCCCACCTTGATGTTCGTCGCCACGGCCAGATCGCCTGGTGGAATCGTGTCGACGGAACCCCGCACCGGGAGGCCGGCGGCGAACAGCGCCATCCGAACGGGCGAGTCGATACACGCAGAGATCGTGTCGATTGCAGTGTCGTCGGCGATGTCGGCCACGCACGGCGTGATCAGGTCGTCGGAGATCGCGAGCTTCTCGAGTTCGTCGCCTCTGCGGGCCACGGCCAGCACTCGCAGCCCGCGGCGGGCCAGTCGCAGGGTGATTTCGGTGCCCATCGCACCGGTCGCACCGACGACGACACAGAGGTCGGGTGTAGTCACAGTACAGTTCTCCTCGGTTCGGGAAGACGATGGCCGGGACGGTGGGTACCGCCCCGGCCACTGGTGGACGAGTTCGATCAGCTCCGCAGGCGGATGGTGACCGCTCGGGGCTCGGTGAAGAATTCGCGGGAGTACTGGCCGCCCTCGCGTCCGAGGCCGCTGCTGCCTTCGCCACCGAACGGCAGTCGGAGGTCGCGCTCGAAGAAGGTGTTGATCCACACCGTGCCGGCCTTCCACCGTGCGGCCATGCGGTGCGCACGGTTGAGGTTGTCGGTGAACAGAATCCCTGCCAACCCGTACGGCGAGTCGTTCGCGATGCGCAGCGCCTCGTCCTCGGTGTCGAACCCGAGGACGGTCTCGACGGGCCCGAAGATCTCCTCACGCGCGGTGCGCGAGTCGTTGGTGAGCCCGGTGATCACCGTGGGCGGGTAGTAGAAGCCTTTCGCCCGCGCATCGTCGGTGAGCCGCGACCCACCGGTCACGACCTTGCCGCCCTCCTCCTGGGCCAGTTCGACGTAGCCGTGCACCTTCTCGAGGTGTCTTTGCTCGATCAGCGGGCCGAGGAAATTCGACGGGTCCTTCGGGTCGCCCACGGTGAGTTTCTTCGCCTCCTCGGTGAACCGGTCGAGGAACTCGCCCATGATCGAATTCTGCACCAGCAGGCGCGACCCGGACAGGCACACCTGCCCGTTGCCGCCGAAGATCGCCCGGATCGACATCGGAACAGCGACGTCGAGGTCGGCGTCGCCGAAGACGATGTTCGCGGACTTGCCGCCCATCTCCGCCGAGACCGGGGTGTGGTTCACCGCGGCGGCCTGGAGGATCCGCACGCCGGTGGCGCTCGAACCGGTGAACGTGATCCGGTCGACCCTCGGGTCCGCGGTGAGCGGACCGGCGACGGCCTCGCCCCCGAATCCGTGGACCACGTTGAGCACGCCTTCGGGAAGGCCGGCCTCGAGGGCGAGTTGCGCGAACCGGTGCGCGGTGAGCGGCGTCTGCGGCGCGGGTTTGAGAACGGTGGTGTTGCCGAAGGCCAATGCGGGGGCGATCTTCCACGTCGCGAGCATCAGCGGCGCGTTCCACGGGCTGATCGCCGACACCACCCCGGCGGGTGGGTACAAAACGTAGGAGAGCAGGTCGCCGTCCGGGTAGGCCTCGTTGGCGGCCATCGACACATAGTCGGCGAAGAACCGCAGATTGTGTGCCACCCGCGGGATCTCGGCGTGCAGGGACTGGTTGATGCTCTTGCCGCCGTCACGGGTCTCGATCAGCGCGAGTTCCTCACGGTGTTCGTCGACCTTGTCGGCTACTGCGTGCAGGATCTTCGCACGCTCCTTCGGCGACATCCGCGGCCACGGACCGTCATCGAATGCGGTGCGGGCCGCGGTGATCGCGGCCTCGCCGTCGTCGGCGGTTCCGCGGGGGACCGTCGCGAGCAGTGAACCGTCGTGCGGATCACGGGTTTCGAAGGTCGCCCCGTCCGAGGCGGCCGCCCAGTCGCCACCGATGAGGTGACGAACCTCGGTCACCCCGGGTACGGATTCCGTCGTGGTCATGGTGCTCCTTGCCTGTCAGACCCCGGCCGGGGCCGGGGTCTCGTAGGTGCGGCCTGCGAGTTCGGAGGCGACGTCGATGATCATGTCTTCCTGACCACCGATGACACCGCGACGACCGAGTTCCATGAGGATGTCGCGGGCGGGCACCCCGAACTTCTTCGCGGCCCGCTTGGTGGGGTGGAAGAACGTGGAGTACACACCGGCGTAGCCGAGGACCAGTGCGGTCTCGTCGACGATCTGCGGTTCCTTCATCAGCGGTGCGACGACGTGTTCGGCGGTGTCGATGAGCGGGAAAAGGTCGACCCCGGTGTCCCAGCCGGCGCGTTCGAACGCGGCGGCGAGGACCTCGGTCTGCGCGTTGCCGGCGCTGGCGCCGAGACCGCGCAGGGACCCGTCGATGAACGTGGCCCCGTTCTCCGCGGCGGTCAGCGCGTTGGCGATCCCGACACCGAGGTTGTTGTGGGCGTGGAACCCGATGTCGGCGGTGATGGCCTGCCTCAGGGCGGCGACCCGTTCACCGGCGTGCCGGGGAACCATGGCGCCGGCGGAGTCGACGACGTAGACGACGTCGGCACCGTACGAGTCGAGTTTGGCGGCCTGCTCGGCGAGGGGTTGGGGGTCGAGCTTGTGGCTCATCATCAGGAACGTCATCACCGTCAGGCCGTGCTCCTTGGCCCACTCGACCGGCTGCTGCCCGCAGTCGGCCTCGGTGCAGTGCACCGCGACGCGGACCGTTTTGATGCCGGCGTCGATGGCCTGCTGCAGTTCGGCGAGGGTCGCGATGCCGGGCACGTAGAGGGCGGCGATGTCGGCGTTCTCGACGGCGTCGACCGCGGCGCGCACGTAGTCGGGGTCGGTGGCGGCGGCGAACCCGTACTGGATCGAGGAGGCGCCGAGTCCGATGCCGTGCGCGACCTCGATGGTCGGCACGCCGGCCTTGTCGAGGCCGCGCGCGATGTCGGCGACGTTCTGCGGGGTGAACTGGTGCGACACGGACGACATGCCGTCCCGCAGGGTGGTGTCGACGATCGTGATCTTCTTACTCACTGTGCTGCTCCCTGGACGAGGTTCTGCTGGGCCATGACGTCGGCCACCTGGACGGCGGCGGCGGTGATGATGTCGAGGTTGCCGGCGTAGGTAGGCAGGAAGTCGCCGGCGCCGACGACCTCGAGCATCACGGTGACCAGGTCGCCGTCGACGTCGACCAGGCGCAGCGAGTAACCGGGGACGTACCGCTGGACCTTGGCGACCATGTCGACCACGGCGCGTTCGATGGCGGCCGGGTCGGGGTTGCGGACCTTGGCGTAGACGGTGTCGCGCATGTTCATCGGCGGTTCGGCCGGGTTGATCACCGAGATCGCCTTGGCGCGGTCGGCGCCGGCGACCTGGGCGAGGGCGCGGCCGGTCTTCTCGCTGAATTCGCTGAGGTTCTGCCGGGTGCCGGGGCCGGCACTGTGGGAGGCGATGGCGGCGACGATCTCGCCGTAGGAGGCGTCGGCGACCTCGTTGATGGCGTAGAGGATCGGAATGGTGGCCTGGCCGGCGCAGCTGACCATGTTCACGTTGGGTGCGCTCAGGTGCGCGTCGAGGTTGACCGCGGGGACGACGTACGGGCCGACCGAGGCCGGGGTGAGGTCGATGGCGGTGATTCCGGCGTCGGCGTAGCGCGGCGCCGCGGCGGCGTGGATCTTCGCCGAGGTCGCTTCGAAGACGAAGTCCGGCAGTTCCGGCTGAGCGAGCAGCCAGTCGAGTCCGCCGGCGGAGGCTTCGAGGCCCTCCTGGCGGGCCCGGGCCAATCCCTCGCTGTCGGGGTCGATGCCCACCATGCACACGGGTTCGACGTGCTCGGACCGCAGCAGCTTGTACATCAGATCCGTACCGATGTTCCCGGATCCGACGATCGCGGCTTTCAATCGACTCATCTTCTAGGCCTTCCCTGGGCAGGCGGGGTGATGCGGTCGACGCTAGGAAGAATTCGCAGGTCCGGGACCGGCGATTCGGCTGTGCCGGACAGCGAGCGCCATCACGCGACCACTGTTCGGCTATCACGAAAAGCGCTGACCGCCCCGGACCCCGTCCGCCACGCTCGTGACATCGACCACAACCGGTGCAGCAGGCCCGGACGTCGGAAACCAGGAGAAGCCATGAGTGACGCTCGTTTCGACATCGCGCACCTCGCCCGTGCCGAACTGTTCAGCCCCAAACCGCAGGAGACGCTGGACTTCTTCACGAAGTTCCTCGGGATGTACGTGACCCACAGGGAAGGGCAGTCGGTGTACCTGCGCGGATACGAGGACCCGTATCCGTGGAGCCTGAAGATCACCGAAGCACCCGAGGCCGGGATGGGCCACGCCGCGATGCGGACGAGTTCTCCCGAAGCACTCGAGCGACGGGCCAAGTCACTGACAGACGGCAACGTCGACGGCACGTGGAGCGAAGACCAGTTCGGGTACGGCAAGACCTTCGAGTACCAGTCACCCGACGGGCACAATCTGCAGCTGTTGTGGGAAGCCGAGAAGTACGTCGCTCCCCCGGAACTGCGGAGCAAGATCCTCACCCGGCCGTCCAAGAAGCCGCTGCAGGGTATCCCCGTCAAGCGCATCGACCACCTCAACCTGATGTCGTCCGACGTGACCGCGGTGAAGGACTCCTTCGAACGGCACCTCGGATTCCGGACCACCGAGCGGGTCGTCGACGGCAACGTCGAGATCGGGGCTTGGATGAGCTCGAACCTGCTCGGTCACGAGGTCGCCTGCATGCGCGACATGACCGGCGGGCACGGCAAGCTGCACCACCTCGCGTTCTTCTACGGCACCGGGCAGCACAACATCGACGCCGTGGAGATGTTCCGCGACTACGACATTCAGATCGAAGCCGGCCCCGACAAGCACGGCATCACGCAGAGCCAGTTCCTGTACGTCTTCGAACCGGGCGGCAACCGCATCGAGCTGTTCGGCGAGGCCGGCTACCTGCACTTGGACCCGGACGCCGAGACCAAGACCTGGCAGATGTCCGACATCGACACCGGACTGGCCGTCGGAGGCGCCAAGCTGCCGTGGGAGTCGTATTTCACCTATGGCACCCCGAGCCCGCTGTCCCTGGACCAGCACATCGAAAAGTACGCCCACTTCGGGCCCGGTGCCCCCGATCCCGACGCCCTCGCGGCGGAACTCTCCGTCCCCGACGAGTTGGAGCACTCCCGCGCTGTCGCCGACGCGTCGCTCTGACGCACCCTCGGTGAGCGCCAGGGTGGTCGCGGCCTCGTGCCGTGACCACCCTGGCGTCGCGTCGTCTTCGCGATCGAAGACCCACCGGTGTCCGTTCACTCTGCAGCCCTCGGCGATCGGGGTGTCGTTCAACCGGTCGACGATGTAGGACACGGCGCCGTTGGTGTCGTAGCCGTCGATGAGTTCGGGGCCGAAGTGGTTGGGGATGGTGGTGCCCGGTGCGGTGGGCGGAAGGTCGTTGGTGCGGGGCGTCGATGAAGGTCCCGGTGACCGCTGTCGGGGAACCGTCCTGCAGCCGCGACGTGTACATCACCCGCTGCCCGGCCAGGTGCCGTCCGTTCCGGGCACCGAGGCGAACAACGGCATCGGTTCGGTGCGGATGATCGACCCCGGAGCCGACGCGAATTCGGCTGGCGGAGTGTAGACGTCGTCGCCGGGGGCGGCGTGTGCAGGATGAGCGCCGGCAGTGAGCGCGACCACGGCGGCTATGCAGCTGACGACGGTGAGGACGGCGACCCGGACAGCGTGCGGTGTGTGCGAGCGGCGAAGACGAGAAGGGGTGGTGTGCATGGTCAGATCACCGTGCCGACGTCTCGGGCGACCAGGTGGTCCAGGGCGCGTTCGGCGACCGCGGCGATGGTCATCGACGGGTTGCATGCCGCGGTGTTGCCGGGCATCAGGGCACCGTCGAGCACATACAGTCCGCGCTGGCCGAGCACCCGGCCCTCGAGATCGCAGACCGAGCCAATCGATGCCCCGCCGAGCGGATGCCAGGTTGAGGGGAAGAGCGAATTAGTGTCCGTGAGTATGGATCCCGGCCCGGCGATCTTCCGCACCATCGGGTCGATGCGGCCGTTCTGGATGACGGTGTCGCCTTCCCGCGGCCAGCGCAGTACCGCGTCGTCGGTGGCCGAGTCGTACACGAAACTCCCACGGCCTTCACTGACGCCGTAACCGACGAGCATGGTGCTGCGTGCGTCGAGGGACAGTGGTGGCATCGACGCCTGGATGACCGTGACGGCGGTGGCGGGGTCGTCCCAGTTCAAACTGCCGTAGACGACCGGGCCGCCCTGCGGAGCGCCGAATTCTTCTTCGAGGCTCGTCCAGACATAGATTCGGTCGGCGTTGGTTCCCCAACCGGTTCCGAGTTCGTCCGGCAGATCCGGGATGCGGCCCGTCGACGCGGCACGCACCAGCAGCTTTGTGGTGCCCACGCTTCCGGCGGCCATCACGAGGGCATTCGTGGTGAGGATCTTGTTCTCGAGTACGTTGCCGGACGTATCGATCCGGTCGACGTATACCGTCCAGCGGCCGTCGGCGGCTCGCTCGACATCGGTGACCTGGTGCAGGGTTTCCACCGTCACCCGGCCGGTGTCTTCGGCGGCAGCAATGTAGGTGACGTCGACCGAGTGCTTGCCGCCGTTGTTGACACCGAGGGCGCCGTCGCCGTTGGTGTACGAGGGTTTCATCCGGCCGCGGAGTTCGTCGAGCGCGAAGTTCCAGTCGATCGGCATCGGGATCTTCGACACCGGGAGCCCGGCGCGCTGCACGTTCTGCGCGAACACCCTCGCGGCCTGGTAATTCGGGCTGTCGATCAACTCGTCGGGGGCGACAGCGAGCCGCAACATCCGCGCGACCCGCGGGTAGTGAACCCGGTCCATGGTGGCCCAGTCGAGCGCTTCGGGCAGGTGCGTGTTGAAGACGGCCTCGGCCGGTTGCAACGTCATCCCTTGGTAGACGAGGGAACCACCGCCGACGCCGGCGGCACACAGTGCGGTCATGTTGTCGCCGGGCACCGCCTCGAGCAGACCGGTGTACGGCTCCAGCGCCACCGGCTCACCGAACAGTTGCGGACTGGACCGGTACCAGAGGATGCGCTTGTCCGGGGCGGTCGCACGGGGAAAGGTGTCCGCGTCCGGCCCTGTGGGCCAGCGTATTCCACGCTCGAGCACCAGAACAGGCACGCCGGCCTCCGCGAGCCGGAGCGCCGCGACGCCGCCGCCGAACCCCGACCCGACGACGATGACTCGGTGATCTTCGCGGGTGAGCGGCACGGTAGTCCGGCGGCCTCCGGTCCCGGCCTGCGCGATGCGCGGACTCGCCAACGCGACCCCCGCGGCAGCGGCCCCGGCCAGAAAGGAGCGGCGATTGAGTGCAGACACAGATTTCCCCCAGATCACAGACGGACTCGGCGAGATGTCGAAAGATCAGCGTGGAGCATTTCTCTTAGGCGAGCTCAAACTAGACACTCTGAGCGAGATGTGTCAAGAAGTAACTGTGACTGCAGTTACGAGCTGGACGGCATCGCCGGCGCCAGCCAGCGGGTGAGAAACCGGCGAAGGTCGTCGTCGGTGTGAACGGCGTCGTCGTCGAAGAGGACGACCGACAGCGCCAGCCGAAGTGCGATCTCCACGATGTCGTCCAGGCTCGACTCCACGCCGGGATCGCGCTCGACGAGGGGCGCGAGCAGTTCGCGCGCTACGGGTTTCGCGCGGGACATCATGCCCGTGTCGAAGACAGGGTTTCCCCGTTCCGCCTGGAGCAGGGTAGCCAACACCGGATGCGCGCGCACGGCGGCCCGGCCCGCGACGATGAGTTCGACGACGTACCCGCACGTGGTGTCGGTGGCGTTCGATCGCGAGTGGATCCCGCCCAGCACCTCGACGGCGAGACCGGCGATCGCCTGCGACACCAGCTCTTCGCGCGACCCGAAGTTGGAGTACACGGTCTGTCGCGTGACGCCCGCACCCTGCGCCGCCGCCGCGATGGTGACCCCCTCGAAGCCGTCACTCGCGATCAAGTCGAGCGTGGCGTCCAAGATCTTCCTCCGCGACCGCATGCGACCATTATCGATCACGATCCCGTGGACCCGCACCGTCGCTATTCGTGCTGCGGATAGACCCTTTTCAGTTCGGTCTCGTCGGCTCGCCCGCAGCCGAATTGGCCGATGACTTGCCAGAGCCGTTCCGTGAATCGAGTTTGGCACATCCCGAAGTTGACGAGGGTCTCCTCCTCCGGGGGGCCGCCGAATGGTGCCCAGGCCCGGGCGAAGTCGAGGATGTCGTCGATCTCTTTGCCCGGTCTCGGCTGCCGGGCGCGGTGTCGTTCGGCTTCTCGTCGTCGATCGCGCCACCGACGGTAACGCCGGACGTCCACCTCGAACTGATCCGATTTCTGCGCAGGCACGGCTAGGTGGCCTTGCGGGGCTGGATCGGACTGTTGCTCACTTCGTCGGGCGGAACCGACAGTTCGGCGTCCACGTCGGTGGTGCCCAGCTGGGCAAAGAGATCGGGATCGCGTCGCGCGAGCCGCGCACCGAGCACCAGCCCGATCGCCAGGCTTACCGGTGTGACGGCGACGAGGACGGTGTTCACGGCGGGTCCCGCGGCCGTGAGCAAGTCCATCTTGGCCACGATCAACCACGTCGCGTAGCTCAACATGGCGAGGGCTGCTGCCGGCGCTACCCGCACCCTCCACACCGAATGCCCGCGGCGATCCCGCCAGAAGAATGCGAGTACGGCTGCGGCTGCCATGGCCTGGAGTACGACGATGCCGACGACGCCGGGCGAATTCACCCAGAGCAGGAGCTGAAGGTAGGGGTCGGCGCCGGCGAGCGCGAATCCGACGATCACGACCATCGCAAGCAGACTTTGCACGGCGCTCGCCACGTACGGCGACTTGTAGACCGGGTGCAGTCTGCCGAGGACCCGGGGCAGTACGTGCTCGCGCGACAGCGCGAAGGCGTAGCGGGTGATCGCGTTGTGGAAAGCGAGCAGGCTGGCGAGGATGCTCGTGATGATCAGCAGTTCCATGAGCGTGCTCGCCCAGCCGCCGACGTAGTTCTCGATGGCGTCGAAGTACATGGCGGCGGGATCGGAGGCTGCGAGCGCGAGCGCCTGATCCGGGCCGTAGGCCTGGATGATGATCCACACCATGAAGGCGTAGAAGAGGCCGAGGAATGCGACCGCCAGGTAGGTCGCCCGGGGGATCGTCCGGGAGGGATCTTTCGCTTCCTCCCGATACAGGGCGGTCGCTTCGAACCCGATGAACGCGGCGAACGCCAGGGTCAGCACCCCACCCAGGCCGGGGCTGAAGACGTGGGCGGGAGCGAACGACTCGGCGCCGAGCCCCTCGGCGCCGCCCCGGAGAAGGACGGCGGCCGCGAGCAGGACGAGGATCCCCGTCTCAGCGGAGAGCAGCAGGATCAGGAACCGTGCGCCGACATGGACCGACCGCGACCCCAGGAACCAGACGAGCCCGACGCCGATCAGCGACCACAGTCCCCACGGAAGATTCAGTCCGACCAGATCCGCCATGGTGGACTGGGTGAAATACCCGAGGGCGCCGAAGATCCCGATCTCGAGGGCGTTGTAGGAGACGAGGGCGAGGACCGCGGCCGCGAGGCCCCAGCGGGGGCCGAGTCCGATCGAGATGTACGAGTAGAACGCTCCCGCGTTGTGGATGTACTTGCTCATCGCGGTGAAGCCGATCGCGAACACGCCCAGCGCGAGTCCGGCCAGGATGTACCCGCCGGGCGCCCCGATTCCCGCGACGTTCAGGGCCAGGGGAGCCACCCCCGCCATCACCAGCAACGGCGCGGCGGCCGCCACGACGAAGAACACGATGCCGGAGGTGCCGAGGGCGCCGCCTTCCAGCTGCGTGCCGGAGGCGGGTCCGGGTGCGGATTTCTTCATGAGGGACTTCTCCAGTCAGGGCAAGGGCGCGGCGGCGGGGAAACCGGGGGCGCGGATACGCGACGAGGTTCTAATCGAATGTGTTTCGATTAGACTAGAGCGTTGTGACCGGCGCCACAAGGGCATAATCGAATGAATTTCGATTGGAGAGGTGGGTGCACCGATGGGCAGACCTCGCGTCGCACGCCTGGACCGCGAACGCATCGCGGAGGCGGCGCTCGAACTGGTCGATCGTGACGGCGACTTCAGAATGCCGGACCTCGCCCGGCACCTGAACGTGCAGGTGTCGTCGATCTATCACCATGCCAAAGGCCGCGCGGCCGTCGTCGAACTGGTTCGCCACCGCGTCGTCCGGGAAATCGACGGATCGGCCTTCGAGCGCCTGCCCTGGGATGAGGCCTTCTCCGAATGGGCCCGGTCGTATCGGGCAGCGTTCAGCAGGCACCCCACCGCCATCCGCCTCCTGGCCACCGAGACGGTGCGCGATCCCGGCTCGCTCTCGGTGTACCACTCGGCGGCGGCCGGACTGCGCGGCGCCGGCTTCCCGGACGACCACATCATGGCCGTCATCACCGCCGCGGAGAATTTTCTCCTCGGGGCCGCCCTGGACGCGGCCGCGCCGGAGGTCATGATCGAAGCGGATTCGACGACGACCGACGACGCCCTGACGCGGGCGCTTGCCGCCGCACCCCGCGGCCCGGAGAGGGCCGAGCAGGCGTTCGAACTCGGCCTGGCGGCCCTGCTGGCGGGCTTTCACCACCTCCTGCAGGAATGCGGCGCGGTGCAGCGGTAGCGCCGAACCTCAGTGAACCTGCGTGCCGCCCAACCAGGTTCGGGTCACGGCAAGCTCACTGAGCGCCTGCGTGGACGACAGGTCGTAGGGGTCGACCGGCAGCTGAATCATGTCGGCCCGCATTCCCGGCCGGAGGCAGCCCCACAGGTTCTCCTCGAATCCCTGATAGGCGACGCCGGCCGAGTATGCGGCGAGGGCCCGTTCGAGGCCGACGCGTTCGCGCGGCAACCATCCTTCGGTCGGTACGCCGGACGGGGTCTGGCGGTGAATCGCGGTGGCAATTCCCTTGATCGGCTCGTAGGCGGTGATGGGCCAGTCACTGCCGAAGGCCACCCGTGCACCTCGCTCGGTGAGGGTTCCGATGCGATACTGCTGCGCGCTTCGTTCGGCCCCGATCCGCGGAATCGTCAATTCCGTCATCAGGGCGTCGAGCTGGGCCCACAGCGGCTGGAAGTTGGCGACCGCCCCGAGGGACGTGAACCGGTCGAGGTCGTCACCGTCGACCAACTGCAGATGCGCGATCGTGGCGCGCCGATCACGCGGACCGTTGCTGCGGTCGACGTGCTCGATCGCATCGAGCGCCATGCGCACCCCGGCGTCGCCGATGGCATGGATGTGGATCTGGAACCCGAGCCGGTCCACTTCGGCCGCAGCCCGAGACAGTTCGTCCGTCGTCCAGTTGCTGATGCCGTGGGAGTGCGGACAGTCCGTGTAGGGCGCGAGAAGCGCTGCCGTACCGGCCTCGATCACCCCGTCGGCGAAGAACTTGACCGTTCCCGCCCTGATCGCGTCGCCGCCCCGTTCCTCGACCTTCCGCCGCGCCAGGACGAACGCCTCCAAGTCGGCCTCCCAGGTCTCCGGGGTGGCACGAAACGCGAGGTTGGCACGGGTCGACAGCCTCCCGCCGTCCGCGGCGGTCAACCAGACCTCGACGTCGTCGAGTTCGGTCCACGCGTCCTGCACCCACGTGATGCCCGCGGCGGCCAGCATCTTCGACACCGTCGCCAGCGCATCGACCCGATCGTCGAGGGTCACCTCCGGCACCAGCGCGAGAACAGGATTGATCGCTCCCCATTCACGCAGGGTGCCGAGCAGCTCACCGTCGGCGGTCCGCACGATCTCTCCGCCTGCCGGATCCGGGGTGTCCCGGGTCAGTCCGGCACACCGCAGCGCCGCACTGTTGACCCACGCGGTGTGATGGTCCATCGTGCGCAGGACCACCGGCCGGTCCGGCACCACACTGTCGAGCCACCGGGCCTCGAAGCGCCCGCTCTCGGCGAGCGTCGGAGAAACCCCGTCGCCGAATACGCAACCGGCTCCGGGATTCTCGTCCGCCCACCGGCGCACCTCGCGCAGGACCTCGTCGACGCTGCCGCAGTCGCGGATCGAGGCGCCGCGCAGACCGAGCCCGCCCATCAGCGGGTGGACGTGCCCGTCGCCGAACGACGGCAACAACGCGCCCCCACGCAGGTCGATCAACTTGGTGCGGCTCGACTGCATGGCACGAGCCCGCTCCCCCAGCGCGACCACGCGCCCGCCGGCCACGGCGAGCGCGTCGGTGACAGGACTGTCGGGATGACCGGTGCGCACCGTGCCTCCGACGACGAGCAGTTCGGCGTCCACGGCACCTCCTTCAAATAATCGAATATGATTCGATTAAGCTAGGCCGCGCCCGGGCCTGCGTCAAGAGTTGCCCGGTCGCGGGGCGGAAACCCGGAGTTCAGCTGCCCCTCTTGCGAATCGTAGACCGGTCGTATACAACTGGTGCACAGCCTTTTCGTGATCGGCTTCACAGTCGGATGAAGGCAAGAAAAAGCGGGCTCGGCAGCTGTTGGAGCAGCCACCGAGCCCAGGCAGCACCATCTGCGCGACCGTTCGAGTCGCCTACTTGGAGGTAGGCGCAAGGACGTGCAGTTCGTCACGTAGCGACGATTCGACCTAGGAGTCGACTATGGCAACCGCCAACAACAAATCTATCAATCGCAGACCCCACACCAGTCTGCCCGTCATTGCAGGTTCGAGCCTCGCCGGTACCGCAGTCGAGTGGTACGACTTCTTCCTGTACGGAACAGCGGCGGCGCTGGTGTTCAACAAGCTGTTCTTCCCCACCGAAGATCCCCTGGTGGGCACCATGCTCGCGTTCGCCACCTACGCCGTCGGCTTCGTGGCGCGCCCCCTCGGCGCCGCGGTACTCGGGCACTACGGGGACGTCAAAGGCAGGCGGGCCACCCTGATCGCCAGCCTGATGCTGATGGGCGTGTCGACCTTCCTCATCGCCTTCCTGCCCACGTACGCGTCCATCGGCGTCGCCGCACCGTTGATCCTCGTGCTTCTGCGGCTGGTGCAGGGCTTCGCCCTCGGTGGCGAATGGGGTGGCGCAGTCCTGCTGGTCTCCGAACACGGCGATTCGAAGAGGCGGGCGTTCTGGTCCGCCTGGCCCAATCTCGGTCCGCCGCTGGGCAACCTGCTGGCGGCCGGGGTGCTGGCTGTCCTCGGCTCCACGCTGTCGGAAGACGCGTTCCTGTCCTGGGGATGGCGGATCGCCTTCGGGCTGTCTGCACTGCTGGTGGTCATCGGTCTGGTGCTGCGGCTGTACGTCGCGGAGACCCCGCTTTTCGAGCAGTCCCGGGACACCGCGACCGCCGAGAAGAAGGGCATGCCGCTCGCCGCGGCCGTCCGGGGACACTGGCGCCAGATCCTCCTCGCGGCCTTCACCCGCTTCGGCGAGAACGCCGGCTTCTACATCTTCTCGCTGTTCGTCATCACCTACATCACCCAGATCCTCGAACTCGAGCGCAGCACCGGATTGAACGCCGTCATGATCGGCATGGTCGTCGCCCTGGTGACGATCCCGATGTTCGCCGTGCTCGCCGACCGGATCGGCCGGCGACCGATCTACATCGGCGCGTCCGCGGCCACCATCGTGTGGGCGTTCGTGTTCTTCGCTCTGCTGGACACGAAGAATCCGGCGGCGATCACCCTCGCGGTGGCGGTGGGACTGCTGATCTTCGCGGCCTACAGCGCCGTGATCGGCGCGTTCTTCTCCGAACTGTTTCCCACCGAGGTCCGGTACTCCGGGGTGTCGCTGGCCTACAACCTCGCGTCCGTCCTTGCCGGCTCGCTGGCCCCGATCATCGCGATCGCGCTCTACACCCGGTTCGGCACCGGATACGCCATCGGTGCCTATCTCGTAGCTATGGGAGTCATCTCCCTGATCGCCTCACTTCTCGCGCGGGAAACGCAGTCCGTGGATCTCGCGGCCGTGGGCGACGAGGCGATCTCCCGGACACTGGAAACGCCGGCGTCCGTCCACCACTGACTCTCCTCGAAGGGGCAAGCCATGACGACATCGAAGACCTCCGGGGCAACGGCACCGGAGCTGGCCTACGAGTGGCTGAAGAACACCATCATCACCCTGCCCCGCGACGAGGAGATGTTTCTGTCCGAGGCGCAGGTCGCCGCGTCCTCCGGAATTTCCCGAACCCCGGTGCGCGAGGCGCTGTTACGCCTCGAGGCCGAAGGCTTCATCCGGCGCGTGCCCCACAAGGGCGCCTTCATTCCGGCGTTGTCCGACAGCGACGTCGAAGCCATCATGCAGGCCCGCCGGGTGGTCGAGGAATGGTCGGTCACCGAAGTGGCGCCCCAGCCGGGCCTGGTACCGGATCGGCTCCGGATTCTCCTGGACCTCCAGGAGAACGACACCGACCCGGTCGACTTCATCGCGCACGACCTCGAATTCCACACGGCCATCATCCGTGCGGCCGGCAACCCACTGATGAACAACTTCTACAGCTCACTGCGGGACCGTCAGATGCGGATGGGTATCCGCATCGTCATGGCCGATGAAACCCGCAAGAAGCAGGTTCTCGTCGAGCACCGCGCCATCGCCGACGCGATCGCGGCAGGTGATCCGCAGGCCGCGGTACAGGCGGTGCGGGAACACCTCGACACCACCCTGCGGTCAATGAAACGGCCGAACATCTAACGGCACGAAGGAAACCCATGAAGATAGCCCTGGCTCAACTGGCGAGCCCCGATTCCGAGACCCCCGCGCATCGACTCGAGCGCGTACGCAACCTCCTGACCGGGCTCGCCGAGCGCGTCGACCTGATCGTTCTGCCCGAGCTGTGGCGCGTCGGATACAACCACTTCGACGACTACTCGACAGCTGCGGAAACCCTCGGCGGCGGTACCGTTCAGGTTCTGGCAGCCGTCGCCGTCGAACGGCAGTGCTACATCCACGCCGGCAGCATCGTCGAACAGGGTGAAGAGGGCAGACTGCGCAACACGGCGGTCCTGATCGGCCCGGACGGACAGATCCACCACCACTACAGCAAAGTTCACGTGTTCGGATACGACTCCCTCGAAGCGCAGCTCCTGCAGCCGGGGACGCAGATCCACACCACCGACACGCCCTTCGGCCCGATCGCCGCCACCACCTGCTACGACCTGCGGTTCCCCGGATTGTGGACCGAATTGGTCGCCGCCGGAGCGCAACTCGTCATCGTGCCCGCCGCGTGGCCGAAGGCCCGCAAGGAGCACTGGCGGCTGCTGACCTCGGCCCGCGCCGTCGACAACCAGGTCTTCGTGATCGCGTGCAACGCCACCGGCACCCACAACTCCGTCGAACTCGGCGGGCACAGCCGGATCGTCGACCCGTGGGGGACGGTGATCGCCGAGGCGGATTCGTCCGAGGGCATCACCATCGCCGAGATCGACCCCGCCGTGGTCGACCGCACCCGCGCCGAGTTCCCCGTCCTGAGGGACCGGCTCGACGACTACAGCTTCCTCAACCGCAGAAGGGTCCTTTCATGACCGGCGCCACCACGGAGGTGCTCACCTTCGAAACCCTCGATTCCTCCGAGATCCTGCAATTCGGCGACGGCCGAACCCTGGTCGCCGGGTACACCGGCCGCGACGAAGCAGCGGTGCAACATCACATCGACGAGCTCGCCGCCATCGGAGTCGCACCGCCGGCACAGGTGCCGATGTTCTACCCCGTCGAGATCGCGACGATCACGACCGCGTCGCAGGCCCCCGTCACCGGCGCGCACACCTCCGGCGAGGTCGAGCCGGTGATCCTGCGGCACCGCGGGCGGTACTACCTCGGTGTCGGCTCCGATCACACCGACCGCCAACTCGAGACCGTCGACATCGGTGACTCGAAGCGGGCGTGCCCGAAGCCGGTAGGCCCGGCCGTCGTCGAGATCGCGGACTGGTCGTCGTTCGACTGGGACGCGTGCCGGGCCCGCTCGTGGGTCGACGGGGTCCTGTATCAGGACGGAACCCTGGCCAATCTCCGTACACCGCAAACCCTTCTGCAGATCTTCGCCGACCGGATCGGCGACACCGGCGAGGACCTGCTCTGCTTCGCAGGCACCCTGCCGCTGCTCGACGGCAAGTTCACCCCCGGTCACCGGTGGGACCTCGAACTCACCCTGCCCGACGGCCGAACCCTGACCCACTCCTACACCACCGAAGGACACTGACATGCGCACCGGAGCCGACTACCTGGCCTCCCTGAACGACGGGCGCGTAGTGCTCGTCGACGGGGAGAAGATCGACGACGTCACCACCCATCCGGCTTTCGCGCCAGTGACCCGGACGATTGCCGAGATGTTCGATCTGGCCGCGGACGAGGCCAACGGCATGCAGTACGTCGCACCCGAAACCGGGAACGCGGCCAATCGGGTGTTCTCGATTCCCCGGTCGCGGGAGGAGCTCGCGCAGCGGCGGGAGGCGATCGAGCGGTGGGCGAAGCACACGCACGGCTGGATCGGCCGTAGCCCCGACCATGTGGGGACGTTCCTCGCCGCGTTCGCGGCGCATCCCGAGGTGTTCGCGGCCGAGGGTGGGCACGACTTCGGGGCGAACGTGTCCGAGTTGTACCGGCGGTTGCTCGACGAGAACCTCTACGTCTCGTACGCGATCATCCCGCCACAGGTCTCACGCGCGACGACGGCGTCGGGCTGGGAGGGTGAGTACCTGCAGGCCGGCGTGGTCGAGGAAACCACCGAGGGTCTGGTCATCCGTGGTTCGCAGATGCTCGCCACCGGCGGGGCGATCGCGGACGAAATCTTCGTCTCGTGCATCAAGCCGCTCGGCCCGGACGACAAGGACTTCGCCGTCGGGTTCGTGGTCCCGACCAACGCCCCCGGTCTCAAGCAGTACGTCCGCCGCCCGTACATCCCGGCCGCGACGAGCTCGTTCGACTACCCCCTGACCTGCCGCTACGACGAGCCCGACTCGCTCCTCGTCTTCGACGACGTCCTCGTGCCGTGGGATCGAGTATTCGTCGACCGCGACACCACCGGCGTCCGCCGGCAGTTCTTCGAGACCGGGGCCCACGTTCTCGGCAACTGGCAGGCTCAGATCCGCTTCGCGACGAAGCTGGAATTCATTGCCGGCGTGGCGCGCCGGGTCACGCAGGTCAACGGGGTGGACAAGATCCCCAGCGTTCAGGAGAAGCTCGGCGAACTCGCCGCACTCGTCAGCGGAGTCCGTTCCGCGGTGCTGGCCGCCGAGTACACCGCCGAGCCGGATTCGGCCGGGATGTGGCTGCCGGGCAGGCAGGCGCTGTACGGGTCGATGGGCCTGCAGTCGGAGATCTACCCGCGGGTGATCGCGATCCTGCGCGACCTCGTCGGCGGCGGTGTGCTGCAACTCCCGTCGAGCGTCAAGGATCTCACCAGTCCGCTGACGTCCCGGGACATCGAGCACTACGTCCAGTCCCCCGGTGTGCCGTCCGAGGAGCGCGTCAAGCTCTTCAAGCTGGCCTGGGACATCATCGGATCCGAATTCGCCGGACGACACCAGCAGTACGAGATGTTCTACGCCGGTGCCCCTTTCGTGGTGAAGGGCGCATACACGTACCGCAACTACGACTACGACAGCGCCGTCGCGGCAGTGCAGCAGTTCACCGACGGCTACAAAGCGGAAAGCGAGTAAACCCTCATGGCCAAGCCCGAATTCGAATTCTTCCCGGTCACCGACGTCGAGTGGACGGTATGTCCGGGTGACGATCCGAAGATCACCGAACGCATCCTCGCCAAGGACCCGGAAGGCAACGTCGCCACCCGGATCCTGCGCTACGAACCCGGCGCCGACTCGACACCATTGGGCGTGCAGAAACACGACTTCTGGGAGGAGGTCTACATCCTCGAGGGGTCGTTCACCGACCTGCCCCTCGGCGAGACGTTCACCGCGGGAATGTACGCCTGCCGGCCGCCCGGCATGCCGCACGGCCCCTGGAGCACGGACGAGGGCGTCGTCACCTTCGAAGTCCGGTACCACAGTAAGTAGGCCCACGATGACCCTTCCGGCATTCCACGCCCCCACCCCGACGGACATGCGACGAAGCATGGGCCGGTTCACCACCGGCGTCGCCGTCGTCAGCGCCGACGACGGCGACGGCAGCCCCAGTGCCATGACGATCAGCTCCCTGACCTCGATCAGCCTGGACCCGGCGATCCTGCTCGTCTCGCTCACCCACGGCTCCCGCACCACCGAGGCCGTGGAAGCCGCGGGCTCGTTCGCTGTGTCCGTCCTCGGCTCCCGTCAGGAAGCTCTCGCCCGCCGCTTCGCCACACGGGGCGGCGCCCGATTCGACGACCTGCCCTGCGATCGCAGCCGCTCGGGTCTGCCGCTGATCAAAGATGCTCTGGCCCAGCTCGAATGCAGGGTCCACAGCGCCCACGACATCGGCGACCACCGCGTCTTCTACGGCGAGGTCACCGACATGCGCTGTCGGGAGGGCACCGGCCTGGTGTTCTACTCGGGGCGGTTCGGCGACTTCCACGACTTCGGTCACGACGAGGTTCCCTGGTTGTTCTGATCCGGCCGAACGTGCTCGCCGGCGCATCACCGACCGGTGCGCCGGCGAGCACGTGCATTTCGCCGTCCTCGGCATGACTACCGGGTGGAGCCCCGCACGACGAGGCGTCCGTGGAGGTGTCCCGGGGGGACCGGCCGGTCAGAGTTGTCGAGGCGGTTGACCAGCAGTGTGACGGCTACGCGGGCAAGGTGTTCGGGCTTCAGGTCCACCGAGGTGATGGGGGGAACGGCGGATCGGGTGTGCTCCGAGTCGGAGCCGCCGACGATCTGCACGTCGCCGGGGACGTCGAATCCTCGTTCCCGGACCCGCGCGAGCACCCCCGCCGCGTGCCGGCCGGTGAGGCAGTACACCGCGTCGGGTGGATCGCTCCGGTCGAACAGTTCGTCCGCGGCGTCGCGTCCGCCGGCCTCACCCGTGGTCTCGGGCCGGATGGCGACCTGAGCGTCCTGACCGCGTGTCGCTGCCCACGCTCGGTAGGCGGCCTCGGCGCCCAGGTTCCACGAATTGGGATCGGTTCCGGCAACGAGAGCCACTCGCGTCGCCCCCGCGTCCTCGAGGTGCTGCAGCACTCGGTCGGTCATGAGTTCGGTGTCGGTGTCGAGCCAGGCGTCGTACGCGGCCCTCGCCGGATCCTTGCCGACGGACAGGAACGGCACACCCTCCCCGAGGAGCATCTCGATGAGGGGGTCGTTCGTGACGGGTTCCGTGATCAGGAACCCGTCGCAGGCGAGGGCGGCGGCCGGGGACTCGTCGCGCGTCGGATCGGATACCAGCATGAGCCCGTATCCGAAATCCATCGCGGCCAGGGCCGCCGAACCCGCGAACCGCAGGAAGTAGTCGACGCCCTCGGGGAGAGACGAATCCAGTGTCTCGAGTGGCCGGAGCACGAGGGCGAGCACGCCGAGACGGTTGCTGCGCAGGCTCCTCGCCACCACGTCCGGTCGGTAGCCGAGGGATTTTGCGACCGAGCGGACACGCTCGCGCGTCGCGGTGGCGACGACGCCCTTGCCGCTGAACGTGTGCGACACCGTCGTGGTCGACACCCCCGCGTGCCGTGCCACGTCGGCGATGGTGGGCCGCGATCGCTTCTCCGTCACGCAGTCAGGCTACCAACAGCCCGACCTGCACCAAATCGATTTGTAAATTCGCTGTCACGCTTCTTGTCCAAATCGATTTGGTTCCGTACGGTGACCGAGGTCACGCCAGATCGGCGATTGCGCCCACCAGCCGCACATCCGTGCTCATCTATCCGGAGGACCCCATGGCATCGACAAAAGCAGATCCGCGCGCGGTGACGCCCGGCGAAACACCGCGGGCCGATCGCGCCGGGCGGGTGGAGACACACGGCATCGACTTCATCCCCGACAGCGAACGGCACGGCCGCGCCCGGGACCTGTTCGCGGTGTGGGCGGCGCCCAACGTGAGCTACCTGGCCCTGGTCGTCGGCGGCGCACTGATCCTGATGGGCCTGTCCTTCTGGCAGGCGCTGGCGGTGATCGTGGCCGGCAACCTGTTCTCGATCCTCACCGGAATCGTCGCCGCCAGCGGACCCGCGTCGGGCACGCCCAGCGAGGTGATCACGCGGGCGATCTTCGGCATCCGCGGCAACCGGGTGAACATTCTCGTGACCAGCTGGTTCATCAGCGTCTGCTACCTGGCGCTGAACTGGGGCGGCCGCGTCGTACACG
Source organism: Rhodococcus jostii RHA1 (assembly GCF_000014565.1). Lineage (NCBI taxonomy): Bacteria > Bacillati > Actinomycetota > Actinomycetes > Mycobacteriales > Nocardiaceae > Rhodococcus > Rhodococcus jostii. The sequence continues at coordinate 4,055,603 of NC_008268.1, read as the reverse complement.
GCCTTCCGGCTCGTCGAACGGTTCGGGATCGACGCGACCACCCCCGTCAAGGTCGTCGTCATCCTGGCGATCGCCACCGTCACGCTGGCCATCGGCGTGTACGGGCACGCCACGATCGTGCGGCTCTACCAGCCGCTGGCCCTGGTGCTGACGTCGATCTTCGTGGTGATGGCCGGATACGTCCTCGGCAACGCCGACTGGGGCTACCAGCCGACGGAGGCACTCCACGGAATCGGACTGTGGGCGACGGTGGCCGCGGGTGTGTCGATCGTGGCGTCGGCCCCGCTGTCCTACACCAACAGCGCGGACTTCGCCCGCCTCACCGGTCTCGGTCACCGTGTGGACGGCGCTCGGCGCATTCGTCCCCAGCGTGCTGTTCACCGCGCTCGGCGCACTCGCCGGCACCGGACTCGACATGGCCGACCCGCAGATCGCGCTCGAAACCATCCTCCCGGCATGGTTCACGCCGATCTTCCTGCTCGCCGTCATCGTCGGCACCATCGCCAACAACGCGATGACCGCCTACAGCTCCGGGCTCGCCCTGCAATCGGTCGGCCTGCGCCTGCGCCGCTCGCGCAGCGTCCTCCTCGACGGCTCGATGGGCGTCGCCATGACGCTGTACGCCCTGCTCGTCTCCAACTTCCTCGACACCGTCAGCAACATGATGCAGCTCGTCGTGACCGTGATGGGTCCCGTGAAGGCCGTCTACGTCGCCGACGTCCTGTGGCGCCGCAACCGCTACGACGGCCTCGGGCTCGGCGACGAAACCAGCAGCAGCCCCTACTGGTACAGCGGTGGGTTGACGTCCTCTCGGCCGTGAACGACCGAGAATCCCCTCGAGACTCGCGTCCCGAGGTTCCTGTTTCACCGACAGTCGCCACCCCGCACGTTATGTGCGAGGTGGTCTCACACCGTCTCCGCAGGATGCCACCGTCAGTCCGACGGCCAAAATGTTCCTTGCCGCGTTCACGTCGCGGTCGTGGACGACGCCGCATCGGCACGTCCACTCCCGCACGTTCAGCGGCATCGCCGAGGCGACCTCCCCACACACCGAGCAGGTCTTCGACGACGGACAGAACCGATCGATCACCACCACCCGCCGCCCGCACCAGTCGGCCTTGTACTCGAGCATCGACCGGAACTCGGACCACCCCGCATCCGAGATCACCCGAGACAACGACCGATTCTTGACCATGTTCCGCACACTCAGATCCTCGATGGCGATCACTTGATTTTCGCGCACCAGTCGAGTGGAGAGCTTGTGCAGATAATCGCGACCCGATCGGCGATCCGACCATGAATCTTCGCGACCTTCAGTCGGGCCTTGGCCCGGTTCCGGGATCCCTTCTGCTTCCTGGCGAGTGCTCGTTGCGCCTTCGCCAACCGCGCACGATCCCGTGCGCTCGTGGCGCGGGTTGGTGATCTTCTCCCCCGTCGAGAGCGTGTAGAGGCTCGTGATCCCGGCATCGAGCCCGACCACCCGATCGACCGGCTCGAGTTCGGTGATCGTGTCCTCGACGAGGATCGAAACATGGTACTGGCCACGAGCATTGCGCGACACCGTCACCTGCGACGGCACGGCCCCCTCCGGCAGCGGCCTCGACCACCGAATATCCAGGGGTTCGGACTGCTTGGCCAACCGGAGCTGCCCATCCCTGAAAATGAAGCAGTTCGAGTAGTAGGTCGCCGAATCCTTCGACCGCCCCTTCTTCTTGAATTGCGGGTAGCCGGTCTGCTTGCGCCAGAACCTCTCGAACGCGCCCTGCAACTGCCGCAGCGATTCCTGCAACGGCCCCTTCGACGGCTCCGCCAACCACTCCGTCTCGGCATCCCGCTTCCATCCGGTGAGCATCTTCGAGGTATCCGCATAGGTCACCCGCCGCCGCTCCTGCGACCAGGCACGCGACCGCTCCGCCAACGCCCGGTTGTAGACATACCGGGTGCACCCGAACGTCCGAGCAAGCTGTTCCGCCTGCACCGCAGACGGATAGAAGCGAAACTTGAACGCCCGCTTCACCACCCTCCCCGCCATAACCCAGACACTAGCCACACGGTCCGACAAAACCAGATCGGCTATCCCGGACCTGAAGGACAGGGTTTGCGCCGAGAGACTCACGGATCAATTGCTCCACAGCTTTATTCACACAATCTGGATAACGAGGACGATCATGACCGAATCCACCACTGCCCGCCCTCACGTCTGCGTCGACGACACCCGGCCGCACGAACGCGGCATCGCCCGCGGCACGCAGCTGCGCACCGACCTGCCTGCGTCCGTGGAACTGTATCTGCGCCTGTTCGACACGGTCGGCGTCACCGAGTCCCGCACCCGCGACAGCGCGCACCGCCTCGCGGATGTCCTGGCGGCGTGGAGCCCCCGGTACCTCGAGGAGATCGAAGGCATCGCGGCCGGCGCCGGGCTCGAGCCCTGGCACGTGATGGCGCTCAGCGGCCGGACGGAGATCCTGTCGCAGGCAACCGCGGCCCGTCCCGGCGAGTGCTCCACCATCGCCTACGCACCCGCGGATCGTCCGTCGGCGCCGTTCGGCGTCCAGACCTGGGACTGGCACGAGGAATTGGACCCGTACTGGCACACCCATCAGGTGCGCGGAACCCGCCACAGTTACGTGGGGCTGACCGAGCACGGCATCCTCGGCAAGATCGGCATGAACAGCGCGGGTCTCGGAATCTTCTTCAACATCCTCGGCCACCGCGACGACGCACCGGCCGGGGTGCCCGTGCACGTCCTGTCGGCGGCGGTCCTCGGTGAAGCCGGAACCGTCGACGAAGCCCTCGAACTGCTGCGCTCGGCACCGATCGCCACCTCGGGCGCATTGACCCTGCTCGACCCGGACACCGTCGCTTGTGCCGAGGTCAGCCCCGTCGGCGTCGCGACGCTCCGCCCGAGCCGCGGATTCCTGACGCACACCAACCACTTCCTCGACCCGGCCAACGCCGCCCGCGAGAAGACCGGTCTGTACGAGCCGGACTCGCAGGACCGCTACGGTCTGATCGCCTCACGGCAGCAGCGGTACGCCGAGCCGGCCGTCGCCGATCACCTCGTCGAGTACCTGTATTCCGATCCGGGGCAGCCCCAGCTGTGCTGCGTCCCCGCCCCGGACGCCGTCTTCGGTCAGCGCTGGGCCACCCTCGCGACAGTGCTGCTCGAACCCGGGCACCGCCGCGCCCGCATCCTCGCCGGCACACCGATCGACGCCCGCCGACGGGCATGGACCACACTCGACGCCACCGAGCCCGCGTGTGTCGTCGGCGGGTGACACGGCGGCCTGTCCCGGGTACGTGACCGGCAAAGCGTGTGCCCGCACTCTTTCCCACTCACCTGGGTCAGGACACCAGATTCGCTGAGGCCCAGTCCATGTGCGTCTGAATCGCTTTGGCCGCTTCGTCGGCGTCGCCGGTTTCGATGGCGTCGACGATGGCGCTGTGGCGGCCGACGTCCATGTTGCCGACGGCGCGGTCGAGGCCGGCGAACATGATCGACATCCGGATCGATCCTTCGAGGGAGATCCACGAGTGCAGGAGTGTGTCGTTACCGGTCAGGGAGCACATGGTGCGGTGAAAGTTCAGGTCGGCCTCGATGCGGGCTTCGAGGACGGCGGTGTCCATGACGTCGAGGGCGGCGCGCAGTTCCGCGATGACGGTGGTGCGGTCGGCCAGGCCGGCGAGTTCCCGGACGGCCAGCGCCTCGAGTGCGGCGCGGACGGCGAAGATGTCGCGGATCTCCTTGGAATCGAGGTGCCGGACGTACAGCCGGCCCCGCGCGCCGGCGGAGATCAACCCCTCCTGCTGGAGTTGCCGCATCGCCTCGCGGAGCGTGCCGCGGCTGATCTGCAGCATCTCGGACAGTTCGGTCTCCACGAGCGGGCTGCTCGGCGCCAGCTCCCCGCTGGTGATCGCGACCCGCAGGGCGGCGACGGCTTGCTGACGGAGGCTGGTCTTCTCCAGCCCGAGCAGTGCGGCGGGTTGTCCGGCCATGGGTGCCTCCGTGGGGTCAGCGATCAACAGTCGACAGCGGTCTGTTGACAGCAATCTGTTGACAGCCATCGTACGGCCCGCGCCGCCCGGGCTGCGGCGTGGGCCGTACGCGCTGGTCATGCCAGTTCGCCCAGAACCTTGGCGACGATCCGGTCCGTGCTCAGGCCGTACCGCTCGTGCAGGGTGGGCAGGGCACCGGCGTCGAGGAACTGGTCGGGGAGAGCGATCGGCACGATCCGCTTGCCGAGCCCGGCCGTGACGACGGCGGCGGCCACCGTCTCGAAGAGACCGCCGATCACGGTGTGGTTCTCCAGGGTGACCACCAGTCGGTCGGTGTTCACCTCCGCGAGGACGGTCTCGGCGTCGAACGGTTTGATCGTCGGCGTGTGGACGACCGCGACGTCGACGTTGTGCGCGGCGAGTCGGTCGGCGGCCTGCAGCGCGCGCATCGTCATCAGGCCACTGGTGACGAACACGACGTCGTTGCCGCCACGGAGCACCTTGGCCTTGCCCAGTTCGAACGTGTAGTCGTACTCGTCGAGCACGGTCGCGACCTTCCCCCGCAGCAGCCGCAGGTAGGTGGGACCGTCGGAGGCGGCGAGCTGCGGGACGGCCTGTTCGATGTCGATCGAGTCGCACGGGTCGACGATGGTGAGGTTGGGGATGCCCCGGAAGATGGCCATGTCCTCGGTGGCCTGATGGCTGGGCCCGTAGCCGGTGGTCAGTCCGGGGAGCCCACCGATGATGTTGACGTTGAGGTTCGGTTCGGCGATGTCGAGGCACAGGAAGTCGTAGGCGCGGCGCGCAGCGAACACCGAATACGTGGACGCGAACGGCACCAGGCCGGTCTCGGCCATCCCGGCGGCGGCTCCGAGCAGCAGCTGTTCGGCCATCCCCATCTGGAAGAACCGGTCGGGGAACTCCTGCGCGAAGATGTGCATGTCGGTGTACTTGGCGAGGTCGGCGGACAGGCCGACGATCTTGTCGTTCTCCCGGGCGGCCTTCACCAGGGCGTGTCCGAACGGTGCGGACGTCGTCTTCTGCCCCTCGTCGACGAACGACGCGATCATGGCCGACGTCTTGAGCTTGGGCTTGCTGGCGGTGGTCATGTCAGGCGTCCTTGTGGTCGAAGCCGGCGGTGAGCTGGTCGCGGCAGATCTGCCACTCGTGTTCGTCGATGCGCATGAAGTGCGCCTTCTCCCGGGTCTCGAGCAGGGGCACGCCCTTCCCGACGCGGGTGTCGCAGAGGATGATCGACGGCTTGCCGTCGGATTCGGCGGCGGCGCTGTCGAACGCGCGCACCAGTGCGGTGACGTCGTTGCCGTCGACGCGTTCGACGTGCCACCCGCAGGCCGCCCACTTGTCGTGCACGGGTTCGGTGCTCAGCACCGTCGAGGTCGCACCGTCGGCTTGGAGGGCGTTGATGTCGACCATCGCGGTGAGATTGCCGAGCCGGTGGTGATGGGCGCCCATGGCCGCCTCCCACGTCGAACCCTCGTCGAGTTCGCCGTCGGAGAGGAAGTTGAAGACACGGGCGGTGGAATGCTGGTGACGCAGCCCGAGTGCCATCCCGACCGCGATGGTGAGACCGTGGCCGAGGGAGCCGCCGGAAATTTCCATGCCGGGGGTGTACGTGGACATCGCCGACATCGGGAGCCGGGAGTCGTCGGAGCCGTAGGTTTCCAGTTCGCTGCGGGGGATGATTCCGGCCTCGGCGAGCGCGGCGTAGTGGCCGATGGCGTAGTGGCCGGTGGACAGAAGGAACCGGTCTCGGCCCTCCCATGCGGGATCGTCTGCGCGGTAACGTAGTTGGTCGGCGTAGACGGTGGCGAAGATGTCGGCGGCTCCGAGCGCCTGCCCGACGTATCCCTGGCCCTGTTCCTCACCCATGTCGAGGACGTTGTGCCGCATGCGGTAGGCGAACTGTTCGACGTTCGCGATGCGCGACGCGTCACTGGTCGTGTCTTCGGCCGCGGTGGTGGCGGTTGTGGTGGTCACAGGAGTTCCTTTTCCTTGCGGATCGTGGGCGTGGTGCCGGTGGACGTCGGCGCGTCGACGCTTTTGGAATCGGCGCGCGCCGCAGCCTCGGCGGCGAGGCGCCGTTCGGTGGGTCCCCAGGTCTCCCTGGTGATCAACGCCGCCCACAGTCCGATCAGGGCGTACGTGCTGAACAGCAGCGCCGGCCCCCACCAGCCGAAGGAGACGAACAGCAATGTGGTGACGAAGGGCGTGAAGCCGGAGACCATCGCCGAGATCTGATAGGCGAGGGACGCTCCCGAGGCGCGGCGTGAGGCGTCGAAGAGTTCGGGGAACCACGCACCCTGCGCTCCCGCCATCGAATTCTGGCAGACCGCGTAGGCGATCACGATGGTGGCGATGACCAGGATGAACAGGCCGGTGTTGACCAGAAGGAACATCGGGATTCCGAACAGTGCCGCGAAGGCGCAGGACGCGATGTAGAGGGGGCGTCGTCCGATACGGTCGGTGAGTCGGGCCCAGGCGACGGTGGCGAAGATGCCGATTGCGGACGCGATGCAGAGGGCGACAAGGGTTTCGGACTTCCCGGCGAGACCCTGGTTGTGCAGGTAGGAGATCATGTAGGTGATCGACACCGCGTAACCGGCCGTCTCGGCGACTCGAAGGCCGATGCCGCGCAGAATGTTTCGCCAGTCGTATTTGATGGATTCGAGTACCGGGGACTTGACGATGTCGCCCTCGTTCTTGACGTCCTCGAAGACTGGGGACTCGGGCACCTTCGACCTGATGACCAGGCCGACCATCACCAGGACGATGCTGGCGAGGAACGGCACCCGCCAGGCCCAGTCGCCGCCGAGGTGCACGCTGAACAGGAACACCAGATTCGCCAGCAGCAGTCCGACGGGGAAGCCGGCCTGCACGATGCCGGTGAACTTGCCCTTGGACTTCCAGGGGGCGTGCTCGTAGCTCATCAGGATCGCACCGCCCCACTCGGCGCCGAACGCGAGGCCCTGGACGACGCGGACGAGGACCAGCAGCACCGGCGCGATGAGCCCCACCTGCGAATAGGTGGGCAGCAGGCCGATCGCGAAGGTCGCGAGACCCATCGCGATCAGCGACGCCACCAGCACGGGCTTGCGGCCCAGCTTGTCTCCGAGATGTCCGCCGAGCACCCCGCCGAGCGGGCGCGCCGCAAAGCCGACACCCAGCGTCGCGAACGCGGCGAGTGTTCCGGTGACCGGGTCGGCGCCCGGGAAGAAGGCGGTACCGAAGTACAGCGCGGCGGCCGTGCCGAAGCCGATGAAGTCGTACGTTTCGATGACGGCACCCACCGAGGAGCCGATTGCTACGCGCTTCGCGTCCTTGGTGCCATGGACAGGACCTCGCATCCTGAGTGTTTCGGTACTCATGGGGACTCCTCTTCGAGCTGCCGGTTTCTACGATTGCCGCCGATTTGTTGACTGTCAACAGTGCGGTTCCAACAGTGTGATCCGAGCCACGTCGATATGTCAACCGTTACCCGCCGACGGTTGACTGTTAACAGTTGATCGGCTTACTGTGGTGGCAGTCACCTACCGCGCCGTCGACCTCCCTGTTCTCCACCGCATCGGACGGGACGCGCGATTCCAGCAACACGAGGAGCGATCATGTCGTCCATTCAGCGCACCGCCGTCATCACCGGCGCCACCTCCGAGCGCGGGATCGGTCTCGCCACCGCCCGCCGCTACGCCGAAGAGGGCTGGGCGATCGTCGTTCTCGACCTCGACGGGGAGAAGTCCGCGAAGGTCGCCGCCGAGATCGGCAACGAGTTCGGGGTACCGGCCTTCGGTCACGACATCGACGTCGCCGACGAGAACTCGGTCCAGCGGGCGCACGACGGTGTCGCCGCCGAAGTCGCCGGCGGCAACCTCCCCGCTGTGGGTGCGCTCGCGAACATCGCCGGCATCACCTCGCCGGTGCCGTTCCTCGAGACCACGCTGGAACTGTGGAACAAGGTGATGGCGGTCAACGCCACCGGCACCTACCTCGTCACCCGCGCGTTCCTGCCGGCCATGATCGACAACGGCTGGGGGCGTGTGGTGAACATGTCGTCCGTTTCCGCCCAGCGGGGTGGCGGCGTCTTCGGCAAGGTGCCCTACTCGTCCGCCAAAGCCGCGGTTCTCGGTTTCACCAAGTCACTCGCACGGGAACTCGGTGACAGCGGAGTCACCGTCAACGCCGTCACCCCCGGTGCGGTCGACACCAGCATCCGCGTGGGCAGCACCGCCGAACAGGAAGCCGCACTCTGCCGCGACATCCCCCTCGGCCGGGTCGCGACCACCACCGAGGTCGCCGCCGTCATCACCTTCCTGTCCTCGCAGGACGCCGCGTACCTCACCGGCACCACCGTCGACATCAACGGCGGCAGCCACCTGCACTGAGTCGGTGCAGCCACCGCGGTGGACGGTACCCACCGTCCACCGCCCGAATCCCCGGGACACCCGATGATCGACCACACGACAATTCACGACCTACCCACCACCGCAGCCGAACGCTGGGGATGGCGGTACCGCGCCCACTGCCGCACCACCGAGCCCGCCGCCTTCTTCGCTCCGGACGGCGAACGACGCGGCGCCCGGATCCGGCGTGAACGACGCGCCAAACAGATCTGCAACGGGTGCGTCGTCGCCCGGCAATGCCGAGCACACGCAACCGAACACCGCGAAACCCACGGAATATGGGGCGGCACCACCGAAACCGACCGGCGCCGAGCCGGCCGGGCGCGATAGGTTCGAAAAAGATTTCGGCGAGTGTGTCGATCCATGTCACTCCCCGTTCGACCTGAGGATGAGAAGGTCCAAGAGGGACCCCGACATCCAAGGAGACGGAACCATGAAGTACATGCTGATCATGCGCGCCACCGACGAGACCTTCGCGGCGTCCCAGGACGTTGATTTCACCGAGATCATGGAAGCGATGGGCAAGTTCAACGACGAGATGATCCGCGCCGGCGTGCTGCTCGCGGCCGAGGGTCTGGACCCCGACCCCGAATCGGGTGTGGTGGTCGACTACTCCTCGGAAACACCTGTCGTGACCGACGGCCCCTACGGCGAGACGAAGGAGTTGTTCGGCGGCTTCTGGATGCTCAATGTCGCGTCGAAGGAGGAGGCTGTCGAGTGGGCCAAGCGTGCCCCGATGGCTGGTCCCGGTTCCAAAGCAGAGATCCGCCGGGTCGCGACGATCGACGAGTTCCCGCAGGACAACGTGTGGATCCAGAAGGAGCGGGCGTGGCGCGAAGCGACCGGTCAGCTCTGAGCGGATCGACGGGTGACGGCCACACCAACCGTGAGGCCGTCGCCGCCGTCTGGCGGATCGAGTCGGCACGGATCGTCGGTGCGCTCGCGCGGTACACCGGCGATTTCGCGCTGGCCGAGGACCTCGCCCAGGAGGCGCTGGCCGAGGCACTCGTGAGCTGGCCACGCGACGGTATCCCCCACAACCCCGCGGGATGGTTGCTCACCGTCGGCCGGCGCCGCGCGATCGACGCGTTCCGTCGGCGCTCCGCCCTCGACGAGAGGTACGCCGTCCTCGCTCACGACCTGAGCGAGGGCGGCGCCGTCTCGGGCAGCGGGCCCGCCGATCCGGCCCGGGGCACCGGGGACGTGCTGTGGGATCCGGACCAGATCGACGACGACATGCTGGCGTTGATGTTCATCTCCTGCCACCCCGTGCTGTCGCGGGAGGCGAGGGTCGCGCTCACCCTGCGGGTGGTCGGCGGTCTGACGAGCGACGAGATCGCGAAGGTGTTCCTCGTGCCGACCGCGACCGTGCAGGCCCGGATCACCCGGGCGAAGAAGACCCTCGGGGCGGCCCGGGTGCCGTTCGAAGTGCCGCCCGCCGCTGAGCGGACCGGGCGACTCGGCTCGGTGCTCAGCGTGATCTACCTGATCTTCACCGAAGGGTCCTCGGCCAGCTCCGGTGACGATCTGATCCGCCTCGACCTCGCGAGCGAGGCGCAGCGCCTCGCTCGGGTGCTGGCTCGGCTGGTGCCCGACGAGCCGGAGGTGCACGGTCTGCTGGCGCTGCTCGAACTGACCGCGGCGCGGTTCCCGGCGCGCACCGGGGCGGACGGCGAGCCGGTGCTGCTCGAGGACCAGGACCGCCGCCGCTGGGACCGCACCGCGATCCGCCGGGGACGCGCCGCCCTCGCCCGCGCGGAGCAGGTCGGCCGCGGGCTGGGCGCCTACGGCCTGCAGGCGGCGATCGCCGAATGTCATGCCGTCGCGCCGTCCGTCGACGCGACGAACTGGGAGCGGATCGTCCTCATCTACGAGGCACTCGGTCGGCTCGCGCCGTCACCGGTGATCGACCTCAACCGGGCGGTGGCGGTCTCCATGGCCCAGGGACCGGCCGCGGCGCTGCCGATCGTGGACGAGCTGGTGGCCGCCCAGGCGCTGTCGAATTCGCACCTGCTGCCGAGCGTTCGCGGCGAACTGCTCACCCGCCTGGGACGCACCGACGAGGCACGCACCGAATTCGAGGCGGCCGTGCGGTTGTGCGGCAACGAGCGCGAGCGGACGGTGCTGGGGCGTAAGCTCGCCGACCTGCGCTGACCCCGACCGGTGAGCATCAGAGTGGGTCCAGGCGAGCCTTCAGCAGGCAGAACTCATTGCCTTCGGGGTCGGCCAGGACATGCCACTGCTCCTGCCCTGTCTGGCCGATGTCGGCCGGGCGCGCACCGAGCTTCAGTAGGCGTTCGAGCTCGGCGTCCTGATCGCGGTCGGTGGCGTTGACGTCGATGTGCAGCCGGGATTTCCCCTTCTCCGGCTCATCCCTGCGGCTGAGGATGATCGTCGGCTGCGGACCGCCGAACCCTTCGCGCGGCCCGATCTCCACCGACCCGTCGTCCTCGTGATCGAGCACGACGAAGTCCAGGACCTCGCACCAGAACCGCGAAAGCAGCTCAGGGTCGCGGCAACCGAGCACGAGCTCACTGATACGACATGCCATGACGAAACCTGCTCTCAGCCCGGGAACTGCCGGGAGCCCACACACGAACCTCATGGGCTCCCAGCGGTGAAGACAATCCCGCGATCGTACCGGGCAGGGCCACCGGCCATCCAGTGGAAAACCGGCTTCGAGACCGACCTAGACGGGTGAGCCCAGAGTGGCGTGACGGTACGCCGCCGTCTCGAAGTCCAGGTAGCCGCCGAACGACACGGGATCGGCGAACGGCAGGACCTGGGTGGCCCAGTACCCGGCGATTCCGTTGCGACGATCGATCCAGTAGTACGAGTTGGCGAGCCCGGCCCACCCGAGCGACCCCCGGGGCCGGCCGGTGGGTGCGTCCTCTTCGTTCACCATGAACGTGTACGCCCACGACTTACGCTGTCCGGGAAAGAATTCGGCGTCGTTGGTGAGGGCGGGTATCACGGCAGGCAGCATCCCGACCTCTTGTCCCTCGAGGCCGTTGCACACGGCGGCCTGCACGGTGTCGGCCCGCAGCACTCGGCCACCGGGGGCGTCTCCGTCGTTCAGCCACATCCGCAGGAACTTCAGGTAGTCGCCCACCGTGGAGTAGAGGCCGTGCCCGCCCATGTCGATCTCGGGAGCCTGCGGCAGCACCAGATCCAAGGGAGTGAGCCGGCCGTCCTCCTCCCGCTGGTGAATGGTCGCGCGCCGGGCCGCCATCGATCCGGTCAGGGTGAAAGCTGTGTCGTGCATGCCGAGGGGCGCGAACACCCGCTCGGCCATCACCTCGCCGAGCCGCTTGCCGCGGATCGCCTCGACCACCTGGCCGGCCCAGTCGATGTTCGTCCCGTACTGCCACTTCTCGCCCGGATCGAAGAGCAACGGCGTGGTCAGCGACGCCCGGGTCGCGGTGATCACGCCGGGCTGGTCGTGCTCCACCCCCAACCGGTTGTAGGTCTCGTCGAAGAAGTCGTATCCGAATCCGGCGGTGTGCAACAACAGCATCCGCGTGGTGATGTCCCGCTTCGGTGCCCTCAGCACCGGATCGCCGTGGGCGTCGAATCCCTCGATGACCTGAATGTCACCGAGTTCCGTAACGTATTCGCGGGCGGGCGCGTCGAGGTCGAGCAGACCCTCTTCGACGCACTGCAGCACGGTGGTCCCGGTGATCGCCTTGGTGGTGGAGAAGATCGCGAACACGGTGTCGGCGGTCATCGGCTCGCCGTCGGCCAGGGACCGCACCCCGGCGGCGCCCTCGAACACCGTGCGGTCGCGATCGGTCACCATCGCCACCACTCCGGGCACCCTCGGCGCACCTTCCTCGGTCACGCTGTCGAGAACCTTGCCGAGCGCGGCGTTGAGATCGGACATTCCACTCTCCTGTCGTGTCTGTGGTCACTGATGGAACGTGACGCTATGACCGGGCGGAGGGTGGCGACGTCTCAGTTCGGCACCGCACGTCTAGGTTCGGCAGAATCCGCGTGGCGGGCGTCACAGTTGCACTGCGGCCCAATGCCGGCCACCGAACGCGAAAGCCCCCGGCGGCCGTGGCAACCGGGGGCACATCTCGACGAGCGCCTCGATCAGGTGCCGACGTAGGCCGCGAGGTGCTCGCCGGTGAGGGTGGAGCGGGCGGACACCAGATCCTCCGGCCTGCCCTCGAACACGATCCGGCCACCGTCGTGGCCGGCGCCCGGACCGAGGTCGATGATCCAGTCGGCGTGCGCCATGACCGCCTGGTGATGCTCGATGACGATGACCGACTTACCGGAGTCGACGAGCCGGTCGAGCAGTCCGAGCAACTGTTCGACGTCGGCGAGGTGAAGGCCGGTGGTCGGTTCGTCGAGGACGTAGGTGTCGCCCTTGTCGGCCATGGCGGTGGCCAGCTTGAGCCGCTGCCGTTCGCCGCCGGACAGCGTGGTGAGCGGCTGCCCGAGGCTGAGGTAGCCGAGCCCGACGTCGGCGAGCCTCTGCAGAATCTTGTGCGCCGCCGGGATCCGCGCCTCGCCGGAACCGAAGAACTCCTCGGCCTCGGCCACCGGCATCGCGAGCACTTCGGCGATATTCCGGCCGCCCAGCGTGTACTCGAGCACCTCGGCCTGGAACCGCTTCCCCTCGCACTCCTCGCAGGGGGATTCGACGGTGGCCATCACACCCAGGTCGGTGTAGATGACACCGGCGCCGTTGCACGTGGGGCACGCGCCCTCGGAATTGGAACTGAAGAGCGCCGGCTTCACGCCGTTGGCCTTCGCGAACGCCTTGCGGATCGGCTCGAGCAGCCCGGTGTAGGTCGCCGGGTTGCTTCGCCGGGAACCCTTGATCGCGCCCTGGTCGATCGACACCACGCCGTCCCGCCCGGACACCGAACCGTGGATCAGCGAACTCTTGCCCGACCCCGCCACACCGGTCACGACCACCAGCATGCCGAGTGGAATGTCGACGTCGACGCCGCACAGGTTGTGGCTGTCTGCGCCACGCACCTCGAGCGCCCCCGACGGTGTGCGCACCGACTGTTTCAGCGACGCCCGGTCGTCCAGGTGCCGCCCGGTGAGCGTGTCACTGGACCGCAGCCCCTCGACGGTGCCCTCGAACACCACCTGGCCACCCTCGGTGCCGGCGCGCGGTCCGAGGTCGACGACGTGGTCGGCGATCGCGATCGCCTCCGGCTTGTGCTCCACGACCAGCACCGTGTTGCCCTTGTCGCGCAACTGCAGCAGCAGGCCGTTCATCCTCTGGATGTCGTGCGGGTGCAGGCCGATGGTCGGCTCGTCGAAGACGTACGTGACGTCGGTGAGCGACGAACCGAGGTGCCGGATCATCTTCGTGCGCTGCGCCTCTCCACCGGACAGGGTGCCCGACGGCCGGTCGAGGGAGAGGTACCCCAACCCGATCTCCGTGAACGAGTCGAGCAGATGCTGCAGCCCGGTGAGCAGCGGGGCCACCGACGGTTCCTTCAGGCCGCGGACCCAGTCGGCGAGGTCGCTGATCTGCATCGAGCAGACGTCGGCGATGTTCTTGCCCTTGATCTTCGACGATCGCGCCCCCTCGCTGAGTCGGGTGCCGTCGCAGTCGGGGCAGGTGGCGAACGTGATCGCCCGCTCCACGAACGCGCGGATGTGCGGCTGCATGGCGTCGACGTCCTTGGCCAGGAACGACTTCTGGATCTTCGGGATCAGACCCTCATAGGTCACGTTGACGCCCTCGACCTTGATCTTGGTCGGCTCCTTGTAGAGCAGGTCCTGCAACTGCTTCTTGGTGAACTTCGCGATCGGCTTGTCCGGATCGAAGTAGCCGCAGCCCCGGAAGATGCGGCCGTACCAGCCCTCCATGCTGTAGCCGGGGATCGTCAGCGCGCCCTCGTTGAGCGACTTGCTGTCGTCGTAGAGCGCCGTCAGGTCGAAGTCGGTGACCGCCCCCCGGCCCTCGCATCGCGGACACATGCCGCCGGTGATGCTGAAGCTCCGCCGCTCCTTCGTCTGCTGGCCACCGCGCTCGATGGTGACCGCGCCCGCACCGGAGATCGACGCGACGTTGAAGGAGAACGCCTGGGGTGAGCCGATGTGCGGCTTCCCGAGCCGGCTGAACAGGATGCGCAGCATCGCGTTGGCGTCGGTGGCGGTGCCGACGGTGGAGCGGGGGTTCGAGCCCATCCGCTCCTGGTCGACGATGATCGCCGTCGTCAGCCCGTCGAGTACGTCGACGTCGGGTCGCGCCAGTGACGGCATGAAGCCCTGCACGAAGGCGCTGTAGGTCTCGTTGATCATCCGCTGCGACTCCGCGGCGATCGTGGCGAACACCAGCGAACTCTTGCCCGAGCCGGAGACACCGGTGAACACCGTCAGCCGGCGCTTCGGGAGCTCGACACTGATGTCCTTGAGGTTGTTCTCGCGCGCGCCGTGCACGCGGATGAGATCGTGACTGTCGGCAAGGTGCAGATCTGGCGACTCCGAGTTTTCCCGTCGCTTCGCTCGGCCCGTCGTGCCCGCCTTCGTGGCCATGCTCATCGTGTCTCCCTCTGTTGGGCGGAGCCGCCTTCGCGGTCTCCGTCGGCGTCGATCAGCGCAGTTCCTGGATACGAACCATGTTGCCCGCGGGATCGCGGAAGGCGCAGTCACGGACTCCGTACGGCTGCTCGGTCGGCTCCTGAACGACCTCCGCGGATTCGCTGGCCTGCAGCTTCTCGAAGACGCCGTCGAGGTTCCTGGTGGCCAGGTTGATGGCTGCGTACGTGCCCTTGGCCATCATCTCGGCGATGGTGCGACGCTCGTCGTCGGTGATTCCGGGGTCGGCGGCCGGCGGATGCAGAACGATGGACGTGCCGGGCTGGTCGGCCGGGCCCACCGTGATCCAGCGCAGCCCGTTGTATCCGACGTCGTTGCGGACCTCGAAGCCGAGAGTGTCGCGATAGAAAGCCAACGCGGCGTCCGGGTCGTCCTGCGGGAGGTAGGTCTGGTGAATTGTGATGTCCATGGGATCACGATAATTACGAATCAGCGACCTGCGCTTCTCGATTCCTGATCGGTCTGGTGACCTGTTTCGCCACGCACGACGGAATGCCCGCCGTCGCGTCCGCCTCCTGGCGCCGGTAGGTGCTGGGCGGGACCCCGGTCAGCTCGGCGAAACGCGTGCTGAAGGTGCCCAGCGACGAGCAGCCGACCGCGAAACACACCTCGGTGACGCTGAGGTCACCACGACGCAGCAATGCCATCGCCCGCTCGATGCGCCGCGTCATCAGGTACGAGTACGGAGACTCGCCGTACGCGAGCCGGAACTGACGGCTGAGGTGCCCTGCCGACATGTTCACGCCGCGGGCGAGCGACTCGACGTCCAGCGGCTGCGCGTGCTCCCGATCGATCCGGTCACGGACGCGGCGCAGCAGCGCGAGATCGCGTAAGCGCTGGTTCTCAGCGGTACTGCTCGTCACACACGAGATCGTGCCACGTCGCACCGGAGTTGCCTAGCGTCACTCGCCCGCGCGCACGCTCCTCACGCCGGGTCGGGTGTTGCGCCTCGGCAGTGGTCGACGAGCGAGACCTGTTCGTCCGGGGCCGGCAGCCGGTCCCGCTCGGCACCGTCGAGGTGGCGAGCTTCCACTGAACCCAGCTGCTCCCAGTAATTCTCCGACCGCGCCAGCGGAGTCCGCCGAAAGTCCATGCGTCGCCCTCCCTGGATTGCCAGGTCCAATCGTTGCCTGGGGCACCCGGGCCGCCGCGACCGTCACCGCATCGCCGCGGCCCGCCACCCCTCCGCACCGAGTCTTCCCCGCACCGCGAAGCCAAGACAGGGCCGTTCGGCCCTACCACCACGAGATCGGGCAGCGTCATCGACGGCTGCCCCTGAGATCAGTAATGTTGGATGGCGTCCGGCCGTCTCACGCGGCCACGCTTCCGGAGCGCCTCGATCACCGAGGAGGAGCGGATGACCGAGATCGATACCTCGCACGAGCAGTGCCTCGTCGACTCTCTACGGGCACGCGACGAGTCGGCGTTCGCCGAACTCGTCGACCAGCACACGCCGATGATGCTGCGCGTGGCGCGGGGATACGTGGCCAGCGCCGAGGTCGCGGAAGACGTCGTCCAGGAAACCTGGATCGCCGTGCTCCAGGGCATCGACGGATTCGAAGGCCGCTCCACCCTCCGTACCTGGCTGTTCCGGATACTCGTCAACATCGCCAAGAA
Organism: Rhodococcus jostii RHA1; assembly: GCF_000014565.1. NCBI lineage: Bacteria > Bacillati > Actinomycetota > Actinomycetes > Mycobacteriales > Nocardiaceae > Rhodococcus > Rhodococcus jostii. Next base: position 4,039,002 of record NC_008268.1, on the reverse strand, counting down.
ACGGGGAGTGCGGGACCGGCACGATGTCGACGCCGCGCTGGCCGCCTACGCGGGCAGCGCCGCCGTGGATCCGGCCCGGTTCCTGCCCGCATCCTCCCCGGAGGATCCACACCACTGGGCGACTCCGCCGACCAGCTGGCCGGTGACCCCCGAGGGGTCGGTCCTCGGTGCGGAGGTGCTCGACGTCGCCGGCCGCGAACTCGAGCACCTACCCGACCGCCAGCGGATCGTGGTCGTTCTGCGTGACGTCCTCGGCTACGACGCCGAAGAAGTGTCCGCGATGCTCTCGATCACCCCGGCGAACCAGCGGGTGCTGCTGCACCGGGGTCGCGCGCATGTGCGCCAGGCCCTCGAGGATTATCTTGGAACGGGAGCGTGAGACATGGAAGACATGGACTGCCAGGACCTCGTCGAACTCGTCACGGCCTACCTCGAGAACGACATGGATCCCGATGCCCGGGTCCGATTCGAAACCCATCTGGGCGAATGCCAGGGATGCGCCACCTATCTCGAACAGATCGAGCAGACGGTGCACACCCTCGGCGCGCTCCCCCCGGACGAGCTCGATCCGGCGTTGCGGGACCGCCTGCTCGCCGCGTTCCGCGAGTGGCGTTAGCGGCGCGAAACTCGCCGCAAAATAATGTCCGGCAGGGTGTAACGTTTCGCGCCCTCGCAGACACCGTTCGAGTAGCCGTGAACGTTGGGTTCGCGGCACTCGGACAGGAATTCAGACCATGAACGCCACACATTCGCACCAGGACGATCGACGCACCCACCGCGGCTCGCTGCGGAAGCGGATCGTGACCGTGGTGGTGGCCGCAGCCGCATTCGGCGTGCTTCCCGTCGGCGTCGCGGGCGCGGTCGCCCCGGCCGCGCAACACTCGGTCGCCGCAGTGGCCGCCCCTGACACCGGCCGCGACATCCCCGGCGGCAACGACGATCGGACCCGCGATCGGCAGCGCGAACAGCGGCAGGAACGCCGGGCCGAGAACATGCCCACCGATCAGGTTCCGATCATCTGGAACGTCATCCAGTCGTAGTGGCTGACGCTCTCCCATGATGGTCCAGAAGTCATGCCTCGGAAGGGCACTCGACAGAGTGCCCTTCCAGGCCGTTGTCACCGGTGACCGAACCGATCAGGAATCGAGAAGCGCCGACCACCGGGCCGCACTAACGTCATTGCCGAGAGCCGTAGAGCCGGCGGCTCAGTCGTGGGTGTCGCGAGGCGAAGTGACCGATGGGAGAGAGCTCATGACGAACAACCAAGGCAAGCGTAAACCCGGAACCCCCGGCGCGTTCTCGCGGTGGATGCAGCGAAAGATGAACGCCCGCATGAACCGCAAGATCCGACGCGGCCACGGCCAGTTCATGGGTATGGACGTGCTGATCCTGAACACCGTGGGTCGTCGCAGCGGACAGCCGCGGCAATCGCCGGTGGCGTGGTTCGACGACGGTGACGATGCCCGGCTGGTGGTCGCGTCGGGTGGCGGCAGTCAGAACCCGGACTGGCACGCCAATCTGATGGCGCACCCCGACAAGGCGTCGATCGAATTGCCCGGCCACGCCGCCGCGCCGGTGATCCCGCACCAGCTCGACGGCGCCGAGCGTGAGCAGGCATGGCAGCGCATCGCCGCCGCCCAGCCCCGCATCGCGAAGTACCAGAGCAAATCCGACCGGGAATACCCCGTCATCCGGCTCACCGCGCGGTAGCTACATTCCGATTCGCCTCGGCGCCCAGGGCTCTTCGCACGGTGGCACGGAACCATTCGGTGCCGGGGTCCGGTAACACCCTCTTGTAGGTGGGGACCAGAATACTGGCGCATTTTCCGGATTTGCACTCGGGGGAGATCGACTACACCGGGGACGACACCTCATCACCCCTGTTCACAGCCCTGTCAGGCACGCGGCGATGCTGCAAAACCGACCGCGCACCCGTTAATCTCGAAGCGACACCGGCGAAGGACGTCGACCCGCACGGGTTCGGGCGCCGTGGGAACCGGGATGTCAACGAGGAGCGCGACCATGCCGATGGCACCGTTCGGCCCCATCACCGCGATCTACACACCGGCGCACGCCTGGATGTACGAGACCATCGTGGCACCGGCCGTCTACCGCTCACGCCACGTCATCGACGAGTACTTTCTGCCCCATCTCCCACCGAACGCCCGCATTCTGGACGTCGGATCGGGCGGGGCGCTGTTCACGAACTACATCGCCGACCAGCGCCCCGACGTGCATATTCTCGGCCTCGATCTGTCGGAAGCCCAGATCAAGCGCGCCACCAAACGCATGCGCAACTACGGCGACCGGGTCCGGTTCGACGTCGGCGACGCCACGCGGCTCGATTTCGCCGACCAGACCTTCGACGGCGTGATCAGCTACGGCTCCATCAAGCACTGGTCGTCGCGTGAGGCCGGGCTCGCCGAGTGCGCGCGCGTCCTCAAACCGGGTGGCCCGCTGCTGATCACCGATGCGGACCGCAGCACGAGTTTCGAGGACGCCGAAAAGTTCGTCGAGAACTACAAGGCGCCGCGCGTTCTCCGCAGCATCAATCTCGCGATCTTCCACACCTGGATCGCCGGCCGCTCCATCAGTCTCGACGAGGCGCGTGACCTCGCGAGCCGACTCGATCTCGTCGACGAGCACGTTTCCCGCATCAGCGAGATGCCGCTGGTCATGATTTCCGGGCGCCGGCCTGCGTGAACCTCACCGTCCGTCACGTGTCCGGGCCGGCAGTGCGGCGACGCCGCTGATGAACGCGGAGAGCAGCAGTTCCGGTTCGCCCACCGCGTGAAGTGTGGGGTGGGCGGTGAAAAGTTCTTCGAGCATGACGCGCAGCTCCAGCCGTGCGAGGTTGACGCCCAGGCAGTGGTGGATGTCTTTCGCGCCGAACCCGAGATGCTTGCCGGCGTTCGCCCGGGTGATGTCGAACCGGCCCGGACCGTCGAAGACGCGTTCGTCGTGGTTCGCGGACAGATACCACATGACGACCTTGTCCCCCGCCGCGATGTGGGCGCCGCCGAGCTCGGTGTCGACGGTCGCGGTGCGCCGCATGTAGGGCACCGGGGAGGCGAAGCGGATCACCTCGTCGATCGTGTTGTCGATGTGGCCGGCGAAATCGGCGAGCAGCAGTTCTTTCTGGTCGGGGTGCTCGCTGAGCAGAAGCAGCGCCCAGGCCAACGCTTGCCGGGTGGTCTCGAAACCCGCCGTGATCAGAAGGATGACGAACGAACCGAACTCGGTCGGTGCGAGGGCCTCGCCGTCGACCATCGTCGACACCAGCCGGGACGTCAGATCCTCGCCGGGATCCGCCTTGCGTCTCTCGCCCAGCTCGAGGGCGTATCCATAAATCTGGCCCAGGCCGGCCGCGCCGCCGGGTGCGGTGACGAACTCCTGATCACCGCCTCCGGCAACGACATCGGCCGCCGCGGCCAGGATCATCGGCCGGTCGTTCTCCGGGATCCCGATCAACTCGCAGATCACCTGCACCGGCAATCGGGTCGCGACGTCGGGGACGAAGTCGAACTCGGCATCTCGGGGCAGGTCCGCGGCGATCTGCGCAGCGGTGCCACGCACCCGCTCGGCGATGCCCCGCACCGAGGCCGCGGTGAACGCCGATTGCACGATGCCCCGCAGACGCCGGTGCCGGGGATCGTCCATGGCGATCATCGACATGGCGAACTCGAGGATCTCGGCCGGGACGTCGTCGATGGTGAAGCCCTTGGCCGAGGAGAAGACCTCCGGGTTCCGGCTCACCGCCACCACGTCGTCGTATCCGACGACCGACCAGAAGCCCGGACCGGCAGTTTCCGCATGGAACTCGATCGGCGATCGCTGACGAAGCTCCTCGAACATCGCGCGACGGCCCGCGAAGCTGCGGTCCCAGAACGCGCGTGATGCGGGCGAGATGATTTTTTCGGACGCAGAACCCGTCACCGGTCCCCCTCGGTCGGTTGTATCGACAGTGCGACCCTACTGGGGAAGCCGTGGTTACGCTGATGAGGCATCACCGCAGGTCAACAGCTATGATCATAGGATCACCCGGCAGTGCGCCGGAGATGAAACCGGGGAGGATCGACCTGTGGCGTCGAGGGTTCGGCTCGGCAACGTGCGAGAGGTGCGCGATCATCCGTTGGGGATGACCGAGACCGGGTTTCGGGCCGACTTGACCCAGCACGAAGCGTTCGCCAGAGGTCGTGGCCCGTTCCCCGGTGATGCCGACAGCGTCCGCTCCGAGCGTGAACTGTTCGTCACCGCCCCGGACGACGAGGTGCTCGCGGTCGCGACGATCACCGGGGTCCGCGAGCACGACGGCGAACTCGTCGTCGACGGAGACCTGGTTGTCGATCACGAACGGGTGGGGACGCGACTGCTGATACGGACCCCGGCCGAGAACGTCTTCTCCTGCGCGGACGAGGAATCGGCGTGGGCGGGCTCGATCGAGCGGGCGCGGTGGGTCTACGTGCGGGCACTGGTCGAGGTCGCATCGGTCAAGACGGCGTCCTACGACCGCCGGCTCGCGGGCGCAGACCCCGCCGCCGACCCCGAGGTGACTCGGGCGACTGCCAACGAGACGATGCAGGTGGTGCCTCGGTACGTGATGATCCACCGCAGCGGAAAGCTGCGTCTCGGTGGGCCGTACGCCGACACCGCGGATTGGGACAGCCACGTCGAACCCTGGACGGACTACGGATACGTCGATTGCCTGCGCCTCGACGACGTCCTGGGCACCAGCGGCGACCTCGACATCGACGTGCTTCGCCCGCTCACGTCGCGGGCCGCCGCCGCGGAACTCCTCGAGTCCTTGGGCTGGGACAAGGTCATCCGTCGATTCGTCGACGACCGCACACCCCCGCAGTAGCACCGAGCCGGTGGTGATTGCCGCGGGCGCTTGGCCTGTTCGGCCGCGACCCGGGTCTGATCGGTGGCATTGTTAATACGGGCTGTTATCTCATCGTGGGTGCGGCACGGCCGCACAGGTGCTACTCGGCTGGGCTTTCGTCCAGCCGCCGAAGTTCATTGCAGAAGGCATGATCCGTTACCACTCGACGGGAGTTCATCGCATGGCCACGCATACCCATCTCGGACACATCTTCCACATCGCCGGCACACCGAAAGTGACCGAAGCCGCGGCCGCCCTGGTATCGATTCCCGACGGCGCCCTGGTGCTGGACGATGGCGGGCGAATCGTGTTCTGCGGTGACAGAGCCGAGATCCCGTCGGACTACGAGTCCGGCACCGTGCACGACCACAGGCCCGGCTTTCTGCTGCCGGGGTTCGTCGACACCCACATCCACTTCCCGCAGACCTACGCCGGCGACTCCTACGGCGGCGGCCAGCTGCTGGAATGGCTGACCCTGTGCATGTTCCCGTCGGAGACGAAGTTCGCCGACCCGGAGTTCGCGCAACAGGCGGCCGTCGAGTTCACCAACCGGCGGATCTCGGCGGGCACCACGGCCGCCATGGTGTTCGGGTCGGCGTTCCCACATGCGCAGGATGCGTTGTTCACCGAGACGCAGAAGGCAGGTCTGCGCATCGTCAGCGGCCGCGGAATTCAGACCGTCGGCGGCGAGACCGCTCAGCCGCTGATGACCTCCGAAGAGGACGCGATCCGGCTCACCCGCGAGGAGATCGAGAAATGGCACGGCGCCGACACCGGCGATGTCGACACCGCGTTGCTGCACGTGGCGATCATCCCGCGGTTCTCGCTGTCGGTGACCCCCGAGACCCTGAAAAATCTCGGGGACCTCTACGAAGAGGTCCGGGACCGCGGTGTGTACGTGCACTCACACCTCAACGAGAACAATCGCCCCGGCACCGGCGAGGTCGACTCGACCAAAGAGACCTATCAGGTGAATTCATACCTGGACACCTACGACGGGAAGTTCCTACCCGGTTCGGAAGTGGGCGGGAAGAGCCTGCTGGGCCGACGCACCATCCTCGCCCACTGCGTGCACTGTCAGGATGTCGAGCTCGAGCGGATGGCCGAGACCGGTACGTCCGTCTCGCACTGCCCGATCTCGCAGCTGTTCCTGGGATCCGGAACGATGCCGTGGAAGCGCACCGTCGCGTCGGGCGTCAACATCTCGGTGGGAACCGATTTCGGCGGCGGCGACGAATGGCTGATTCCCCGGGTGCTCGGCGACGCGTTCAAGGTGCACATCAGCGAGGCCGGTGACGACGGGGTGTCGATGCATCCGGCCGAGATGCTGTTCGTCGGTACCCTCGGCGGTGCCCGGGCTTTGGACATGGAGAACCGGTTCGGCAACTTCGACGTCGGGAAGGAAGCCGACTTCGTTGTTGTCGACCCGTCCGGCACGCCGGCGCTCGACGGGCTGCTGCGCAACGCCGTTCGCGCCGCCGATCCCGACCTGGCCCGCGATCAGACCCTGTTCGCGCTGCTGATGGGGATACGCGACACGTCCATCTCCGAGGTCTACGTCGCAGGCCGACGAGCCAAGGCGTCCTAGACGGGTGGTTCCTCGTGACCGCCGGACGACATCACGGTCGACCGGCGGTCACCGCTCTAGGGGTTCACCGACGAATGGTGGTTGGCGATCAGCCACTTTCCGTCTTCGTAGCGATAGACCCATGTCACCCTGGCCGCCACATCCTGGCCGTTGGCGTTGATGACCCAGCGGCCCACGTTGTAGGCGAGGTTGCAATCCGAATACTTGAAACTTTCTTCCATGCGGGCAGTGGGATCGGCCTTGATCAGGTTGACGAAATACTCCGTTATCTCCTCGGGAGTGTCGGCGATAGGCACCGACAGGGTCGGCAGCAGCACCGCATCCGGCCGGTACAACGCGGCGACCCTGCTCGCGTCACCGCTTTCCAGTGCGTCATTCCAACTCGTGAAGAGCGCATCCAGTTCACTGTCTGTCGCGCGCACGCAATTGTCTTCGGAGTCAGAGGAACTGCCCGAGGAACAGGCGACCGCCGAAATTGCCAACGCGAGAATCGCAAAGCCCAAGCCGAACGGTTTGGTATTCATACCAACCTCCGCGGAGAAAGGCGCCTACGGGAATTGACCCGCCAACCGATAAAGCGTAACTCCGGGACCTGGCTCTGCGGATCGGATCAGCGCACGTCGACCCACGCACGAGATGCGACCGAGGCCGTGATGGCGTCGAGAGTTTCGGCCGCGGCCACAGCGTCGGCGATCGTTGCGCCCCGGGGCTTTCCGTCGACGATCGAGGCGATGAAGTTGTTCCCCTCGATGACCTTGAGGTCGTCGTAGCTCATCGAGGACGCGGAACCCGGCTGGAAGCGGGCATACGCTCCGGCGTCGGGGCCCACCCACACCGTGGTGATCGACTGGTCCTGGTACTCGCTCCCGAGGCTCGTTCCGAGTTCGTTCATCCGGCGGAAGTCCCAATACACCGCACCCTTCGTGCCGTGGATTTCGAACCCGTAGTTGTTCTGCTCGCCGACGGCCACGCGACTCGCGTCCAGCGTTACCCGTCCGCCGGACGACAGGCGAACCAGGGCGCTGACGAAGTCGTCGTTCTCCACCGGCCCCAACTTGCCACCCGTCGCGCGCGCGTGCCCGCTGGTGGCACCCGACGGGATGGCGCGCTGCGGGATGAAGATCGCGGTGTCGGCCACGACTGCGTCGATGTCGCCGAGCAGGTACCGGACCAGATCGACACCGTGCGAAGCAAGGTCGCCCAGAACGCCCGACCCACCACGCGCGTTCTCGTAGCGCCAGCTCAGCGCGCCGTCCGGATGCGCGGCGTAGTCGCTGAGGAAGCGGAACCGCGAGTGCGTGATGGTGCCCAATTCGCCCGCCGTGATGAGGTCGTGCGCCATCGCAACGGCCGGTGCGTTTCGGTAGTTGAATCCGACGGTCGACTGGACGCCTGCCTTCTCGACAGCGGCGGCGACTGCCTTCGCGTCCTCGGACGACAGCCCGACCGGCTTCTCGATCCAGATGTGCTTGCCCGCCTCCGCCATCGCGACGCCGATCTCGCGGTGCAGGAAGTTGGGTGCGGTGATGCTGACCGCGTCGATGTTCTCGTCGGCGGCGATGTCGCGCCAGTCGGTCAGGGCTGCGCCGAACCCGAACTGGGCGGCAGCTTCCTCGGCGCGGCCGGGTACCTCGTCGGCGACGGCCCCCAGGCGGATGGACGGCGCTTCCGGGAAGTGGTGGCGCTGACGCAGATACGCGTTCGTGTGCACTCGGCCCATCCAGCCGAATCCGGCGACGGCTACTGCGATTTCGGTGGGATTGACGTTGGTCAAGGTCGACTCCGGGACTGATCGGTGCGGGGTGTGTCTCTACGACAGTGCTGCCCACCACGAGCGAAGTCAATCGTTTGTGCTGACAAAGTGGCTCTCGAGGTGATTTTGATGGCTTTTCCGGGCCTCACGCCGCCATCGCGCGGAGGGGACCGCTGATCGCCGGACCAGCGGCGTTCCCCTTCCGCGCAACAGGTGTCAACCCGGCGCGCCTCCATCAGCGACTACGCGCCCGCGCGTCGCGCCAATGCCGGTACGCCGGCGTCGACCCGAACCACCCACTGATCCAGCGACTCGAACATCTCGTCCCCCGATGCTCCACCGGGTACAGAGAGTTCATGCAACGCTTGACCTTCCGAAGGAACCAGCGAAACCTGAGGCGGAACGTCCTCACCCGATGCCACGCCCGATGCCACGTCCGCAGTCCGCAGGACGGCCGCGAGAATGCCGCCCTGTTCGTCCGTCAGGACCTGCATCCGAGAAAGCCGTGGTGTTTCCTGTGTCGTCATGCGAGCACGCCTCCTTCCAGATGGAACCACACGCCCGAAGTGGAACTGTTGTGAATGCCGAGCACGTAGTACTGCTTGCTGGGGCCGCCGAATACCGGCGCGTTGGCGGTGCCCTGCCACTGCGTCATCAGGATCTTCGTGCCACCACCGCCCTGGCTGGCGTCGAGTCTCGCAGTCGCCAACTGCGGGCCCTTCCAGATGTCTCCAAACGAGAAGGAGAATTGATTCGCCTGTCCAGCGGCGAGAAAAAGCCCCTGAGGGGTTGTCGACCAAGCCATTTCGGTGTCCTTTCGTCGAATCACGAATGCGATACAGGACCGACCGTACGAGGACCCTCGCCAGTTGAACCGAGTAGTGGACTACTCGAATCTGTTGGCCGAGGGCCTGACCGGTCAACGCATCGGTCGAGCGAACACGGAAACGAGCAACGGTCAGGGGTTCAGTTTCCGTTGCCGGTTCGCTGCCCGCCGGATCTGAAGGATCCGGACACCACCGACGAGCGCCATGACCACCGCACCTGCGATGGCGGCGAACAGCAGAGTGACACCGAGCGGGACCGTGAACTCCCAGACGAACAGTTCCAGGACGACGCTGTCGAGGTTCTGCAGGATGAACACGAGAAGCAGGATCAGAACGAGAATGCCGATGACCAGACCAGTCCACGTCGCCCCGGTACGGGTGTGCTTGATCCCCTTACCCCTCGCCACATCCGGCGGTATCCCGGAACCCGCGTCATGGGCATGCGGGTCGGAAGAAGGCACCCCACCGCCCGGCGTCTGTCCTGCCGGCAGGTGCGGTCCGGCGTTCGGTGTTTCGTCCGTTGGGGGCAACATGGGACCCGATTACCCAGGCCGTCACCCCACCAACCGGGTCAGGGCTGTTCCTCCGGCACGTCGGGATGTCGATCATCGTGGCGTGATCAACAGGGGCACGAACCGGTCGATCAACTCCTGGATGGGATCCTGCGCCACCGGCGGTGGTGGTGACGCCGGATCCTCCGCGAAGGCACCGAGAACGTCACCAGTGTGCTGGTCGGCAGTGCCGTACGTGTTGGCCGCTACCGAGAAATCGGGCCCGAACGACGCGGACGCGACAACACTGGGCCCGAGGTCCGACCACCCCCACTTGGTTCCGGTCACCGACGGCAGCCGCCCGGTACCCCAGTTCTGATGGGTTCCGTCGGCCGCGACGGGGGCCGCGGTGGCCATCCACTCCAGAATGCGGCTGGCCGGATCGGTGGTCTTCTTCGCCTCGAGGAACGTCACGGTGTCCGCGGTGCTGGTAACCGCATCGCCCCAGAATCCGGAGCCGCGCGTACCGGTCAGCCGATACTCGGCGGCGATCGCATCGATCGACTGCGGGTACTTGGCGTACGCCTGCGAGGCGGCGGAGTCGTCGCTGTCGCGGATCATCCGCTGTCCGAGCGCGAGGTCCTCGGGAGAGCCGTCGCCGTGCCGGAGCATGTAGTCGGCTACATACAGCTTCACGATCGACAAACCCGGCCGGGCCTCCCTCTGATTCGCCGTCCCGACGCGGGTTCCGCTCGGGGTGTGCATGAACGACAGCGCCGTCCGCCCCGGCACGTCGTCGATCCTGTCGGGCGTCGGGGCCGAGTGGGCCGTCACTCCGGACGCGGACGCGACGAGGCCCGCGACCAACAGCGACAGCGCGGCGCGGCACACCCACCTCTTCATACCGTGCGAGTACCCGGTTCCACCCGGCTCAGCCGCCCCGATCACCGGATATCCGGTTCCTGCGGTGTCTGTCTCCCGAGTCGGTGCGCCGGTCGGCACCGTCGGTGCACACTGAACTCAGCCACGCGGCCCGGATCGGTTCTCTTACCGGAACCGCGGAGGCGGTGCAGGAGGACCGGATGTTCCACCGCGGCGAGCACGCCGTCACCGAAGCCCCCACGCTCGACGAGGACCTGCTCGTCGAGCCCGTGGCCCGCCGCCGCCCGTGGGTCGAATTCTTCGCATCCACGCCCGGACGGCTGACCGTGCTGGGGATCGCGCTCATCGCCGCGGTCATCGCCGCGGGCGCGATCACCTCGGCGGCGGTCGGCGCGCGGCAACAGCGGGTCGAGACACTGCGCACCCACACCGAGCCCCTGGCAAACGCAGCCCAGGCCCTCTACAGCTCGCTGTCGATCGCCGACGCCGCCGCGACCACGTCCTTCGTCTCCGGTGGCGGTGGTGCCGAGTCGACGACCGGCGCGGAGCAGTTCACCCAGGCGATCGGAGACGCCTCGAACGCGCTGGTCACGGCGACCAATGGGGTGTCGTCGCAAGACGCCGGATCGCTGGCGCTGTTGTCGGACGTCGTGCGCAACCTCGCCGAGTACTTCAATCTCGTCGCCACGGCTCAGGCCAACGACCGGGCCGGGAACCCGGTCGGGGTGGCGTATCTGGCCGATGGGTCCGCGCTCATGCAGGACACCATCCTCCCGTTGGCGGAGCGACTCTACGTCCGCCAGGCCGAGGCGGTCGCCGACACCCAGACGCACACGGCCCAGCTGCCCGCGGCCGCCTTCACGGTGACCGCGGCCGCACTTTTCGCCCTCGCCCTCGCCCAGCTGTACCTCATCCGGAAGAGCAAGCGCCGATTCAACCCCGGCCTCGCTGTCGCCACCCTGCTCCTGGCCGGACTCCTGCTGTGGCTGATCGCCGGGAGCCTGGTGTCGACGTCGGCAAGCGAACACGCGAGAACCGAAGGTACGCAACCCATCAACGCAGTTGCGCGCGCTCGCATCCTGGCGCAGCAGGCCCGCGCCGACGAAACGCTCGCCATTCTGCAACGCGGGTCCGACACCCAGTCGGAAATCGACTACGCGCGGCACTCCCAGGCGCTGTCCGACGAGCTCACCCGACAGCTGGAGAGCTCGCACGGTCGCGCCGCCGAGCAACAACTCCGCGAGGCCGTGACGGCCCGCGACGGCTGGCTGGCCGCGCACCGGGACATCGAGATCGCCCTCGAGCGCGGTGACTACCCGACGGCCGCGGCGATCGCCGCCGGATCCGGCTCGGGCACGTCGTCGGCGCAGTTCGCCGCCCTGGACGAGTCCCTCCGGAACGCGATCGACCGACTGCGCGACGACGAGGCCAACGCCGTGACGGACGTCTACCGATCGATGTCGTCGCTGGCAGTCGGTAGCATGATTATCGGCGTGTCCTGCGGATTCGCCGTCGGCGGGGGTATCTGGCCGCGACTGAACGAGTACCACTGATGACACAGGTGAGGCTATCGAGACCGGCGGCGAGACCGTGTGCCCGGCGCCTCGCCGGCCTACTCGCCGTCGCGGTCGCCGTCCTCGCCGGCTGCGCCGCACCCGACCCTCTCACCCCGACCGTCGCGGCCACGTACACCGCACGACCGATGACGGACGGCGCCCAGATCATCCCGCCCACGAACAGTCCGCCGCCGGAACCGCCGCTCCCCGAGTCGTGCGGGGCGCTCGCGAGCCTGCGTCCCGGCCCGCAGCCCCCGCCCGGGCAGATGCCGCCCGGTGGGTCCCTCGCCGCGATCGCCGCACGCGGCCGGTTGATCGTGGGTGTCGACCAGAACACCAACCTGTTCAGCTTCCGAGACCCGACCACGGGCACCCTGCAGGGGTTCGACGTCGACCTGGCGAAGGAGGTCGCCCGGGACATCTTCGGCGATCCGACCAGGGTCGAGTTCCGGCTGCTCACCTCCGCCGGCCGGTTCTCCGCACTCGAGAACAACGAGGTCGACGTCGTCGTCCATGCCACCTCGATCACGTGTGAACGCGCACGACGCGTCGGCTTCTCCACCGAGTACTTCCGCGCCTTTCAACGCATTCTGGTCCCGCAGGGTTCCGACATCACCGGCCCGGCGGACCTGGCAGGAAAACGGGTCTGCACCTTCGTCGACACCACGTCGCTCGCCACCGTCCAACGGGTCGCGCCGGACGCCACGATCCTCGCGGTCCCCGACTGGGACGACTGCCTCGTCACCATGCAGAAAAAGCAGGCCGACGCGGTCAGCACCTCCGACTCGCTCCTCGCCGGGCTCGCCTCCCAGGACCGGAATTTTCGGATCGTGGGGCCACAGCTGGAGGCGGAGCACTGGGGAATCGGTGTCAACAAGGGCAGGGACGACCTGGTGCGGTTCGTCAACGGCACCCTCGAACGCATACGCGCCGACGGAACCTGGATGCGCCTGTACGACCGGTGGCTCGCCGCCCCCCTCGGGCCGATCGCAGGCCCACCCCCGGCGACCTATCGAGATTGAGGGGCAGCGAGAAGACATCGGACGGTGTTCGAAAGTTGTTGCGACACTGAGCATGCCGACAACCGATGGCAGTACTGCCGCTTCCGTCCGGCGAGTCGAGGACACAGTTTCGGCCGAGACGCTGTGAACACGTTCAGCGATGCGGCGCTCGATCGACGGGGCATGCGCTGGGGCTATGACCCGGAGACTGTCAATGCGTACCGCACTGCCTGCCTGACTGTTTCGGTCTTGATGGAGGTGTCTTCTTCTCTGGTGCACAGGCATACGGGCGATGGTGGCACGTCGTGCACGGGGACGAAGGTGACCTGCGGATGGCGGTGAGTGTTCGGCACGAGAGCGCTTGTGATTGCTATGGCTTCTCCGGACGCGACAACTTCCAGCAGTTCGCCGATTGTGCGTACGGAGGGGCCATAGGCCACTTGTTTCCCGCTCGGACGCGGATCGCATGCCCACCACCGAACCCATTCTTGGTCTGCGTCCAGGTCGGTGACGTGTGGATCGTCGTCGAGTTCGCTGACGGACACTGACTGGCGGTGTGCGAGGCGGTGCGTCGCCGGGAGTGCGACAACCCGGCTTTCCCTGTAGAGCTCGTCGAAGCGCAGTCCGCGGTCGTCTGCCATGGGCGGGCGCACGACCGCGGCGTCGACGGCACCACGCCGCACCGCTGATGCCTGCTCGGACCAGGCGAGCTCGACGAGATCGATCGACCACTGGCGGTGCTGTCGGCGGAGATGCTCGAACAACGCCTGGGTGTGTATACCGATCGCGGCGGTCATGAATCCGATGCGGAGGTGAGTCTCCTCCTGCCGGACTGCGTCGAGTGCTCGTTCGGCCGCCGCGACGGCCGCGCGGGCCTCGAGCAGGAATCGTTCTCCCGCGAGAGTCGGTTTGAGTGGATGGGCGGAGCGATCGACAAGTTCGACACCGAGTTTGCGTTCGAGACTGCGGATCTGCTGTGTCAATGCCGGGGGGCTGATGAAGAGCTTGTCGGCTGCGCGACCGAAGTGTCCTTCGTCGATGACGCTGATGAGATAGGACACCTGCCGCAGGTTGAGATCCACCGCGCTCACACGATCTCCTCGGACAGTCAATTGCGTCTTCGCGCGAGCTGAACAGCACCGCCCTGCTGCGACGTTAAGTAAAAGGTTAACACCCGCCGCCGGGAATGTAATGGACGTCACATGACGCGCTGGGTCACATTGGTTGGGCCATCACTATCGCCGGTACAGCCGCCGGCCAGATGGGACTCGTCGGGCGTGTCATGGCGAGGCGAGTCAGAATCATCTCTTCAAAGATTGAAGGTACAAGCAATGCGTACTACAGCTGCCGGTCCATTGTTCTGGATGACCGATCCCGGTACGACCCCCAAGGGTTCGCGCAAGGAGTTCATCGACCCGAACAAGATCCCGTGGACGGATTGGCTCATGCCGGGGACTCGCTTCCGGCTGCTCTACGCGAATCTGGCGACCGGGAGTTTCACGGTCATTCTGCAGGTGGATCCAGGTGTGCAAGCGACTCCGCACTGGCACATGGGCAATGTGCAGGCATACATCCTCGACGGCGGATTCCATTACCACGAAGACGATCCCGGTGTCGCCGGCACCTACACCTGTGAAGTTGCAGGTGCGGTTCACGAGCCGATCGCGCCGAACGGTACGACGATGCTGGCGTTCGTCGAGGGACCGATCGCCGGATACCTGCCCGACGGGAACCTCTGCGTGGTGGCCGATGCCCGCCTGCATTACTACATGGCCCGCGACAACGACGCGATCGCACACGCACAGATTGTCGACTACGCCACCGATCCGTCGGTGAACATGCATGACAGAGCCGACAGCTGATGGGCCGCCTCGCGGGAAAGGTCGCGTTCATCACCGGCGGTGCCCGCGGGCAGGGGCGGGCGCATGCGGTGCGTTTCGCCGAGGAAGGCGCCGACATCGTGGTCGTCGATCATTGCGCGGACATCGATTCCGTTCCCTACGCCTTGGCGACCACCGATGATCTGGATGAGACCGTGCGTCTCGTGAAAGACCGCGGAGTGTCTGTCCTGAGTGTTCAGGCGGATGTTCGCGACCTCGCCTCACTCGAGCATGCGCACCGACTGGCGATCGACGAGTTCGGCAAGATCGACGTGCTCGTCGCCAATGCCGGTGTCGGAAGTTTCGGTCCCGCTCTGGAGATCAGCGAGCAGCAATGGCAGGACGTCATCGACATCGACCTGACCGGTGTCTGGAAGACCGTGCGCGCGGTGGCCCCGGCGATGGTGGAGCGAGGCGAGGGCGGTTCGGTGATCTTGACGAGTTCGGTTGCCGGTCTCGTCGCCTTCCTCAATTTGGCCCACTACACCGCGGCCAAACACGGGGTGGTCGGGCTCATGCGCGCTCTGGCGGCCGAACTTGCCCCCCACCGCATCCGCGTCAATTCGATTCACCCCACGACCGTGGACACCCCCATGGTCGACAACGCCGAGACACGCGAGCTGTTCCTCCCGGGAGTGGAGAGTCCGAACCGCGAGGTAGCGGCGGAGCTGATGAAGAACCTGAATGCGTTGCCCGTGCCGTGGATCGAGGACGTCGATGTCAGCAACGCGGCGCTATGGCTCGCCTCCGAGGAAGCCCGCTACGTCACCGGTGTCGCCCTACCGATCGACGCCGGCGCGACCGCACCATTCAAGATGCCCCACCAGTAGGCGGGCACTGTTGTCGCACTGCGTCCTGTACTTCAGTGAGGACGCTTTCACCGCCACGGGGAGGCGGACGGGTCGGTGAGCGCGCTCTCCCAGCCAGAGGCCGAGCCTTCCGAGCCGGCCCGAAGTATTCCTCGCAAGCCGTAACGCCGGCTACATCATCGGCCGCCGTCCTCGTCGTCTCCGGCGGGATATGCAATCGCCAACTCCCCGATCTCGGCAACCAACTCTGAGGAGAACCACAATGAGCACTGCACATGAAACACGCACCGCCGCAGCGCATACCCCGTACGAAAAGGAATTCGTCCACATGATGGACGATGTCGATGCACTGATCGACTCCCTCACCAACCCCCTGCACCGTAAAATCCTGATCAACTATCGCCGGCACGCACTTCTCGAAGTCTCCGGACGCTACGAAGAACTTCTCGCCCCGACCATGACGGTCGCCGAACCGCACTACCGGATCTTCGAAGGTGGGCAAGGTGTGATCCTCGACGGCATGGACGCGGTTCGCAACTTCTACAAGTCCCTCGCCGACATGGACATGCTCGTAATGTGGACCGGAAAGCAGAAGATGGCGGTAAACGATTGGGGCTTCGCCGGCGAAGCTGAATTCAATCAGTTCGTTCCGGGATCATCGCTGGGCGACAACGTTTTTCAATTTTCCGACAAGGACATTGCACCAGAGTCGCAATACGACGCCGACTCCTACTATCTCGTCCGCCGCACCCTCGCCTTCGTGTGGCCCTACAACGAGAAGGGGAAGATGATCGGCGAAAATGTCTACGAGGACGTCCACTCAAAGGCAGTCACGAAAGTACGCGACGAGAATGTCATCACGGCCCCACGCGCCGCGGAGCTACTTGCCCCGCTCATCGAGAAGTATGGCGTGCCGGAATGATCGCTGAGCCTGTCTGAGGTAGGCGCCGGAGCAAGCGGCGGGACTTGTCAGCGGGTGCTACGTGCGGTGCCTGGACCTCGATCCGTGGCATGACGCCCTGGCTGCAGCTCGACGCCACTCGAGCTCGTACCGAGGAAGTCCGGAATCTCGCGCGGTCTTACATCACGCGGTCTTACCATGATCACGAGAGGCGAAGGGCGGATGAATAATGCTGCTGCAGAACCGCACCACGATCGTCCACGGGGGCAGTGGCGCCGTCGGCTCCGCGGTCGCGCGGGCGTACGCGCGGGAAGACGCCGAGGTGCACCTCACCTGACGCACGCGAGCCACGCTCGAGGATGTCGCCCACCGCATCAGGGACGAGGGCGGGATTGCGCACGTCGCTGTACTCGATGCGGTGGACCGGGACGCGGTTGAACGACATGCCGCGGCGGTGGGGGACCAGAGCGGAGGCATCGACGTCTGCTGCCACGGCGCCCGAGTTACGCCGAGGTCGCGAACGCGGCCGTCTTCGCCGCGTCCGACTGGGCCCCGACGATGACCGCGACCGAGATCAACCTCACCGGGGGCGCTGTCGTCGACTGACCCGGGGCCGCAGGCTGGACGAACGCCCACAGGCACTCGTCTCGCGGAGACCGGCAATGGTCGTACGATCGTGGAGCCGCGACGATGCGTTCTCGTCTCGCGATCGGTCACCAACGGCGAAGCACCGCAGCACGGAGGAGAGCCCGATGTCGAGCCTGAGGGCGTACCTCATCTCGACGCGACCGACGAGGATGTCTCGATCGGCGGCGCCGGCCTGGCCGTGGCAGCGATCGAGCTCGGCCGCGTCGACGAGCTGCGCGTGTTCCGCAATCCGATCGTCGTCGGTGGCGGCACGCCGTTCCTACCGCCGGTCACCGAAGACCTCCAGCGTGGTGTGCACATCCGAAAGGGGACGTCGCCGATGACCGTCCGTACCGTGAACACTGAGGCAGGGCGACTCTCCGGTGACCACACCGACGGGGTCGCCCGATTCCTGGGAATCCCCTACGCGGCAGCTCCAGCGGGCGAACGCCGATTCGCACCCCCTGGCCCTGCCGAGCGGTGGGCAGGGACCAGGAACGCCCCCGGTTACGGCGCTACCGCACCGCAGCCGTCATTGCACCCCGCTCACGCGAATCTCGCGCCGCTGATCGGGCCCGGATGGGTCACCGGAGACGGCGACTACCTCAATCTCAACGTCTGGACACCCGACCCCGGCACGAGTGGGCTTCCGGTGATGGTCTACGTCCACGGTGGCGGGTTCATGATCGGCTCGGGCGCCGCCCCCGCCTTCGACGGCACCTCGTTCGCGCGCGACGGCGTCGTCCTGGTCACCGTCAATTACCGACTCGGGGCGGAGGGCTTCCTCGCTCTGTCCGGTGAGGTCGCGAACACGAACATCGGATTGCGTGATCAGATCGCAGCACTGCGCTGGGTTCGCGACAACATCGCCGGGTTCGGCGGGAACCCGGACAACGTCACCGTCTTCGGCGAATCGGCCGGCGGCACCTCCGTCGCGTTCCTGCTGCACTCCCCGCCGGCCGCCGGACTGTTCCGGCGCGCGATCGTCCAGAGCGGACACGACGAGATGGCCCGCCGGCTCGAGCTCACCGAAGAACTCACGAAGGCACTCGCCGCCCGGCTCGGAACCTCCCCGACCACAGAAGCATTCCGAGCATTCTCTGCCTCCGACCTGCTGCGCGCACAGGCAGCTCTGCTCAGAAACGAACCCCACCCAGACCTGCGCGACGGCAACGGTGTCGACCCGGGCCACCGTCGTGCGCTGTTCCTCCCCACCACGGGTGACGACGTCCTCCCCGACCCGGTCGGGGTCCCGAGCACACATTCGCGCGGCGTCGACCTGTTGATCGGCACAACACTCGAGGAGGCCAACCTCGGTTTCGGTGCCGACGAGTTCGCCGCCTTCGACGCGCTTGACGCCGTAGCCGAGCTGGCCGCCACCTACCCCGATGCCGAAGCGCTCCTCGAACGACACGGTCTCCACGACCCGGCCGTCACCCCCGCGCATGCACTCACAGCCGCGTACACGGACCTGATGTTCCGATCACCGAGCCGACGCGCCGCCCGCCGCCACCCAGGCCCCACCTACGTCTACGAATTCGCATGGCGATCACCACTGCACGGCGCCGCACACGGCCTCGACGTCCCCTTCGTCTTCGACACCACACAGGCATGCCGCGGGCTCATCGGCGACGACGCACCCGGCGCCCTCACCCAGGCGATGCACCAAGCCTGGCTCGACTTCGCAACCCACGGAGATCCCGGCTGGCCCACCTACGACGACGCCAGAAAAGCGATGAGGTTCGATGCCGGCCCGCACCTCTGCGAGGACACCGCTCCCGAGGGCACCGGCGCCGAATACCTGTCCTGATCCAGGCCGGCTGGAGCACGGCAACGGCGGTATCGGCGTCCGGCGCGGATCCGGACGCCGATACCGTTCACGTCAGTCCGAAACCGTGTCGGCGGCCCGGCCGAGGTGGCGGGCGAAGAACCGAGCGGAGCTGTCGCTCTCGTATTCGGGCACCGGGTAGTGCCTGCCCGAGTAGGCGTGCAACGTCTTCTCCTTCGACGCGAAGGCGTCGAACAACGCGACCCCGGAGGTGCGGTCGAATTCCTCGTCGTTCCACGGAATCCGGTACTCGACCGGGACGGTGATCTTTCTCGCCGCCTCGATCAGAGCGTCGTGCACGAAGACCCCACCGAAACTCACGGCAGCGATCCGGGATTCGACCGCCGTCAACATCAGCCCGGTCACGACACCCAACGTCATGCCGCCGTAGCCGATCGGCGTTTCGACGCCGATCTCGGGCAGCGCCTGAAGGTCGTCCAGTGCCGCCTGCCATTCCGGCACCGCACGCTCCGCCAGCGACATGTTGTAGTCGATCACGATCGGGGCGATCGGTTCGCCCGCCGCCCGGGCCCGATGGATCGCCTCTGCCCACCGTTGATCCTGAGGGTTTCGCGGCCGGTCGCCATGTCCGGGCGCGTCGATGGCGGCGACGGTGTACCCATAGGTGGTCACGCAGTGGAGTGCACCGGCTACCAGCCCCGGCGCCTTCTTGTGCATGCCGCCGGAGTGCCCCGACAGCAGCAGAGGTGCGCGGACGGTTCCGGATGTGGGCGACCAGAGCACGCCGGTGATCTCATCCAGTGTGAATGTACGTTCGATGACACCGTTCGACGATGTCTCGGAGGTGAAATGCATGGTGTTGCCTTTCGGGATTGCCTTGTTGTCGAGGCGCTCCCGGCGACACCTATGTCAATCGCCGAACCGTGAACACGAGTGGGAGCACCCACATGGTTACTGCGTTCATGGGTCTCACCTCCTCGCGTGATGTCACGGTCTGGCGCACGCTATCAACCTGAGCCGAATCCCGTCCAACCTATTTCCAGCACGCGAGGGCCGATCGCTGATGGGCCGCGCCCGGAATTCCTTCAGGTCGAATGGAGGGTGGGTCGGTAGATGAGCTCTTGGATGTGACCGTCCAGCGTCCGGTTCTCGAGCAGTTCCAGGTCGAAGTCGGCCCCACCCTGGAAGATCGGGTCATCACCGGTCTGACCGGTGATCACAGGGAAGATCGTCACCTGCAGGCGGTCGACGAGGCCGGCGGCCATCAGCGCCCGATTCATCGCCAGGCTGCCGTGCGAGCGCAACGGCACCTCGGACTCCTCCTTGAGCCGGGCGACGACGTCGACAGCGTCACCGCTCACGACGGTCGCGTCCGGCCAGTCGAGAGGTCCTTCCAGCGTCGTCGACACCACCGTCGCCGGCAGGCTCCTCATCCTGGTGACCCAGGGGTCACGCACTTCGGACTCCTCGGTGCTCGAGGCCAGCATCTGTGCGAACGCCCGATAGGTGTTGGCCCCGAAAATCATCCGCTGCTCCGCGTCGTACAAGCCAAGGCGGTGGTCGAGCAACTCGGGGCCTTGCTTACCCCAGTAGCCGCCCCAGTCGCCGCCGCTGATGCCGCCGAAGCCGTCGAGACTGGAAAAGACGTCGAAGGTGTAGGTCGCGGTCATGTCGTTCTCCTCGAATGCGGTTGTGGTCGGTGTAGGTACAGACTGGGAACCACTGCGAAACTCATCGCCGTCGTACTGGACGACGTGTGGTCGCAACACGAGTGTCGCGTCCTCCGTTCCGGCTCGCCGCCTCGCGCGTGGAGAGCGAGGCGGCGAGATCGGTTGCGCGGTGAACCGGCAGGCTCAACCCTTGATGAGGTCGTCGATCTGGCCGATCGCCTGCGAGGCACCCTCGACCACACCCATGTCGAGCACCTGCTGGAGACCTTCGGCGGTTGCGTAGGTGCTGACGTAGGTGGCGATGGTGCTGCCGTCCTTCTCCTCGAAGGAGTACTCGTTGGTGGACACCGGCATCGATTCGATCGGCGTGAAATCCGCATCGGCGAATCCGTCGGTGAAGGTGAAGCCGGTCGGCTCATCGACGGAGACGATGTTCCAGTAGCCCGCATGCTTGTCGCCCTCGGGGCCGGTCATGTAGTAGTTGACCCGCCCGCCGGGGGTGAACTCGTGGTCGACCACCGTCGCCGGGTACGTCGGCGGACCCCAGATCTTCTCGAGCTGGCGAGGATCGGCATAGATCTGCCAGATCCGCGCTCGGGGCGCGGCGAACTCGGCGGTGATGGTCAGGGTCAGTGCGTCGATGTCGTGGCTGACCTTGGTGACAGGCATCGTTCATTCCTTCCGTTGGGGTTGCGTTGCGATCAGTTCGTCGATGCGCGCGATACGTCCACGCCAGACCTGTTCCAGCTCCGCGAGCATGGACGACACCGCGCGTACTGCTTCCACATCGCCCGTGGCGAGTTGTTCACGGCCGCTGCGTCTTTTGACGAGTAGGCCGGACTTCTGGAGAACGGCGACGTGCTTCTGTACCGCAGCGAAACTCATGTCGTACTTCGCTGCCAGTGCCGAGACGGAATGCTCGCCGGCCAGCACGCGACGCATGATGTCGCGCCTCGTTCGGTCGGACAGCGCGTGGAACAGGGCATCGGCCCGGTCCTCATCTGTTTCTGACACACCCAGAACATACAACCGATTGGTTGTATGTGCAAGGCCCCTTCGACTCTCAGGTTGAAGATGTTGCATGCGGTGCGCCGACGAGCGCGATCTAGCTCGGGGAGAACCCGCCGACATCGATCGAGATCCACAGCGGTGCGAACATCGCGATGGGCACCGGCGACAATTCCGGGACATTCATGACGTCCCTCAACGTATCCACCCCCCAGGTAATCGCATACCAGCCCAGTGCGACTCCCAGGACAAATCCAGCGAACTGGCCCAGCAGAGCGGCCGCCAGCTCATACCTGGGCTCCTCACCCGCGGCCGCCGTTCCGGCGTCGTCAGGCTTCGGCTCGGATCGCATCGTCCCATTGTCCTCCGCAGGATTCACCCGTGCTGGTCGCCGACGGTTTCGCACACAAGTTTCGACACGCGACTTATCTCAGTGGGGCGCGGCCAGGCACGGGCGCACCTCATCTTTCGCGACGGGCAAGTGCGTCCATTTCCGGTCTCCTCCGTCTGATCTGGTACCCATCCCCACGGATCAAGGAGCCACCATGACCAACCCCAACGAGTTCGAGACCTCGGCGACGGAGCGGACGGACGCCACCCCACAGGCTGCGGCACCCACGTGTTGCAGCACCGAACGACAAGCCACCTGCTGCGACCTCAGCGAGAAGTCGACGTGCTGCGGTCCGGCGGCGACGGCCGGCGGCGAGGGATGCGGCTGCCAGTAGCCCTCAGGTGACAACGGTGCGGTGCGAGCGAAGATGGCTCGCGCCGCACCGCAGTCTTGTCAGCGTGACCTCGCCCGGTCGCCCCGTCGCCGTCACCAGAGATGATTCGCCGGTCTACTCGTCGTCCGATGGCGTGGCTCCGCAGGCGCAGGATCCGCTGCGGGGCTGGTAGTCGTGGACGTGGCCCGTGCGGTCCTGGCTGATCTGACAGCAGGTGTGCAGTTGGGCCTGGAGGGCGGCGCGGCCGCGTTGGACCCGGGATTTCATCCCGGACACCGAGATTCCCACCTCGTTGGCGGCGGCGGCGTTGGTTCGGTTGTCGAGGTCGACCATCTTCACCGCCGCGGCCTGCTCGGCGGGCAGCCCGGAGAGCATCGGAACCAGGCAGGAGGCGAGTTCCTTCTCCGCCGTCTCGTCGGCGTCAGGTTCTCCGTCGGGTGGGTTGTCGGGGACGGTGTCGACAGCCAGCTCGCGGCGGTGAGATGCGGACCGGTAGTAGTCGGTGATCGCGTTGCGGGTGATGGCATACATCCAGCCAAGGAGGCGGTCCTGCTCCCGCAGGTTGTCGAGGCTCTTGGCCATCCGCAGGAACACGATCGACAGAATGTCGTCGGCGTCCTCGGGACGCGAGACCCGGCGGGCGATGAAGGCCCGCAAGTCGCTCGAGAAGCGGCGCCAGAGCTGGTCGAGATCAGCTGGTGCCTGCTGGGGTGTCGTCGCGGTGGTGGCCGTGTCCTCGTTCATGATCTGTGGTTCCTTTCCGTCTCCAGCATCCCCGCCTGGCGGCGCGGTCGCGACCCCCTGAGGGCGTCCTCTCTCAGGTACGGACGACGGTGACCGCGGTCGGACGCACCTGCGTCCGAATCCGAAGTTCCTCGTCTGTATGGGTGTCGATGTCGATTCCGGATTCTCCGGTTCGACGTACCAGTAGAAGCACGGTGAGGAGGTGAGAGCAATGCTGACCACACATCTGTTGTCGGGTCTGACCAGCGAAGAGGTCGACCTGATCGTGGCGGAGGAGCTGCATCTGCTCGACGCCGCCGCATGAGCGCCGTCGACGCCCGCGCCGGGCGCACCCGCTGACCACAGCGCTCTCCTAGCCCCTCCCCCTGCACCGGGTAGGGGCCATCAGAGTGCCCGGCTCCGGACCAGGAGGGCACACACCAAACCGCCCTGCCCCTCCCGTTGTGGGATGGGCAGGGCGGGTTCGTTGTTCAGCGGGTGCGTGCCGACCGAATCATGCGGGTGAGGACGGGAACGGCGGTCACCACCGCCCACAAACCGATCGCCGCGACCAGGGCGGTAAGAGTGTCGCCGGCGGTGGCGGTGCCGAGCACGTGGCCGCGCAGGGCATCGGTGGCGTGCGCGACCGGATTCACTGTCGCCATCGCCTGCATCCAGCCGGGCATGGTCTCGATCGGCGCGAACGCACTCGAGACGAACATCAGCGGCATCATCACCATCATCCCGGCGAACTGGACCACGTCCGGCCGGCGGAGCCGATCCCCGATCAGCCCGAACAGGGCGCTCATCGCCCCGGCCAACACCACCAGCACCAGGACCGCGGCGACGGCATCCCCTGCGGTGCCGTGGAACTCGAAACCCAAAGCGACGGCGGCGATCCCGAGCAACGCAGCCCGGGCGAGGGTGAAGACGGCCTCGTTGATGGTGCGAGCCACCCCCGGCAGCGCCGCCCGCATCGGCAGGGCCGCGAAGCGGTCGTGCAGGCCGTTGGTGTGATCGATCGCGGCGGACACTCCGGCGTTGGTGCCGGCCATCACCGTGGAGACGGCGAGCATCGCCGGGGTGAGGAAGACGATGTAGCTGACCCCGGCAGGGAAACCCGGTCCGGCGGCGACGCTGCGGAACACCTGACTGAACAGCACCAGCATCGCCATCGGCATGGTCAGCGAGAACATCAACAGCTGCGGAACGCGGGCACTGGTGCGCAGGTTCCGGACGGTGAGTGCGGCGAGCTGGTCGAAGGCCGAGGGCCGCCCGATCGCAGTGGTGGTGGTCATTTGTGGGCTCCTGTGTGGGCGAGGTGGGTGAAGACGTCGTCGAGGCTCGGTGAGGTCACGTCCAGGTCGGTGACCTCGATGCCGCCGCGGTGCAGGTCGGCGACCAGCGCGGTCGCGGCGGGGGCGTCGCCGACGGTGACCGACACCCGCAGGCGGTCGCCGTCGACCCGCGGATCGGTGTCCGGGACGAAGGGCAGCGCGGCGAGCTGACCGGCGGGGATGGTGGCGCTGAGGACCTTGCCGCCGACAATCCGTTTGAGCTCGGCGGGGGTGCCGCGGGCGGCGACCCTGCCCCGGCGCAGGACCACGATGTGGTCGGCGAGCCGGTCGGCCTCCTCGAGGTACTGGGTGGTGAGCACGACCGTAGTGCCCGCGTCGGTGAGCTCGTCGACGACGTCCCACAATCCGGCGCGGGCGAGGGGATCGAGACCGGTGGTCGGCTCGTCGAGGAACAGTACCGACGGGGAGCCGACGAGGCTGGCGGCCAGATCGACCCGCCGGCGCGAGCCCCCGGAGAGTTCCCCCACCCGCCGGGACGCGTATTCCTGCAACCCGAGCCGGTCGATCAGCGCGTCGGCCCGTTCGCGGGCGGTGCGGCGCAGCCCGGTCAGTCGGCCGATCAGCTCCAGATTCTCTCGGGCGGTGAGGAATTCGTCGAGACCGGCGTATTGGCCGGTCACACCGATCCGGCGACGCACCTCGGTGGCGTGGACGACCACGTCGAGGCCCTCAATCTGCACGCGGCCGATGGTGGGCCGCACCAAGGTGGTGAGGGTGCGGATCAAGGTGGTCTTGCCGGCACCGTTGTGGCCGAGCACACCGAGCGTGGTCCCGGCGGCAGCCTCCAGATCGACACCGTCGAGAGCCCACGTCTTGTTGTAGGCGACGTGCAGATCCTCGACCACGACGGTCGGCGCGTTCATCGCACACCCCCGAACCGGTAAGGGGCGGGGCGGGCAGTCGGGTGGATGGTCATCGGAGGTTCCTCTCGGAAGGTGTGCACCCACCCGGTGGTGAGTGGGAGTCCGCTTCCTCAGACGAACGAACCTCGAGTTGGACGCACCCGAAGCAGAATCAGGCAGGTCAGGAGATGGTGGCGCCATCGGCGGCGGGTTCGGGTTCGTCGAAGACCCCGGCGCCGCCGCATACCCCCGTCTCCGGCAACGTGAGTTCGACGCGGGCGGCGGCGGCGTGGTCGCCGGCAAGGGCGGCGGCGATGCTGCGGACCTGCTCGTACCCGGTCATCGCCAGGAACGTCGGCGCCCGCCCGTAGCTCTTCATCCCGACCAGGAACACATTCGGCTCCGGATGCGACAGTTCGGCTATCCCGTGCGGGTAGACGGTGCCGCAGGAGTGCACGTTCGGGTCGATCAACGGCGCCAACTCCACCGGCGCCTGCAGCACCGGGTCCAGGCCGAGGCGGATCTCCGACAGCCAGGACAGATCGGGCCGGAATCCGGTGAGCACCACCACCCGATCGACGTCCTCGATGCGGGCGCCGGTGTCGGAGATCAACGCCACCCGGCCGACGTCGCCGTTGGGTTCGATGGTGGCGGTGCGGAACCCGGGAACCACCGTCAGCAGCCCGTCGTCGAGCGCCGCCTTGGCACGCAGGCCCAGGGCGCCGCGGGCGGGCAGCTGGTCGTCCTCGCCGCCGCCGAAGGTGGACCCGACATCTCCGCGGCGTAGCACCCAACTGATCCGGGTGCCCGGCGTCTGCTTCTCCAGGCCCGCCAGCGCCACGATGGCGGTCAGCGCCGAGTGCCCGCTGCCGGCGATCACGATGTGCTTACCCGCGTACCGGGCGCGCACCTCGGGATCGTCGACATGCGGAACCCGGTATTCGAGAACGTCGGCGGCGGCGCGCTCGCCGAGCGCGGGCAGGCCTTCCCCGCCGAGGGGATTGGGGGTGGCCCAGGTGCCGGAGGCATCGATCAGGGCCTGCGCGGTGATCCGATCCTCGGTGCCGTCGGCGCGGCGGATGTGTACCGAGAGGGGTTCGGTGTCGCGGCCGGCGTCGACGACACGGTCCCGGCCGCGCCGGGCCACCCCGACCACCTCGGTGGACAGCTGCACGATGTCGCCGAGTGCGGTCGCGAGGGGTTGCAGGTAGTTCTCGGTCCAGTCCTGGCCGGACGGGTACGCGTCGTCGTCCGGCGCCGCCCAGCCGGTGGCGTCGAGCAGGCGGCGGGCCGACGGGTCGATCAGCTCACCCCAACGGGAGAACAACCGCACGTGATTCCACTGCGTGATCGCGGCACCGGCTACCGGACCGCGTTCGAGGACCAGCGGGGTCAGGCCACGCTCGCGCAACTGGGCCGCGGCAGCGAGGCCGATCGGTCCGGCCCCCACGACAACAACAGGCAAGGCGATCATTTCGGAGTCCTTTCATCGATGTTCATCGATCCTTTCCAGAGAGTATCGATGCGCGTCGATGAAGGCAACCATCGATGGATATCGATATAGTGAGGGCATGGCTTCCCCCGACATTCCGGTCGCCCACCCCGCGGACAAGGTGGATGCGTTGGCGCCGCAGGATGCGGCCACCTACGCCGGGTGGTTCGCGTGCCTGGCCGACCCGACCCGGGTGCGGCTGCTGCACCACGTCGCCTCCCACCAGACCGGGATCAACGTGGGCGAGCTGGCCGAGGCTCTGGGTATCGGCCAGCCCACCGTCTCGCACCACGTGCGCAAGCTTGCCGATGTCGGGTTCGTCTCGGTCCGCAAGAGCGGCACCAGCACCGTCGTCATGGTCAATCCGGCCTGCTGCACCGGACTGCCGCACGCCGCCGACGCAGTGATGGGTGTACTGACGCCGCGTCCCTGCTGCCCGGACGACCTGCCCGACGACGTCACCGTGCGCACCATGACCGATCAGGACTGGGATGACGTGCGCCGGATCTACGGCGAAGGCATCGCCACCCGCAACGCCACCTTCACCACCGAGGTCCCCACCCAGGCGACGCTCGATGGACTGTGGCTGCCCGGGCATCGGTGGGTCGCCGAGATCGACGACGTCGTGGTCGGCTGGGCCGCCCTGTCCCCGGTGTCCGGGCGAGCCTGCTACGCCGGGGTGGCCGAGAACTCGATCTACGTCGCCGACGGGATGCGCGGGCGCGGCGTCGGCAAGGCCTTGCTGCGCTCCCAGGTCATCGCCGCCGACGAGGCCGGACTGTGGACCTTGCAGACCTCGATCTTCCCCGAGAACCGGGCCAGTATCGCCCTGCACCACTCCGCCGGATTCCGCACCCTCGGTGTGCGCGAACGCATCGCCCGACTCGACGACATATGGCGCGACACCGTGTTTCTCGAGCGCCGCTCCCCCGTCGTCGGATAATCCTCCGAATCGACTGGGGCACACGATGTCCGAGCAGCAACCTGTCGATCGTGCCGCGATCGCCGCGGACCTCGAACGCGCCCGGAGCGTGCTGCACGAATTACTCGACGGTGCGAGCGCCCCGGATCTCGCGAGGCGTTCGTCCGGAACCCGATGGACCAACGAGCAATTGCTGTTCCACATGGTCTTCGGCTACATGGTCGTTCGCCGGCTGCTCCTGCTGATCCGGATGTTCTCCCGGTTGCCGGAGGGGGCGAGCCGACGGTTCGCGCACGTGCTCGACGCCGCCACCCCAGTCTTCGACGAGGTCAACTTTCGGGGCTCGGCCCTGGCGGCGCGCGTCTACAACCGACGCCGGATGGGCCGCCACTTCGACCGCGTCATCGCTTCGCTGCAAGGCTCCCTCGCCCGGCAGACCGATGCAGACCTACAGCGCAGCATGTCCTTTCCGGTGCGTTGGGATCCGTTCTTCACCGAGACGATGACCGTCGAGCAGGTCTTTCGTTACCCGGGAAAGCACTTCGACTTCCACCGACAACAGCTCACTCTCGACTGAACGGGGTAGCTGCCGACACGTAGGAATTCAATTCCTACCGACGTGACGAAATCATGGTGGACAGTTGTTCAATATCAGAATGTGAGAAAGAGCGTCATTAATCGAAACGTTCTGCAGACCCGTGTGCGATAGGCAAAGTAAGCGGAGATCGACGATCCCGTGTTTCACATAAACAACAGGGAAGAGAATTTCTCGGACTCGGCTGACGATCGAGTGATCCAGGACAGGGATTCTCGGCTCCCACCGGCAGCCGAGAATCCACACCCTGAACAGGGGTAATATGCCTGCGCCAGTGGCGTCGGACCATTTGACAGACCGGTGGCGCGAACTCGGGAGAGAAAGTAACAATCCCGCTGCAGGAGTCGGGGATTATCGAATGAGGTGAGTATTATGAAAAACACATTCGCTGTGCGATCGGCAGTCGTGGCCGCCGTCATCGCTCCCACCCTGGTTTTCGCGGGCGGCACTCCCGCCACGGCGGCACCAACACTGAGCGCGGGCGGAACCGGCCAGGTAGAGGTCAGGGTTCCGACCGGTGAAAGCTGGACGTGCTTCGCATTCGACTCGAACTTCACGTTCAAGACGGGTGCCTTCGCGGCTGGTGCCGGCACGCTCGACGGATTCGCGACGGGATCGAATGTGACCGCGTTCTGCTTCGGCAACATGGCCCCGTTCTTCTTCTCGGGCAGCGTGAAAGTCACCTAGACCGGGACCTTTTCGCCGCGTCGAACGTGCCCTCGGCAGTATGTTCGAGACATGAAGGCCATACTCGCCCTTCTGTCTCTGCTGCTCGCCGTCGTGTTGGGCTGCTCCGGCGATGACAGCACACCGTCGGCGGGCAATGACCGTCCGTCATCGCCGTCGAGGACATCACGCCGGAGTCGATAGCGGCCACCGTCGCCAGCCTCCAGGACAGTGGGCACCCCGACGTCGCGCTGGTCGGCGGAAGCGCGGGCGCCGACGCAATCCTGCAACTGGCCTCGCAACAGCCCGACCTACCCGACCAGCTGGTGCTGCTCTCCCCCAACCGGGTGGTCGACGGCCTCGGCAGTGAGCCCAAGTTGTTCATCGCCAGCGAGGACGAGCCCGTCGCCGGCGTGTCGGAGCAACTCGCCGACGGATCACCGGGCGCCGACAACAAAGTGATCCTTCTGCCGGGCTCCGCACACGGGCAGAACATCTTCAACAGCGAGAACGCTGATGCGGCATTGGACGCGATCCTCCAGCGGCTGGCCAACTGAGGATCGAATTGCCGTGCAACTCGCCGGAGCAGCCGCGCCGAGTCCGCGAACACGTCACAATGAGGGGCGTGAACCTTCCCGACATTCGCCCCGCAATCGTTCACACAGGGGTTCGGATACTGCTCGGACGCAGCAAACTCCGCACGGCCGAGGACACGCGGCGCGACGTCCACGCGACGACGCTGCGGCCGGCCTCGTTCAACCCGCCACCATCTCCACTCCTGCGCGGGGTGCGGCTCTCCGCCGACCGCACCGGCGGGTTTCCCGTCTTCACCGTCGAACCGGACAACGGGCGATACGGGAAGACTGTGGTCGACTTCCACGGCGGTGCCTATGTCCGCGAAATAATGTCCGTCCACTGGCTGTTCGCGCGCACCATCACCGCGGCGGCATCGGTCCGGCTTCTGCTTCCGATCTACCCCCTCGCCCCGCACCGGACGGCCGCCCGCACCGTCGCCGATGCGGCCGACCTCGTCGAATCGGCAATCTCCACCCGAGGCGCCGACAACGTGGCGGTGATCGGCGATTCCGCCGGTGGCGGGCTCGCGCTCGCCGCAGCGCAGGAACTCAAACGTAGGGGCGCACCACAGCCGTCGCGGCTGATCCTTGTCGCCCCGTGGCTGGACGCCACCATGAGCGACCCCACCCAAGCCACCATCGAGAAGCGCGACATCCTCCTTGCGCGCGGAGGACTGGAAGAAGCCGGCCGACTCTACGCGGGCGACCTCGAGGTCACCGACTGGCGCGTCAGCCCCCTCTTCGGCGACCTCACCGGCCTCGCGCCCATGAGCGTGTACACCGGCACCCACGACATTCTCGTCACCGACTCCCGCGCGCTCACTCAGCGAGCACGCGAGGCAGGCACGACAGTCGACTACATCGAGGAGATCGGGATGCAGCACGACTACGCACTCTTCCCCCTGATCCGCCAGGCACGTGCCGCCCGCGACGACATCGTCCGCACACTGCGAGCGTGACGTTCAAAAGATAGAACACGTGTCAGATCTTCCGCCCGCGACACCTCCAGCTGTAGCATTCGGGGATGAGTCGAGTAGGTAGCTACAGTGACGATGACGTGGCAGGTTGGCTGTCGATCTCACCCGAGCTTGGTGGTGCGCTCGGCGCTTTCACGGACGCCGTGTACAACCGGAACCGGTTACCGTTACGGGTTCGGGAGATCGCCCGGATGGCGGTCGCGGAGGCCAATGAGTGCGCCGTGTGCCTCGGCACCCGCGACAGGAGTGGCGCCGATGCGGGGATCGACGAGCACTTCTACGATCACGTTCTCGAGTGGGAGTCGTGGCCCGGGTACAGCGCCGAGGAGCGGACGGCGGCGGAGTTCGCCCACCGGTTCGCCACCGATCACACGGCGCTCCGCGACGACGAGGACTTCTGGGCGCGGTGTCACGAGCATTTCACCGACGAGATCCTGACCGACCTGGCGTTGTCGTGCGCGTTGTGGCTGGGGACGGGCCGGGTGCTGCGGGTGCTCGACATCGGTCAGACGTGCAAGCTCACACTCTGAGCACTCCGGTTCTCATTCCCACTCCCGCTGCGGCAGGACGTCCTCCATGAACCTGCGCAGCGCGGGGTTCCGGTTGTCCGAACGCCAGGCGGCGTTCATCTGGACGGGCCGGTCGCGGACGGCGGAGACGGGACGGAACACGACCCCCTCCGGGTGCATCGTCTGCGCGGATTCGGGGACGAGGGCCATGCCGAGCCCGGACCGGACGAGCACGAGCATCGTGTGCACCTGCGTGACGTACTGCACGTAGCGGGGAGAGGCGCCGACGATCGTGAACGTGCTGATGAGCAGTTCGTGGAAGTACCGCGCATCGACGGGCGAATACATGACGACGGGCTGATCGTCGAAGTCCTCCACAGCCAGCTGCTCGGCGTCGGCGAGGGGGTGACCGGCGGGCAGCGCGGCGACGAGCCGTTCGTGGTGGATGGGGCGCGTGTCGATGCCGGGGCGGGTGAGGATCGGGCGGATCAGACCGAGGTCCAGTTCACCGCTGATCAACGATTCGATCTGCACGGAGGTGACCATTTCCCGCAGAACGACTTTCACGTCCGGGAGTCTGTCCCGCGCGGCCTCGAGCAACCTCGGCAGCACCGCGTGCGCGGACGCGCCGGTGAATCCGACGACGACGGTGCCGAGGTCACCGGCCGGGACGCGCCGCACCGTCAGCGCGGCACTCTCCGACAGGCTCAGGATGCGTCGGGCGTCGGGCAGGAACGCCGCACCGGCGGCGGTGAGGGTGACGGATCGGCTGGTGCGGTCGATCAACTGCACGCCGAGTTCGCTTTCGAGTTGCTGGATCTGACGGCTCAGCGGCGGCTGCGTCATGTGCAGGCGCTCGGCGGCGCGACCGAAATGCAGTTCCTCCGCGACGGCGATGAAACACGACAGCCGCGCGAGGGAGAACATTCGATCCACTCCTTTGCCTCGGGGTGGACTCAATGTATCCCACCCCGAAGGCGCCGACCGAGACCGCGGTCGGCGCCTTCGGTGAGACAGTTACCAGCGAGGGCAGGTGTTCTCGAACGTCGGATCCACCGACTTCATGTATCCGGTGTCGTCGCGGTCGCGCACCCCGCAGTCGAGGTACTGCTGGTGCAGGGCGGCGAGGGCGTCCTCGTCGATCTCCACACCGAGACCCGGCGTCGTCGGCACCGGGACCGCGCCGTCGACGAACTTCAGCACACCGGGTTTGACGACGTCCTCGGTCTTCCACGGCCAGTGCGTGTCGCACGCGTACGTGAGGTTCGGTGTGGCGCCGGCGAGGTGCACCATCGCGGCCAGGCTGATGCCGAGGTGCGAGTTGGAGTGCATCGACAGGCCCAGACCGAAGTTGTCGCAGATACCGGCGAGCAACCGCGACCGCTGCAGGCCACCCCAGTAGTGGTGATCCGACAGCACGACCTGGACCGAATCCTTCAGCACCGCAGGCTTCAGCTGATCGAACGCGACGACGCACATGTTCGTGGCCAGCGGCATCTTCGCCTCCCGCGCAACCTCGGCCATGCCGTCGAGGCCCGGCGTCGGGTCCTCGAGGTATTCGACGATGCCGTCGAGTTCCGACGCGACCCTGATCGACGTGTCGACGGTCCACGCGGCGTTGGGGTCGAGGCGCAGCGGCAGGTCGGGGAATGCGGCACGCAGCGCCTTGATGCCGGCGATCTCCTCGTCCGGCGAGAACACGCCGCCCTTGACCTTGATGGCCTCGAAGCCGTACTCGCCGATCATCTTCTGTGCCTGACGGACCAGACCGTCGGGGTCGATCGCCTCGCCCCATTCGTCGGGCTCGGCGCCGGGGTGCCCGGCCCACTTGTAGAACAGGTAGGCGCTGAACGGGACGGCGTCGCGCACCTTGCCGCCGAGCAGATCGGACACCGGCCGTCCGAGCGTCTTGCCCTGCACGTCGAGGCACGCCACCTCGAACGGGGAGAACACGCGGTCGGTGGTGCTGGCCGTGGTGATCATGCCCGCGACGCCGTCACCGCCCGTGACGGTCAGGGTGGCGATCTTCTCGTCGATCGCCGCGCGGATCGCGTTGAGCGCGAACACGTCCAGCCCGACGATCGCGTCGGCGGCCGCCTCGAGCCGGATGAGGTGGGCTGTGTCGGCGTACGTTTCACCGAGGCCGACGAGCCCGCCGTCCGTGTCGAGTTGAATGATCGCACGCAGCGCGTAGGGCTGGTGCACGCCGACGGTGTTGAGGAGCGGCGGGTCGACGAACGCGACGGGCGTGATCCGTGCGCCGGTGATCCGGATGGGTGCGGCAGTCATCAGACCGCCGCCTGCACGGCCAGCGCGTCGGCGAGAACGGCGCGACCGGCTGCGGTGATCTGCGCGAGTTCGAGCAGGTGGGCCTCGCTCGTCGGGACGAGCGGCGGCCGCACGGACCCGGCGTCGATACCTTCCATCGCGACCCCCGAC
The DNA here is from genome assembly GCF_000014565.1 of Rhodococcus jostii RHA1. NCBI lineage: Bacteria > Bacillati > Actinomycetota > Actinomycetes > Mycobacteriales > Nocardiaceae > Rhodococcus > Rhodococcus jostii. The sequence goes on along the minus strand of NC_008268.1, from coordinate 4,005,515 downwards.
TTGATCAGCGACACCGCGTATCCGGGCACCTGATCACGCAGACGCACCAGGGGATGGAAGAAGTCGCGGAGCAACGCGTCGGTGAGTTCCTCGTTGCCGGATTCGAGCGCCTCGTAGAACCCGAGAGCGAGTTCGGGCGCGAACGCGAACGTCGCGGACGAGTACAGCGTGACGCCGATCGCTCGGTACGCCTGCTGGGTGACCTCGGCGGTGGGCATGCCGTTGAAGAACAGGAACGGCTTGCCGGACGGGGCGAGCGCGTCCTTCACCGCACGGACGATGCGGCCCACCTTGTCGAGATCACCGGTGCCGTCCTTGAACCCGACCACGGTCGGGAACTGCGCGACCTCCACGGCGGCCGCCTCGTCGAACCGGGCGTTGCCGCGGTTGTAGACGACGAGCGGGAGATCGGTGGTGTCTGCGACCGCGCGGGTGTACTCCACCAGTCCGGCCTGCGGCATCGTCACCAGGTACGGCGGGAGCAGCAGGATGCCGTCGGCGCCATTGGCCTTCGCGCTGGCGGCGAACTCCTTGGCCTGCTGCACCGAGCCGCCGGCGCCGGCGAACACGGGGACGCGTCCGGCGACGACCTCGGTGGCCTTGGCGACGATCTTGCCGAACTCCTCCAGCCCGAGGGCGTGGAATTCACCGGTGCCGCAGGCGATGAAGACGCCTCCGGGGCCGGCGTCGACACCCTTGGCGACGTGCTCGGCGAGCCGGTCGTAGTCGACGTCGCCGGATGCGGTGAACGGGGTGACGGGAAAGAACAAGACGCCGTCGAGCATGGGGAACTCCTTCACGAAGGGAAAATCAGGCTTGGGTGAGTCGGCCGTCGATGCGACGCCACAACTGGTCGGGGTTGCCGTCGGCGATGGCGGCGGGGAGCAGCGAGCTCGGAACATCCTGGTAGGCAACGGGACGCAGGAACCGTTCGATCGCCAGCGAGCCGACGGACGTGGTGCGCGAGTCGGAGGTCGCGGGGTGCGGGCCACCGTGCACCATCGCGTGGCCGACCTCGACCCCGGTGGGCCAGCCGTTGAACAGGATCCGGCCGGCCTTGAGCTCGAGGACGGGCAGCAGCCGTCCGGCCTCGTCGAGATCGGCGTCGTCGACGTGGACGGTCGCGGTCAGCTGTCCTTCCAACTGCGCCGCCACGGCACGCACCTGCTCGGCGTCGCGGCACTTGACGATCAGACTGGACGAGCCGAACACCTCCTGCTGCAACACCTCCGATCCCAGGAACGTGTCGGCGTCGCTGCTGAACAGGGCAGCCCGGCACGAATTGGGGGCGTCGGACTCGACGCCGCGGGCCTCCACGGTGGCCGCGCCCTCGAGGGCGGCAACCCCGTCGGCGTAGGAGCCGGCGATGACCGGGGTGAGCATCGGCGTCGGCACCGCCTCGGCGACCGCGGCATTCGCGGCCGCGACGAACTCGGCGAGGCCGGGACCGTCGACGGCGATGACGAGACCGGGGTTGGTGCAGAACTGGCCGGATCCGAGCGTCAGGGACCCGACGAACGCGCGGCCGAGGTCGGCGCCGCGGGTGGCGAGTGCGTTCTCGAGCACGAACACCGGGTTGATCGAACTCATCTCGGCGTACACCGGGATGGGTTCCGGACGTCCGGCGGCAGCGGCGACCAGAGCGGTTCCACCGGAACGGGATCCGGTGAATCCGACGGCCTTGATGCGCGGGTCGGTGACCAGTGCGGTGCCGAGCCCGCGGCCCGAGCCGAACAGCAGGGAGAACGTGCCCGCGGGCATGCCGGTGCTCGTGACGGCGTCGGCGATGGCGCGGCCGACGAGTTCGGAGGTGCCGGGGTGCGCGTCGTGGGCCTTCACGACGACGGGGCAGCCAGCAGCCAGCGCGGACGCGGTGTCGCCGCCGGCAACGGAGAAGGCGAGGGGGAAGTTGCTCGCACCGAACACCGCGACGGGTCCGAGCGGCACCTTCCGCTGCCGGATGTCGGCACGGGGCAGGGGCGTCCTGTCGGGCATCGCGGGATCGATGCGGGCACCGTTCCAGCCGCCGTCACGCAGCACGCCGGCGAACAGCCGCAGCTGTCCGGACGTGCGGCCCACCTCACCGGTGATGCGGCCCTGGGGAAGACCGGATTCGGCGCACGCCCGTGCAATGAGCGTCTCGCCGAGGGCCTCGATGTTGTCGGCGATCGCCTCGAGGAACTGGGCCCGCTTCTCGCTGCTCGTGGCGCGGAACGGCGCGAACGCCTCAGCGGCGGCGGCGCAGGCGGCGTCGACGTCTCGTTCGTCACCGTGCGCGAAGCCCGGTTCCAGCCGGCCGTCGGTGGTGGGGTCGATGCCGTGGATCGTCGTGCCGGAACCCTGGACGGGCTTCCCTGCGATGATCATCTGTCCGGTCACGTCGGTCCGGTTCACCGTTGCTGTCATGATTGGGTCCTCGAGTTCTCGTCTGCGTTTCGTATGTGCCGGTGAGAGGTCACTTGGCTGCCACGGTGGGCTCGTCGGAGCCCACCTCTGCCAGGTCCGCGACTTCGTCGATGTCTTCCTTGTCGCGCCGGAAGTACGTCACCGCCGCGGCGGCGGCCAGGGCGAAGAGCGACAACACGACGAGGCCCATCGTCACCGTGCCGGTCTGCTCCTTGATCACTCCGAAGCCGAACGGGGCCACGAAGCCGCCCAGGTTGCCGAGCGAGTTGATGATCGCGATCGCCGGTGCCAGCACCATCGGGTGGAGGGTGCGCTGCGGAATGGACCAGAACAGCGGGCTCGCGCTCTTGAATCCCATCGTCGCGATGCACAGCAGCGGAAGCGCCAGCCAGGGCGTGACGAACGCGGCGGCCATCGTGCCGACACCGCCGATGAGCAGCGCGGCGACGAGGTAGGGCTTGTGCCGTCCGGTGCGGTCGGCGGAGCGGTTGGAGAAGTACATCGCGAAGATCGCGCAGATCCACGGCAGCGAGGAGAGCAACCCGACGGTGACGTCGTTGGTGCCCGGGATGCGGCGGATGATCGACGGGAGCCAGAACGTGTTGGCGTAGATCGCCATGGTGATCGCGAAGAAGATGCCGCAGCACACCAGGATCCGCGGCTGCAGGAGCAGCTTCCAGCGCGAGCCCGACTCGCCACGCTTCGCGGACGCCTCGCTGCGCAGCACGTCCTCCTCGGCGATGACGGCCTGCAGGTCGGCCTTTTCCGGGGCGGTGAGCCACTTCGCGTCGTCGATCTTCGAGTCGAGCAGACGGTAGGCGATGCATCCGACGACGACGGACAGCAGGCCTTCCAGCCCGAACATCCACTGCCAGCCGTGATGCCCACCGAGTCCGTCGAGGGACAGCAGCGGTCCGGACAGCGGCCCCGAGATGGCGGCCGCGATGGAGGACCCGGCGATGAACAGTGCCGTGGCGCGGCTGCGGTGGTTGTTCGGCAGCCAGCGGGTGAAGTAGAAGATGATGGCCGGGAAGAAGCCGGCCTCGGCGACACCGAGGAGGAACCGCAGGACGTAGAACATCTCCGGGCCGTTGACGAACACCATCGCCGCGGACACCAGGCCCCACGAGATCATGATGCGGGTGAGCCACACCTTGGCGCCGAACTTCTCCATGAGCACGTTCGACGGCAGTTCGAAGATCGCATAGGCGATGAAGAAGACACCCGCACCGAAGCCGTACGCCGCGGCGCCGATTCCCACGTCCGCCTCGAGATGCGTCTGCGCGTAACCGATGTTCGATCTGTTGAGCTGGTTGCAGATGAGCATGACGATGAACAGCGGGACGACGCGACGGAAGATCTTGGAGACCGCGCTGTCGACTGCCGGGGAAACGGCGAGGGGGAGGGTCATCGGTGACTCCTCTCTGTGTGCTGGCGCTGGCGGTGCGGGGAACGTTGGAGGACTCCGATCACGCCCGGCTACCAGGCGTGACCTGAGTCATAGGAGTCACGCTAGAGGCATGGTCGATACATGTCCAAGTCAAAGATTCTCGTTATCGATGCCGAAGTTGAATCGACGGGATTCCTGCTAGTTTTCCTGTCGTGAGCGCCGACGCAGTCACCTTCGAATTCGTCCGCACGACCCGCGAATTCTTCCCTCAACTGCAACGATGGCTCCGCGAACCGCACGTCGCGCGGTTCTGGAACCACGACACCGCGGACGCCGACATCGAGCGCGATTTCGGCGGCAGCATCGACGGCACCGAGCCGTGCGAGGACTTCCTCGTCCTGCGCGGCGGCCTGCCGTTCGGATTCATCCAGCGGTACCGGATCGCCGACTACCCCGAGGACCTCGCGCTCCTCGCAGCCCTCGTCGAGATCCCACCGGGAAGCATCTCCATCGACTACTACGTCGGCGACCCGCAACACACCGGCCGGGGGCTGGGAACCGCGATGATCAGCGCGTTCGTCGCCAAGTGCCGCGCCGACCTACCCGACGCCACCGCGATCGTCGTCCCCGTCGTCGTCCCCAACCGGGCGTCGTGGCGCGCGCTCGAGAAGGCCGGCTTCCGCCGCGTCGGCGAGGGCTACCTCCCACCGGACAATCCCATCGACGACGGCGCCCACTACATCAGCAGGCTCGATCTGGACGGGTGCCGGCCGGTTCAGCCGGTGTCGCCCGACCGCTGAGTTCGCCAGCGGCTCGGGCTGCATCCGAACCGCCCACTGAACCAGCGGGAGAAGTTGCTCGGCGCCGAGAACGCCAGCATGTCCGCGATCTCGGTGAGACTCAGGCGGGGATTCGCGACCATCCGTTCGGCGAGTTCGACGCGGGTCGCGTCCAGGACGGTCGAGAACGTCTCGCCGCTCTCGGCGAGGCGGCGATGCACCGTCCGCCGGTCCACACCCAGGCTGCGAGCCACCTGCTCGACGGAACAGCGGCCCGTCGGCAGCAGTAGTTCGATCAGCTCGCGGACCCGGCTCACGATGGTCACGTCGTCCGACGGCTCCCAGGACTCGAGGAGTTGCTGGGTGTAGGGACGGAGCAGTGGATCGGACATCTTGTTCGGCGCAGCCAGGTCGCCGGCCTCGATGACGATGCCCGCGAACTCGTGGTCGAAGTTCACCACCGGCCCGAACAGGCGTCGGTGGGTCGCCGTGTCCGGCGGAGCCGGATGGGGGAAGCAGACGGCGAGCGGTTTCCAGCCGCCCCCGAGGAAGCCGCGCAGCAGCCGGTGCAGCACCCCGACGGCCAGTTCCACCGACTGCCGAATCTCGGTCGTCTCGCCCACGTCCAATTCGACGCGCAAGGTCACCAGACCGCCGCGCTCCGACATCCGTGTCCGCAGCGCCTCGTTGTAGGTGTGCTCGTACCTGGTCAGGACGCGCAGGGCACTGCGGACGTCGGGCTCCTCGCGCACGACGAGGCTGAGAGGGCCGAGGTTGGAGAACTGCCTGCGCTCGGCGAGGCGCAGCCCGAAGTCGTCGTACCCGGATGCGCTTACCGACGCCTCGAGCAACCACGCGATCGCCGCGGCCGGGATCCAGCGGTCCTGGAGGCCGAGCCCGGAGGGGTCCAGACCGGCGGAGCGCAGCAGCGGTGCCGGCTCGAGTCCGAGCGACCGGCACAGCTCTACGTACCCGTTCAGTGACGCGTACCGCGCAAGGGGTTTCATACCGCCTCCAGCATGTCCCGAAATGATACGCCGCCTGTCTCGCAGGGATAAGCATGCGCCTCATCGCGACCCTACTGTTAGGTGCATCACAGCACGAGGCCGAAGCGGCGGCCTTCACATCGACGAGGAGAAGTACAGTGGCACAGGCTGTTCGGTTCTACGAGCACGGCGCACCCGAGGTCATGCGGTGGGAGAACGTCGAGGTCGGGGAGCCCGGCCCCCACGGGGTCCGGATCCGGCACGAGGCCGTCGGACTGAACTTCGCCGACACCTACTTCCGCACCGGCCTGTATCCGGCCGAGTTGCCCGCGGGCATGGGCGTCGAGGCGGCCGGTGTCGTCGAGGAAGTCGGCTCCGGCGTGACCCACGTGCAGGTCGGTGACCGCGTCACCTACACGGGCAGCCCCCTCGGCGCCTACAGCACCGAACGCGTGATGCCGGCCGCACCGCTGATCCCGCTGCCGGAAGCGATCCGCTTCGACACCGCGGCCGCGATGACGATGCGCGGTCTGACCACCGCCTACCTGCTGCGCCGCATCCACCCGCTGAAGGCGGGCGACACCGTGCTCCTGCACGCGGCGGCCGGCGGCGTCGGCCTGATCTTCACGCAGTGGGCAAAGTTGCTGGGCATCAACGTGATCGGCACCGTGTCCACCGACGAGAAGGCCGCGATCGCCCGCGCCCACGGGTGTGAGCACGTGATCGTCTACACCCGGGAGAACGTCGCCGAGCGGGTTCGGGAGATCACGAACGGTGCCGGCGTCCCCGTCGTGTACGACAGCATCGGCGAGTCCACCTTCCAGACCTCGCTCGACTGCCTCGCCCGGCGCGGTCTGCTGGTGTGCTTCGGAACGGCCTCCGGACCGATTCCTCCGATCAACGCGATGCAGCTGGCCGTCAAGGGGTCGCTGTTCGTCACCCGCCCCGCGCTCGCCGACTACATCGCCGACCCGGCCGAACGCGCCGAACTCGCCGGTGAACTGTTCGACCACGTCGAGGCGGGACGAATCCGGATCGAGATCAACCAGAGCTACGGGCTCGAGGACGCGGTCCAGGCACACCGGGATCTCGAGTCCGGCCGCAGCATCGGCTCCTCCGTGTTCCGCCTCTGACGGCGCGACACCTCTCACCACGACGGAGACACCACCATGAACGACACTGCGCAACTGACGCATTCACCCGAACGGCACACGATCCTCTCCCCGTCCGGTTCCTTCCGGCTGGCACCGATGACGTGTTCCCTCGGCGCCGAACTGTTCGACGTGAACCTCGGCGACGCCTCCCGCGACGACGCCCTGTTCGCCGAACTCCGGGAACTGCTGCTCGAATACAAGGTCCTGTTCCTGCGCGACCAGGACATCTCCCGCGCCGAGCACGTGGCGCTCGCCGAACGGTTCGGTCCGCTCGAGGATCACCCCGTCGCGGGCAGCGACCCGGATCATCCCGGGCTCGTGCAGATCTACAAGGACCTCGACAGCCCGGCCGAGCACTACGAGAACGCTTTTCACTGCGACGCCACCTGGCGGGAGAACCCGCCCATGGGTTGTGTGCTCCGCTGTGTGGCGACGCCCCCGGTCGGCGGCGACACCATCTGGGTGAACATGGCCGAGGCCTACGCGAAACTCCCCGACGCGGTGAAGAAGCAGATCGACGGACTCCGTGCCCGGCACAGCATCGAGGCGTCGTTCGGCGCGGCCCAGCCGACGGAGCAGCGGCACGCATTGCACCAGCGGTTCCCGGACGCCGAGCACCCCGTGGTGCGCACGCATCCCGAGACCGGTGAAAAGATCCTGTTCGTCAACGCTTTCGCGACCCACTTCGTCAACTACCACACCCCCGAGAACATCCGGTACGGCATCGACTACGCACCCGGTAGCAGCAACCTGCTGAACTACTTGATCAGCCAGGCCGCGATCCCCGAGTACCAGGTGCGGTGGCGGTGGACCCCGAACAGTGTGGCGATCTGGGACAACCGGTCCACCCAGCACTACGCGGTCCAGGACTACTGGCCGGCCGTCCGCAAGATGGAACGCGCCGGAATCGTCGGCGACCGGCCCTTCTGAATTCTCACAGCCCCTATTCATCAGATCCGATTTCGAACGGAGAACACCCATGCACTTCCACGACGACGCCCTCTTCCCCGAGACCCAGGAGAAGCTGGTCATCACGTGTGCCCCGTACGGTCCCGAGTGGGAGCCGGACGACTTCCGCGAAGACCTGCCGCTGACGATGGACGAGCACGTCCAGAAGGCAGTGGACTGCTACGAGGCCGGCGCCACCGTTCTGCACATCCACGTCCGTGAGCTCGACGGCAAGGGCTCCAAGCGGCTCTCGAAGTTCAACGAGTTGCTCGCCGGACTGCGCCAGGCGGTGCCGGACATGATCCTGCAGGTCGGCGGATCGATCTCCTTCGCACCCGAAGGCGAAGGCGCGGATGCGAAGTGGCTCTCGGACGACACGCGGCACATGCTGGCCGACCTCGATCCCGCACCCGACCAGGTGACGATCGCGATCAACACCTCTCAGATGAACATCATGGAACTCATGACCGCCGACGACATCGCCGGCACCTCGATGGAGCGGCCCGAGCTCGCCGAGGCGTACCGGGAGATGACGGTACCGGCAGGCCCGGCGTGGGTCGAGGAGCATCTGCGTCGCCTGCAGGCGGCAGGAATTCAGCCGCACTTCCAGCTCTCGAGCATCCCCCAGCTCGAGACCGTCGAGCGGCTCATCCGGCGCGGGATCTACACCGGTCCGCTCAACCTGACCTGGGTCGGCATCGGCGGCGGCTTCGACGGCCCCAACCCGTACAACATCATGAACTTCATCCAGCGAGTCCCGGACGGTGCCTGCCTGACCCTCGAGACCCTGATGCGCAGCGTGCTGCCGGTCAACGCGATGGCGATCGCGATGGGCCTGCACCCCCGTTGCGGTAACGAAGACACCATCTGGGGACGCAAGGGCGAGAAGATGACCTCCGTCCAGCAGGTCGAGCAGTTGGTCCGCGTCGCGGGTGAACTGGGCCGCGAGGTGGCCACCGGCAAGGAGGCCCGCGACATCTACCGGATCGGTCAGACCTACGCCGATGCCGACGAGACCCTCGCCAAGCTCGGCTACGCGCCCAACCGCCGTCCCGGACAGGTCGGCTTCACCCACCACGCCTGATTTTCGGCGCCGGGGGATTTGCATCACGCCGGGGAGAGAGCCGGACAGACCGCCGCTCACACGAGCACGGCCGGCTCTCTCCCCCACCCCTTTATCACTCCTGACGGCCATAGGAGGCCTCATGGGACTGCCTGCCACCACCGCCCTGAACACCACCACCCCGAATACCACCACCGGGAGCACCGCTCCGGCCTCCCGGTCGCGGTTCTACCCCTGGATCGTCTTCGCACTCACCTTCGGCCTGCTGCTGTCGGACTACATGTCCCGGCAGGTCCTCAGTGCCGTCTTCCCGCTCCTCAAAACCGAATGGACACTGACCGATTCACAGCTGGCGTCGCTCAGCAGCGTCGTCGCGCTGATGGTCGGACTGCTCACCCTTCCGCTGTCGCTGCTCGCCGACCGGTGGGGTCGTGTGAAGAGCCTCGTCCTGATGGCCGTGCTCTGGAGCATCGCCACACTGCTCTGCGCCGTGGCGAGCAGCTACGAGCAGATGCTCGGGGCCCGCTTCCTGGTCGGCGTGGGTGAAGCCGCCTACGGCAGCGTCGGCATCGCGGTGGTTCTCAGCGTGTTCGCCCCGCGAGTGCACTCCACGCTCAGCGGCGCCTTCATGGGCGGCGGATCGTTCGGGTCCGTGATCGGCGTCGCCCTCGGCGGCGTGATCGCCGTAAACCTCGGCTGGCGCTGGTCGTTCGCCGCGATGGCCGTCTTCGGGCTCATGCTCGTCGCCCTGTTCCGGGCTCTGGTCTCCGAACGCAAACTTGCTCAGCATGCGGCCGACGACGACCCTGCCGACGCACCCGGCCCCGCCGGATTCCGGGCGCCGATCTCGAGCCTGTTCACCACCCCCGCCGTCGTGTTCGCCTACATCGGTGGTGGTCTCCAGATGTTTACTGCCGGTGTGCTTCTGGCGTGGCTGCCGAGTTTCTTCAACCGATCCTACGGTCTCGCTCTCGACAAGGCCGGTGCGATGGCCTCGATCTTCGTCCTCCTCGTCGGCAGCGGCATGGTGGTGTGCGGCATCATCACCGACCGCGTGAGCCGCAACGACCCGGCGCGGAAATGGACCACCGCGGTGGTCTTCGGAGTGATCTCCCTCGTCTTCCTCGGCGCCGGGTTCCAGTTGCCGACCGGCACGCCCCAACTGGTCCTGATCGGCATCGGTGCCTTCTTCTCCGCCGGCTCGTCCGGCCCCATCGCCGCGATGGTCGCGAACCTCACCCACTCGTCGGTGCGCGCCTCAGCCTTCGGCACCCTCACCCTGGCCAACAACCTCCTCGGACTGGCACTGGGACCCTTCGCCGTCGGGGTGCTGGCCGACCGCTTCGGCCTGGTCACAGCCCTGCAGATCGCTCCCCTGATCTACATCGTCGCGATCGTGGCCCTGATCCTCGGCAAGCGCGCCTACCCGGCCGGACGCCGCAAGCTCGCCGCCCTCGCCGCCGCACCCGCCTGATCCACCTCCGAAGAATTGGAGCCGACCGTGACCACCTCCACCTCCACCTCACCGACCGTGGTGATCGTGCCCGGACTGCGGGACCACGTCGCCGACCACTGGCAGACCTTGCTCGCCGAGAGACTCGACACCGCGCGGACGGTGCCGCCGCTCGAACGGGACAAGCTCAGCCTCGCGGCCCGGGTCGCCGCCCTCGACACCGTCCTCGCCGACATCGACGGCCCGGTCGTGCTGGTCGCTCACAGTGCGGGAGTCGCGATTACCGTCCACTGGGCGCAGCAGTCGACCCGCCCGATCCAGGGCGCCCTGCTCGCCACCCCACCGGACCTCGAGGAACCACTGCCCGCGGGGTATCCCACCCCCGAGGAACTCGAGCAGGGTGGTTGGGATCCCGTCCCCCGCCGCCGGCTGCCGTTCCCCAGCGTCGTCGCCGCCAGCACGAACGATCCGCTGGCCCGATTCCGTCGGGTCGCCGGAATGGCCGAGGCCTGGGGGAGCCGGCTCGTCGACCTCGGTGCGGTCGGACACCTCAACCCTGCCGCCGGTTACGGGTACTGGCCGTACGCCGAGGAACTGCTCCGGGAACTGATCGAGAGCACGGTCGTTCCCGGGCTCGCGAACGCAGGTGGCCGATGACGCGCAAGGTCTTCGGTTCGGCAGCCGAAGCGGTCGCAGACATCACCTCCGGTGCGTCGCTGGCGGTCGGCGGGTTCGGGTTGTGCGGAATCCCGGACGAGCTGATCGCCGCGATCGCCGCCGGTGACGCCACCGATCTGGAGGTGTTTTCCAACAACTGCGGCGTCGACGGCCACGGACTCGGTATCCTGCTCGCCCACAGTCGGATTCGCCGCGTCACCGCGTCGTATGTCGGGGAGAACAAGGAATTTGCGCGCCAATACCTGACGGGTGAGCTCGAGGTCGAACTGACGCCGCAGGGCACTCTGGCCGAGAAGCTGCGTGCCGGCGGTGCGGGGATCCCCGCGTTCTTCACCCCCGCCGGGGTCGGAACGCCCGTGTCCGACGGCGGGCTGCCGTGGCGGTACGCCGCCGACGGATCGGTGGCCGTCGCGTCTCCGCCGAAAGAGATCCGCGAGTTCGCCGGCCGCCAGTATGTGCTCGAGGAGTCGATCACCGCCGACTTCGCACTCGTCCACGCCCGCATCGGCGACGCCGAAGGCAACCTCGTCTTCGCCAAGGCCGCAGGCAACTTCAACCCGCTCGCCGCGATGGCCAGCCGTGTCTGCATCGCGCAGGTCGAGCAACTCGTCGAGCCCGGTGTCCTCGACCCGGCGCGGGTGCACCTGCCGGGGATCTTCGTCGACCGGATCGTCCACACCGGGACTCAGGACAAGCAGATCGAGAAACGCACCGTCGCCGCGAGGAAGGACTGACATGACGACCATCGTCGAGACGATCGGCTGGACGCGCGAGGACATGGCAGCCCGTGCCGCCCGAGAACTGTCGCCGGGCGAGTACGTCAACCTCGGTATCGGGCTGCCCACGCTGATCCCCAACTTCCTGCCGCCGGGGGTCGACGTGACGCTGCACAGCGAGAACGGCATCCTCGGGACCGGCCCGTATCCGGACGAGGACGCGGTCGACGCGGATCTGATCAACGCAGGCAAGGAAACGGTCACCGTCAACGCGGGCGCATCGTTCTTCGATTCGGCGCTCAGCTTCGGGATGATCCGCGGCGCCCACATCGACACCGCCGTCCTCGGCGGAATGCAGGTCTCCGCGGCAGGCGACCTCGCGAACTGGATGGTTCCGGGAAAGATGGTCAAGGGCATGGGCGGTGCGATGGACCTCGTGCACGGCGCCCGCACAGTCATCGTGGTCATGGAGCACTGCGACAAGTCCGGTGCCCCGAAGATCGTCGAACGCTGCACCCTGCCTCTCACCGGACGCGGTGTCGTGCACCGGATCATTACCAACCTGGCCGTCGTCGACGTCACCGACTCCGGTCTCGTGTTGCGCGAGTGCGCGCCCGGGGTCACCGCAGACCTGGTGCGCGCCGCCACCGCAGCGGCGCTGTCGTAGCGCTTCTCCCACCCGCCCACCACGAGAAAGTTTCCCGTGCTCAACCTTTCCGTCCTTCTCGAAGACTCCGCCCGCCGATTCCCCGACCGCGACGCCCTGATTCTCGGCGACACACGGATGACGTACGCCGACCTCGACGCCCGGTCGAACCAGGTCGCGAACCTGCTGATGTCGTGCGGCATCGAACCCGGTGACAAGGTCGCGCTCTCCTGTCCCAACATCCCCCAGTTCCCCGTCGTCTACTACGGCATCCTCAAGGCCGGCGCCGTGGTCGTACCGCTCAACGTGTTGCTCAAGGACCGCGAGATCGCGTACCACCTTGCCGATTCGGACGCCAAGGCGTACTTGTGCTACGACGGCACCCCCGACCTGCCGATGGGCGAGTACGGGCGGTCCGCGTTCACACAGAGTCCCCACTGCCGCACCATGTTCCGCATCACCGCCGACCCGGACGCTCCCGCCACGATCGACGGCAGTGGAACGCTCGCGGAGGCCGTCGCGGGTCGCGACACCGAGGTCGAGACCGTGGTCCGCGAACCCGGGGACACCGCTGTCATCCTCTACACGAGCGGGACCACCGGAAAACCCAAGGGCGCCGAGCTCACCCACGCCAACATGGTGCTCAACGCGCTGACCGCCAACCGGCTCTTCGACATCACTCCAGCCATCCACGACCGGTACCTGGTGACCCTCCCGCTGTTCCACTCGTTCGGCCAGACCGTCACCCTCAATGCCGGAATCTCGGTCGGGGCGACCCTCGTTCTGCTGCCCCGGTTCGAGGCCGCCGCCGCACTCGACCTCATCGAACGGGAGAACATCACCGTATTCGCCGGGGTGCCCACCATGTACTGGGGTCTGCTCGGCGCCCTCGACGAACACCCCGCCGACATCGACCGCATCGCCGGCAACATGCGACTCGCGATCTCCGGCGGCGCCGCGCTGCCGGTGGAGATCCTCACCCGGTTCGCCGACCGCTTCGGTGTCCAGATCCTCGAGGGATACGGACTGTCCGAGACGTCACCGCTCGCGACGTTCAGCGACCCCGGCGGCGATCCACGGCCCGGCTCGATCGGTGTCCCGGTGTGGGGAATCGAGGCCCGGCTCGTCGACAGGAACTGGAACACCGTCACCGGAGCCGGTGACATCGGCGAGATCGCGTTGCGCGGCCACAACATCATGAAGGGCTACTACAACCGCCCGGACGCCACGGCAGAAGTGCTGCGGGACGGCTGGTTCCGGACCGGCGACCTCGCCCGTATCGACGACGACGGCTTCTACTACATCGTCGACCGGGCCAAGGACCTGATCGTGCGCGGCGGATTCAATGTGTACCCCCGTGAGATCGAAGAGGTCCTCCTCGGCCACGACGCCATCTCTCTCGCCGCCGTCGTCGGCGTCCCCGACGACAGCCACGGCGAGGAGATCAAGGCGTACGTCATCCTCGAGCCGGGCGCAAAGGTCACCGCGGACGAGGTGATCGCCTGGGCCAAGCAGCAGATGGCGAGCTACAAGTACCCCCGCACCGTCGAATTCGTCACCACCCTTCCGATGACCGCCACCGGCAAGATCCTCAAACGCGAACTCGGCCGCGCCCCGGCCGCACTCTGATACCGAAAGCACAAGCGTGAGCGACACTCCCCTCCCCACCATCCCCGACGAGCTCACCGCTCCCCTCGACCTCCTCCTCACCAGCGGAACCCGCGGCGTCGCCGCCCGCATGCTGCCCGACAGCTCGTGGGGCCGCCTCGGGGTCAGCCTCGCCGGCCGTCCGGGGACCCTCGCCCGGCTCGGCGGCGCCCTCGCCCGCGAACTCGGCGCAATTGCCGCCGGCACCTCGGACCGATCTCCCGCGAAGGCCGACAAGCGCTTCGGCGACGCCGCGTGGCAGCAGAATCCGGCCCTGCGCCGGGCGATGCAGGCGTATCTCGCGACATCGCACACCGCCGCCGCCCTGCTCGACGACGCCGAACTCGACTGGCGTGACCACGAGCGGATGCGGTTCGTTCTCGACAACCTCGTCGAAGGTCTGTCCCCCACCAACAATCCACTTCTCAGCCCGCTGGGCTGGAAGGCAATGGTGGATACCGGCGGTCTCAGTGCGGCACGCGGCGTCCGGGCGTTCGTGCGCGACATACTGTCGAGCCCTCGCGTGCCTGCCATGGTCGAACCCGACGCGTTCGCCGTCGGGGAGGACGTGGCTGCAACGAAGGGTGCCGTGGTCCTGCAGACCCGCACCTTCGAACTGATCCACTACACGCCGCAGACGGAAAAGGTCCACGCCACACCGCTGTTGATCGTCCCACCCGTCATCAACAAGTACTACATACTCGACATCGCACCGGGCCGCAGTCTCGTCGAGTACCTCCTGCAGCAGGGTCAGCAGGTCTTCGCGATCTCCTGGCGCAACCCGCACGCCCGCCACCGGGACTGGGGTGCCGACACGTACGGTGCCGCGATCGTGGAGGCGCTCGACGCGGTGCAGTGCATCGCCGGGACCGACAGCGCCCACCTCCTGGGCACCTGCTCGGGCGGGATTCTCGCGGCGATGGTCGCCGCGCATCTCACCCAGGTCGGCGAGGGCGACCGCGTCGCCGGCCTCACCCTGGCCGTCACCGTCCTCGACCAGACCCAGGCCGGTACCGCGGCGGCCGTCATGAGCGAGCGCGCCGCCGCAGCCGCCATCCGCGCCTCGGCCGCCAAGGGATATCTCGACGGCCGCACCCTCGCCGAGATGTTCGCCTGGCTGCGTCCGACCGACCTGATCTGGCGGTACTGGGTGAACAACTACGTGCAGGGCCGGGCTCCCGCAGCCTTCGACGTGCTGTTCTGGAACTCGGACACAACCCGCATGGCGGCGGCACTGCACCGCGATCTCGTCCTGCTCGGACTGCGCAACGCGCTGACGGCGCCGGGCGCTGCGACCATGCTCGGCACACCCGTCGACCTGGCCACCGTGACCGCCGACGCATACGTCGTCGGCGGCTCCGCCGACCACCTCTGCCCGTGGCAGTCCACCTACCGGAGCGCTCGCCTGCTCGGCAGCAAGGACTCCCGGTTCGTGCTGTCGTCGAACGGTCACATCGCCTCACTCGTGAACCCGCCGGGCAATCCGCGAGCGTCCTTCCGATTCGGGCAGCCCGCCCCGGAGACCCCGGACGAGTGGCTGACCGCGGCGGAGACCGCACCGGACTCGTGGTGGCCCGACTACGCCCGCTGGCTCGCCGAGCGCAGCGGACCCGGCATCGACGCCCCCGGCGGCCTCGGCGCCCGGCAGTTCCCCCCGCTCGGTCCCGCCCCGGGCACCTACGTCCACCACAGCTGACCCGCTCGACACCACAGAGGTAATCCATGCCCATGCATCTCACACAACCCACCGATCTCCTCGATCTCGTCGGACAGACCATCGGAACCACCGGCACGCTGAAAATCGCGCAGGATCAGGTGAATCTGTTCGCCGACGCGACCGGGGACCACCAGTGGATCCACACCGATCCCGAACGCGCGGCCCGCGGCCCCTTCGGCAGCACGATCGCGCACGGCTACCTCACGCTGTCGCTGGCGCCGAGCGTCCTCGCCGAGGTTCTCACCGTCGACGGCGTCCACGCCGCCCTCAATTACGGCCTGAACAAGGTGCGGTTCCCCGCTCCCGTGCCCGTCGGTTCCGCGCTCCGCGTCACCGTGTCCGTCATCTCGGCCGGGCAGAAACCGGCCGGCATCGAGGCCGTCTTCCGCTTGACCTACGAGATCGACGGCGGAACGCGTCCGGTGTGCGTCGCCGACGTCGTGGTGCTCTACACGTGAGCGTGACCGAATTGTTCGGCAGGAGCGACCGGTTCGAGGACAGGGTCGTTCCGGTCGGGGGTCGGCGGATCCGGGTGCGGATCCGCCGCGGGACCGGTGTGCCCCTGGTTCTGTGCAACGGCATCGGAGCGGGCCTGGAAGTGCTGGACCCGCTGGTCGCCGCGATGGACCCGGCGGCGCCGATCATCCGCTTCGACGTTCCCGGCACCGGGGGTTCGCCGGCATCACCGGTCCCGTACGCCATTCCCGCGCTCGCGTGCGGCCTGAGCCGCCTCCTCGACGAGATCGGGGTCGGTGCCGTCGACGTCCTCGGATTGTCCTGGGGCGGAGCGCTGGCCCAGCAGTTCGCCCTGCAGAACCCGCGGCGCTGCCGCCGACTCGTCCTCGTCGCCACCGGAACCGGTGCCGTGATGATTCCCGGCCACCCGCGTGTGCTCGCGAAGATGCTGACTCCGAGACGGTTCACCGACACCGGCTACGCCGCGGCCATCGCCGGCGACCTGTACGGCGGCACGGCCCGCGACGGCGGCGAGGGCGTTGCGCGCATCTTTCGGAAGCAGACGCACACGGGCTCGCGCATCGGTTATCTCCACCAACTCCTCGCGGGGGCGGTGTGGACGAGCCTGCCGGTACTACCACTCATCCGGCAGCCCACGCTGATCGTCGCGGGCACCGACGACCCGATCATTCCCGTCGCCAACGCCCATGTCATGAACGCGCTCCTGCCGCACGCGACCCTGCACCTCCACCCCGGCGGGCACCTCGACATCGTCACCAATGCAGCCGATCTCGCCCCTGCTGTCACGACCTTTCTCGCGGCTCCGTAGCCGTCGGCCCACACAACAGGTCAGCCGTCCTCCCCGATCGCCGCAAGCGTCGTCCGCAGACGCTCGGTATCCGCCGGGGTCCAGCCCTCGGGCGACAGGATTGCGCTCCACGCGTCGGCGATGTCGACGACGTACGTGTGTCCGTGCCCGTCGGGAACGCCCGTCGACACCGCCATGTCGGCCGCCACCTGAAGGAACGTCACGAACGGGAACCACTGGGTGCTGTCGAGAACGTCGTATCCACGGTCCTCCTTCAGCCAATCCGGCTCGCTCAGCAGCAATTCCGGCGACCACCAGACGATCGGGTCCGACGGGTGCTGCAGATAAACCATCCGTGGCCGTCCCCACGGGGCGTCGGGGCGCGGCAGGTCCTCCGGCGCCCGCGCACCGAATCGAACGGTCTCGCCCTGCTCGTAGATCGGAAGCCATTCGGGCGAGCCCGGATCGCGGTTCGTGGTGACGTCGGTCCAGATCTCGTTCGCGTTCGGCGGTCCCGTGAACAACACACCGTCGGTGCGCGCCTCGACGTCGTCGACACTGCCGAATGCACTTTCGCCCCCGAACGAGCCGAGGCTCTCCCCCATCACGACGAGCTTCGGGCGGGACCCCGGCGGCAACACCTTCCATTTGTCGTACACCGCGTCGAACAAGGCCTCCCCGGCCTGGTGGGCCCGCTCCTTGTCCACCAGGAAGGACAGCCAACTCGGCAGATAGGAGTACTGCAACCCGACCATCGCAGTGTCGCCGTTGTACATGTACTCCAGCGAGGAGGCGAGGCTCTCGTTGATCCACCCGGTACCGGTGGTCGTGGCCACACCGACGACCGCACGATCGAACCCGCCTGCGCGTTCGAGTTCGTCCGCTGCCAGTTGGGCGTTCTCGCGGATCGAATCGCCGCCGCTGGCGAGCCCGGCGTACGTCCGGATCGGCTCCACCGCGGGCCGCCCGCCATTGAACGTGGACAATTCGTCGACGGTCGGACCACGCGACATGAAGGAACGGCCCTGCCGACCCAGCGAATCCCACGTGACGAGTGAGTCCGGCCCGCCCGAACGCAGCGACGACGTCGGCGGCTCGTCACCGGCCTTGGTCTCCTGGTTGACGGCGGCGAACGAATTGTTCAACCCCGACATGATCACCCGCACCGCCGCGCCGTTGACGAGTGCGAACAGCAGCGCGACCACCAGTACACCGATGACCGTCGCCGAGATCCGCCGCGGCACCACCCGGCTGATCTTGCGTTCGACCCACCACACCGCCCGCAGCAGCACGCGGGCCAGCGCCACCAACCCGACGTAGATCAGCACCGCCACGATCACCATGACGAGATAGCCGAACCACGGGAACGGTGCGGCACTCATGATCGCCCGCAACTGCGACTGCCAATCCCAGAACCACACCAGCATCGCCGCGGTTCCGACGATCCCGATCACCGACGCCACCCGGCGCACCACTGTCTTCACCCGGGCAGGCGCCTCCCGGTGCACGAGGTAGCGGATCAACTTGGAACCGAGGAATCCGATGGCGTAGCCGATTGCCGCCGAAACGCCGGTGACCAATCCCTGGAAGAAGGGACCACGCGGCAGCAGTGTCGGCGTCAACGACAGCCACACGAACAGCACCGCGACCACCAGCCCCCCGAAGGCATAGCGGTCCGGAAGCCAGCGGCGATACCCGGGTGGCCGGACGGGACCGGCTTCGCGCTCGGGTGCACCGTCGATCACTTCGTTCGGCACCTACCAAGCGTAGCCGTCACAGAGTCGCGTTCGACGGCAATCCGCAATCACACCGCGTCCCGTGAACATCGAAGCCCACGTGGGATGTTCGCATTTCGGCCGAGTCCGCTCACCCCGGCGTCATCGGCGACCTGTGAGACCGGTGTCCGCACGCGACCCCGGGATCCTGAATCGTTCGTCAGGTCCGGGTGAGGACCCGTGGCCCGATCTGGTGGGCGAGCTCGAGCGCGAGTTCGAGCGCCAGCCGGCGTTCGCCGGGAGGGTGACCGAGGAGTTCGGTTGCACGCGCGACGCGTTGCAGGACGGTGTTGCGGTGGGTGTGCAGGCGGACGGCGGCGCGGGGTGCGTTGTCCGCTTCGTCGAGAAACACCCGCAAGGTCTCGCGGAGCCGAGCTGCACTGGGTGTGTCCGCGGCGAGCGGGCCCAGCGTCGTTGCGACGAAATCGGCCGCGCGGTCTGGGTTCTGCGCTGCCAGCGCCGTGACTTCGAGGTCGCGGTAGAGCGCTAGGCGCGCGCCGCTCGGATGCCCGCTGAGCAGCCGCTGGATGGTCAGCGCCGCATCATGTGAGCGGCGGAACCCGGTGATGCCGGGCTGGGTGGGGCCGACCGCGACGCGGACATTGGGTTGCGCTCGGGTGAGCGCGTCGCGCAGTGTGTCGAGCGCGGGGTCGGAGTCGGTGCCGAACCATGCCCACAGCGTCGAGGTCCCGGCGGGGAGGGTCAGCGGAGGGCGCGCACCGGCGGCGCGGGCGAGGCTGGTGGCGGCGGACTCCAGCGCGCCCTGCACCTCGCCGGGCGGTTGGGCCCACAACACGAGTGCGGTATGGCGCCGGGCCAGCTCGTACCCCAAGCGTTCGCCGGCTCGGCGACTGTCGATCGGGGCACCGTCGAGGATCAGACGAATGGTCTCGACACGGCGTGCGAGCGCACCACCGAGCACCTCCTCGCGCTCGCGCTGCGCGTCGGCAATGACACGGCCGATCACGTGGTCGACGTACTCGAACAGGTGCTGCGAAAACGCCTCCAACAACTCGACGAGCTGCGGGCCCGGTGGGACGATCCGTGCGGCATGCGCGATGAAGCTCTGCCACACCAGGTTCTGCCCTCGGCGGTAGGCGTGGAAGAT
Source organism: Rhodococcus jostii RHA1 (assembly GCF_000014565.1). NCBI lineage: Bacteria > Bacillati > Actinomycetota > Actinomycetes > Mycobacteriales > Nocardiaceae > Rhodococcus > Rhodococcus jostii. Next base: position 3,985,785 of record NC_008268.1, on the reverse strand, counting down.
CACGTCGAGGTCGCTGCCGCGGCGAACGACGGTGCGGACTACATCCAGCGCCTCCGGTGGGACGTCGATCGGTGCGGCGCGGCCGTCGCGGCGTGCGAGTGTAGTGAGTAGGCGCGCGACGTTCGCGCGGTTGCTTGCCGACATCTCCGCCGCGATTGCTGCATCGGCGCCCAGCGCTGGGGCCAGCTTGACCTCCTCGGCGTCCATGTCTTCGACGAACTGATCGAGTTCGGCGAGCATCGACTCGGCGACATCACCCATGAGACCCACGATCACAGTCGGGGTCGTTCCGCTGGTCATGAAACGAGTGTGCTACCGCACATAGTTGGGGGCAAGGATTAGGCGAGCGGACATGTCGCTGGGCGCGGGTGCAGACCTACTGTGAAACACATCACAACCTCGCACGACAGCGACCAGGAGACCCCAGTGACGATCACGACAATCCCCGAGGTGGAGACCATGGACTTCGATGTGTTGATCATCGGCGCCGGCATCTCCGGAATCGGTGCGGCCTACCACCTGAAGACCCGCCGGCCCGACACGACGTTCGCGATCCTGGAGGGTAAGGACGCGATCGGCGGGACGTGGACCCAGTTCCGCTACCCGGGGATCCGCTCGGACTCCGACATGCCGACCTTCGGCTTCGGATTCAAGCCGTGGACGCACAAGAAGGCGATCGCCGACGCGCACATCATCCTGGACTACCTGCAGGAGACCGTCACCGAGAACCACATCGACGAGCACATCCGATTCGGATACCGGGTGTCGTCGGCGGAGTTCTCCTCGTCGGCGGGGCGCTGGACCGTGACCGCGCAACGTTCCGGCAGCGACGAGACCGTGCAGATCACCGCGCGATTCCTGTTCTCCGGCACCGGCTACTACAACCACGAGGCCGGCTTCACGCCCGAGTTCGACGGCATCGAGGACTTCACCGGCCAAGTGGTTCATCCCCAGCACTGGCCCGAAGAGCTCGACTACTCCGGCAAGAAGGTGGTTGTCATCGGCAGCGGCGCGACCGCGGCAACGCTGATCCCCGCGATGGCCGGCACCGCCGCGCACATCACGATGTTGCAGCGCTCGCCGAGCTACGTGCTCTCGCTGCCGGCCGAGGACGCGATCGCGAACACGCTCAACAAGCTGATCGGCCCGAAGCGTGCCTACCCGATCATCCGGCGCAAGAACATCATGATGCACCGCGGGATCTTCAAGGCCTGCCGCCGCTCCCCGAAGCTCATGCGCAAGCTGTTGATCGCCAACGCCCGCCGCCAACTGCCCAAGAACTTCGACGTCGACACCCACTTCACCCCCCGCTACAACCCCTGGGATCAGCGCCTGTGCATGGTGCCCAACGGCGACCTGTTCAAGGCGATCTCGACAGGCCACGCCTCGGTCGTGACGGACCGGATCGAGCGTTTCACCGCAACCGGGATCCGGCTCGAGTCCGGCCAGGAACTCGAGGCCGACATCGTCGTCACCGCCACCGGTCTGAACATGCTCGCGTTCGGTGCGATCCAGCTCAGTGTCGACGGAGAGCCGGTGAATCCGCCCGACACGACCGTCTACAAGTCGATGATGCTCAGCGGCCTACCGAACTTCGTGTTCGCACTCGGCTACACGAACATCTCCTGGACGCTCAAGGTCGACCTCATCAGCGAGCACTTCTGCCGACTGCTCGACCACATGGACGAGCGCGGCTACACCACAGTCGAACCGGTCCTCACCGATCCGGGCATGGAACGGGTCCCGTTGCTCGACCTCACCTCCGGATACGTCCAGCGTGCGGTCGCCGCGTTCCCCCGTGCAGGCACCAGCGGCCCGTGGACGGCCGCGATGGCCTACGAGAAGGACGTCGAGCGGCTGCGTGAGGGGCCGATCGAGGACGCCGACCTGCGATTCACCGCCAACCAGCCGGCTCTGCTGGCCTCGTGATCGGAGCGAGCACGATGAAGAACGAGATCACCTTCACCAGCCACGGCGTCACCTGTGCGGCCTGGCACGTTCCGGCCACCACCGACGCGGCGGACCGGGAACCCGGCCGGCCGTGCGTGGTCATGGCACACGGCTTCGGCGGCACCCGGGACACCGGCCTGCTGAGCTACGCCGAGGCATTCGCTGAGGCAGGCATCGATGCGTTCGTCTTCGACTACCGCGGCTTCGGTGACTCGGACGGCAGTCCACGCCAGGATGTTTCGTTCCGGCGTCAGCGACAGGACTACCGTGCCGCGATCGATGCGGCCCGCCGCCTGCCGGGCGTCGACCCGGACCGGATCGCACTGTGGGGGACGTCGTACTCCGGTGGTCACGTCATCGCGGTCGCGGCGGAGGATCGGCGCATCTCGGCGGTCGTTTCCATGACACCGGCCACCGACGGGTCGGCCGCCCTGGTGCAGATCGCCCGCTATGCCGGACCCGGCCAGCTGGTTCGCGCCACCGGACACGGGTTGCGGGACGTCGCCCGTGCGCTGACCAAGCGCGCACCGCACCACGTTCCGGTGGTCGGGCAGCCCGGGTCGGCGGCGATCATCAGCACGCCCGGCGCCGAGGAGGCCTACACCTCCATGGCCGGCGCCACCTGGCGCAACGAAGTGTGTGCACGCACAGCACTGGAGGTCGGGTTGAACCGGCCCACTACGTTCGCCCGTCGTCTCACCTGCCCGATCCTGGTGCAAGTCGGCTCACGCGACCGCATCGCGCCGCCTGACGCCGCGCGCCGGACCGCCGCGAAGGCCGGTCCGCTCGCGCAACTACGCGAGTACCCCGTCGATCACTTCGACGTCTACCAGGGGCCGTGGCAGCAGCAGGCACTGGCCGACCAGCTCGCCTTTCTCCACCAAGTCCTCGACCCCGTCCGCAGCACGCCGTCACTGACGATGTGAGACGGCACCTATCGCACATCAGAAATGTGCATCACCGAACACGAACGGAGAAGTTATGTCCGACCTGAATCGGGTCACCGTATTGGGCGCAGGTGTCCTCGGCGGGCAGATTGCATGGCACAGCGCGTTCAAGGGAAAGGACGTTGTCGTCTACGACCTACACCAGAAGGCCATCGACAATTGCCGTGCTGCGCACGAAATGTACGCCGACATCTACCGCGTGGACGTCGCCGCGACGAGGACATCGCGAAGACCCGGAAACGGTTGACCTACAGCACCGACATTTCCGAGGCCGTTCAGCATGCAGACTTGGTCATCGAAGCGGTATCGGAGAGGCCCGACGTGAAGACCAGCGTCTACGAGACCATGGCACCGCACCTCCCCGAACACACGATGATCGCGACGAACTCGTCGACATTGTTGCCGCAGGACTTTGCGGCAGCGACCGGACGTCCGGAAAAATACTGCGCGCTGCACTTCGCCAATCTCATCTGGAAACTGAATGCCGTCGAGATCATGGCGCACCCGGAAACCGCGCGAGATACGTTGATCGCGGCCACCGAGTTCGGCATCGAAATCGGCATGGTCCCCGTCCCGATACAGAAGCAGCAGAATGGGTACGCCATCAATACCTGGCTCGTTCCCCTGCTGAATGCCGCACAGACTCTCGTGACAAACGATGTCGCAACAGCCGAGGACGTCGACCGAACGTACATGATCGTCAATCGTGGCTGCTCCATGGGCCCATTGGGGTTGATGGACGTCATCGGCATGACCACCGTGTTCAATGTGCTCGACCACTGGGGACATGTGAACAACGACGAGCAGATGCTCCGGAATGCCCACTACATCGAGAAGAACTTCCTCGATCAGGGTCTGCTGGGATTGCAGACAGCACACGGATACTAC